>DASZHQ010000072.1:0-19912 GCA_035937715.1 Steroidobacteraceae bacterium | reverse complement strand
GCCGCCAACCCCGGCGCGATGCTGCCGGACTTCAGCTCCATGGTGCAGAAGTTCGGCCCCGCGGTGGTCAACATCACCGTAGTCACCAAAGTGGCCACCGGCTGGAACTCACAGGGCGATAACTCCGGTGATGACAACGGCGACGGCAACGAACACGGCAACGGCAACGGCAATGATCCGTTCGGCCCCAACAGCCCGTTTGCCCCGTTCTTCCGCGGCACGCCGTTCGGGTTCCAGGCGCCGAACCCCGCGCCAATGCGCGGCGAAGGCTCGGGTTTCATCATCCGCTCCGACGGCGTCATCATGACGAATGCGCACGTCGTGAACGGCGCGAGTGAAGTGACGGTGCGCCTCACCGACCGCCGCGAGTACACCGCCAAGGTGATCGGCGTCGACACGCGCTCGGACATCGCGGTCATCAAGATTCCCGCGAAGGATCTGCCGACGGTCAAGCTCGGCGATTCGCGCACCCTCAAGGTCGGCGAGTGGGTGCTCGCGATCGGTGCGCCGTTCGGCTTCGAGAACAGCGCCACCGCGGGCATCGTCAGCGCCAAGGGCCGCACGCTTCCGGATTCGGGCTACGTGCCCTTCATCCAGACCGACGTGCCGATCAACCCCGGCAACTCCGGCGGACCGCTGTTCAACATGAGCGGCGAAGTGGTGGGCGTCAACTCGCAGATCTACAGCCGCAGCGGCGGCTACATGGGCGTGTCCTTCTCGATCCCGATCGATGTTGCGATGCAGGTGAGCCAGCAGCTGCAGACCACCGGCCACGTCACCCGAGGCAAGCTCGGCGTCATGATCCAGAGCGTCTCGCAGGGGCTCGCGGACTCCTTCGGCCTGCCACGCCCGGAAGGGGCCCTGGTCTCCTCCCTCGAGAAGGGCGGCCCGGCCGAGCATGCCGGTATCGAGCCGGGGGATGTGATCCTGAAGCTCAACGGCCAGCCGCTGAAGGATTCCTCGGAGCTGCCGGTGCAGATCGCGAGCGTGTCACCGGGTACCACGGTGAATCTCGAGATCTGGCGCAACCATGCCACGCGCGACATCAGCGTGAAGCTCGGCGCCATGGAGGACAAACGCATTGCCGCCAACCCCAAGGGACACGAGGATACGGGCGGTAAGCTCGGGCTCGCGGTGCGGCCGCTGACCGTCGATGAGCAGCGTCAGGGGAACGTCAAGGGTGGCCTCGTGGTCGAGCGCTCGAGCGGCCCGGCCGCCGAAGCGGGCATTCAGCCGGGGGATGTGGTGCTGGCCGCCAACGGCGCACCGGTCGGGAGCGCCGACGAGCTGCGCGGCGCGGTGGAGAAATCCAAGGGACACGTCGCGCTCCTCATCCAGCGCGGGGACACGCGGCTGTTCGTGCCAGTGCGGGTCGGCTAGCCCGTTCAGGCGGACCCGTTGCTCACCATCGCCGCCATCAGCTCGTTCACCGGCAGCGCGTCGAGCGGCTGCGCCTTCGCGAACAGAGCCTTCACGCGCTCGGCTTGCCTGGCCCCGAAGTGCGCCTCCACCGCGCTCTCGAACTTCTTCACCAGCACCGGCATGCCCTCGGCGCGGCGGCGGCGGTGGCCGATCGGAAAATCGACCTGCACGCGCGGCGTATGGCCGCCGTCGCGGAAGAACACCTGCACCGCGTTGCCGATGTAACGCTTGTCAGGCGCGTAGTACTCCTTCGTGAATGTCGGGTTCTCGCGCACTTGCATCTTCGCGCGCAGCGCATCGATGCGTGGATCGGCCGCCACCGCGTCTTCGTAGTCCGCCGCGGTGAGGCGTCCGAAAATCAACGGCACCGCCACCATGTACTGGATGCAGTGGTCCCGGTCGGCGGGGTTGGCGAGCGGGCCCACCTTGTCGATGATGCGCACCCCCGGCTCCTGGGTCTCGATCACGATGCGCTCGATGTCGGCGAGGCGCTCCCGGACGCCCGGATGCAGCGTCATCGCCGCCTCGACGGCGGTCTGCGCATGAAACTCCGCCGGGTAGGAGATCTTGAACAGCACGTTCTCCATGACGTAGCTGCCGAAGGGCTGCGGGAGTGAGACGGGCTTGCCCTTGAAGAGCACGTCGCTGAACCCCCAGGTTTTGGCCGACAGTGCCGACGGATAGCCCATCTCGCCGGTGAGCGCGATCAGCGCAAGCCGCACGGCGCGGCTCGTGGCATCCCCTGCCGCCCAGCTCTTGCGCGAGCCGGTGTTCGGCGCGTGACGATAGGTGCGCAGCGCCCCGCCGTCGATCCAGGCGTTGGATACCGCGTTCACCACCTGGCTTTCGCTCGCCCCGAGGAGGCTCGCCACGACCGCGGTGGAGGCGATGCGCACCAGCAGCACGTGGTCGAGTCCCACGCGATTGAAGCTGTTCTCGAGCGCGAGCACTCCCTGGATCTCGTGCGCCTTGATCATCGCGGTCAGCACATCGCGCACCACAGGCGGGGGGCGGCCCGACATCACCGCGAGGCGCGCCAGGTAGTCGCTGACCGCGAGAATTCCCCCGAGGTTGTCGGAAGGGTGACCCCACTCGGCGGCGAGCCAGGTGTCGTTGAAATCGAGCCAGCGGATCATGGCGCCGATGTTGAATGCGGCCTGGACCGGCTCGAGCTCGAAGGAGGTCCCCGGCACGCGCGCCCCCCCGGGCATGACGGCCCCTGGCACCACGGGACCTAACAGCTTGCGGCAGGCCGGATATTTCAGCGCCTGCAAGCCGCAGGCGAGCGTGTCCATGAGGCAGTAGCGCGCCGTCTCGTAGGCCGTCTCGCTCTGCACAGTGAAATTGCGCGCGTAGGCGGCGATCGTGACGAGGGCGGCGTCGGGCTGCGGGCGCTCGGCGGAGCGGGTGTCGTGTGCTGACATGGCTTACTTACTTGCGCTGCTCGATGGGGACGAACCTGACGTTCTCGGGACCTGTGTAGTTGGCCGCCGGGCGGATGATCTTGCCGTCGACGCGCTGCTCCATGACGTGCGCCGCCCAGCCGGTGGTGCGGGCGATGACGAACAGCGGCGTGAACATCTCGGTCGGCACGCCCAGCAGGTGATAGGACACGGCCGAGAACCAATCGAGGTTGGCGAACAGGTTCTTGCTCTCGTGCATTACCGTCTCGATGCGCGCGGCGATGTCGAACAGCCGCATGTCGCCCGCCTCCTTCGACAGCTCGCGCGCCACCTCCTTGATGACCTGATTGCGCGGGTCGGAGAGGGTGTACACCGGGTGCCCGAAGCCGATGATGACTTCGTGGCTCGCCACGCGCGCGCGGATGTCGACCGCCGCCTCTTCGGGGCTCTGGTAGCGGCCCTGGATCTGATAAGCGGCCTCGTTCGCGCCCCCGTGCTTGGGTCCGCGCAGGGCGCCGATCGCGCCGGTGATGCAGGAGTAGACGTCCGCGCCGGTGCCTGCGATCACGCGCGCCGCAAACGTCGAGGCGTTGAACTCGTGCTCGGCGTAGAGGATGAGCGAGGTGTGCATGGCGCGCACCCAGGAGGGCGGGGGCGGGCGCCGGTGCAGCAGGTGCAGGAAATGCCCACCGATGGAATCGTCGGCCGTCTCGACCTGGATGCGCTGCCCGTCACGGCTGAAGTGATACCAGTAGACGAGCATCGAGCCGAGCGAGGCGATCAGACGATCGGCGATGTCACGCGCACCAGCGGCGCTGTGGTCGTCCTTCTCCGGCAGCGTGCAGCCGAGCACCGAGACGGCGGTGCGCAGCACGTCCATGGGGTGGCTCGAGGCCGGCAGCACTTCGAGCGTGCTGCGCACCGTGCCCGGCAGGCCGCGCAGCGCTTTGAGCTTCGTCTTGTAGGCGCTGAGCTCGGCGCGGTTGGGGAGCTTCTCGTGGATCAGCAGGTAAGCGATCTCCTCGAATTCGCAGACATTGGCGATCTCCAGGATGTCGTAGCCGCGATAGTGCAGATCATTGCCCGTGCGCCCGACGGTGCACAGCGCCGTGTTGCCGGCCGTCACCCCCGAGAGCGCGACGGATTTCTTCGGCTTGAAAGCGTGGGGCTCGTTAGTGGCTTCGTTCATGGCTTCTTACCGAATAGCTCGTCGAGCTTTTTCTCATACTCGTGGTAGCCGAGCACCTCGTAGAGCTCCTCGCGCGTCTGCATGTAGGGGACCACGCTCTTCTGCGTGCCGCCTCTGCGGATCGCCTCGTATACCACGACCTGTGCCTTGGCGGCGGCGCGAAAGGCCGAGAGCGGATAGAGCACCAGCCGCACGCCGGCCGCGCCGAGCTCGACAGTGGTGAAGAGCGGCGTCTGCCCGAACTCGGTGATGTTGGCGAGCACCGGGACGTTCACGCCTGCGGCGAACTGGCGATATTCGTCGAGGGTGCTGAGGGCCTCCGCGAAAATCATGTCCGCGCCCGCCTGCACGTACGCCCCCGCGCGGGCGAGCGCGGCGCCCTGGCCCTCCACCGCGTGAGCGTCGGTGCGCGCCATGATGACGAAGCCGCGGTCGCTGCGGGCATCCACCGCGGCCTTGATGCGGTCGACCATCTCGGCCTCCGGCACCAGCGCCTTGCCGGGGCGGTGGCCGCAGCGCTTGGCCGAGACCTGGTCCTCCAGATGCATGCCGGCCGCGCCGGCGCGGATCAGTTCCTTTGTGGTGCGGGCGATATTGAAGGCCGCACCGAAGCCGGTGTCGGCATCGACCAGCAGCGGCAGCGCCGTTGCGCCGCAGATGCGCCGCGCGTCCTCGCATACGTCGTTGAGAGAGGTGATCCCCAGATCCGGAAGTCCGAAAGAGGCGTTGGCAACCCCGGCACCGGAGAGGTAGATCGCGCGGAACCCGGCGCCCTCGGCGAGCAGCGCCGCATAGGCGTTGATGGTCCCGACAACCTGCAGGGGGCGTTCCGCCTCGACTGCAGAGCGCAGCCGAGTGCCGGCGGTGGCTGACGTTTCCGACATGGAGAGACCTCGCAAGGGAACAACCATTCTATATCGCGCCCCCCAAAGCAGCCTCCGCGCAGCGCAAGGAACCGGCTGGTCGGTTCAGGTGATCCGTACCACGGTGCGCCCGGTGACACGCCCTTCGAGGTAGGCCGGGAAAGTCGTGGGCAGCTCCGCGAAATCTATGGTGCGCGTGACGATGCGCTCGAGATGCCGCGGCTTAAGATCCGTCGCGATGCGCTGCCACACCGCGAGGCGCCACTCGCGTCGCGTCGCCGAGGAGTTGATTCCGAGCAGCGCCACGCCGCGCAGGATGAAGGGCATGACGGTCGTTTTCAGCTCCGCGCTCGAGGCGAGCCCGATGCTGGCGATATTGCCCCAGAAGTCCACCGTGCGCGTGAGCCAGGCGAGGGTATCGCCGCCGAGATTGTCGATGGCGCCGGCGAAGCGGGCGTTCTCGAGCGGGCGGGAGCCGAGGTCCAGCTCCTCGCGTTTCAGCACCTCGCTCGCCCCCAGCTCCCTCAAGTACGCTTCCGCGTCCGCCTTGCCGCTGACCGCCACCACGCGGTAACCGCGCACCGCGAGCATGTCGACCGCGAGGCTCCCGACCCCTCCCGAAGCGCCGGTGACCGCGATGGGACCGCCCTGCGGTGCCTGGCCGTTCTGTTCCATGCGGTGGATGGCAAGCCCGGCCGTGAAGCCGGCGGTACCGATTGCCATGGCGGTGAAGGCATCGAGCCCCTTAGGGATCGGGATCACCCAATCGCCCGGCACGCGCGCGAATTGCGCGTAGCCGCCATCGTGTGTCTCCGAGAGCCCGCAGCCGGTCACCAGCACCGGGTCCCCGGGCCGGAAGCGCGCATCGGCCGAGGATTCGACCACCCCCGCGAGGTCGATGCCGCCGACCAGCGGAAAGCGGCGCAGGATCTTGCCCGCGCCGGTCGCGGCGAGCGCGTCCTTGTAGTTGATGTCCGAGTGGGTGACGCGGATGACCACGTCGCCCGGGGCCAGATCGTTCAACGTGAGCGACTCGAAGCGGGCTGCCACCTTGCCTGCCTCGGAGTGAATGCGAAACGCCTTGAAGGAGCTCATACCTTCTCCTTGTCCTTACAGCGCGCGAGCCAGGCGATGAGCCCCTGAGTGTTGAGGGTCAGGTCTCCGGCGAGCGCGTGCCCGATTTCGGCATCAGATAGCCGGGAACCCTCGCGCCGCGCAAGCTTCAGCCACAGGGCGAGCATGTCGGCGCGGATCCCGGCCGCGGGATCGGCATCCGCGGCGTGTGCGCGCGCAATGCGCGCCAGCTCCACGATCTGCTCCTTCAGGAGCCTGCCTAAGCGCGGCACGCCCGTCACGCGACTGAAGTGCATGAGGTACATGGACTCGGGTGCGTAGGCGAGCATGCGATCGACGGAGGCGAGATGCTGCTCGGGGTCGAACTGGGTGGGCACGGTCGAGGGGGTGATGAAGGGGCCCTTGTCGGTGTCGAGGGCGCGGTAGGAGATCCCGAACGTGTCGCCGGTGAAGATGCTCGCGTGGGCCGCATCGATCACGACGTAATGATGCTGGGCGTGTCCGGGCGCGTGGATCAGCTCGAGCGTGCGCGCCCCGAGCTGCACGCGCTCGCCATCGCGCACCGCGTGCACGCGCGCGGGGGCGATGGGCACGAGCTCCCCGTACATGCGCCGGAAGGGCTCATCGCCGTAGACCGCCTTCGCCCCCGCGATGAGTCTTTCGGGATCGATCATGTGCGGGGCGCCGCGCGGATGCAGGAGCGCGCGGGCGTTGGGAAGCTCGCGCATGAGCTGGCCGGCGCCGCCGGCGTGATCGAGATGCACGTGCGTGAGCAGGAGATAATCCACCGCCGTGCGTGCAATGCCGAGCTCATCGAGCGCCGCGAGCAGATAAGGCACCGAGGCATTCGTGCCGACATCGACGAACGCCGCCCGGCCGGAGTCCTCGATCACGTGCGCGGCGGCGTGGCCGGGGTAGAGGTACTCGGCATCCACGGCGGTGATGCCATGCGGGTGACGATAGAGTGTGGGTTTCAGGGGAACGTCGGTCCGCGACGCGGCGCGGTCAGGAGTTGCGCATATACACATCGTAACCTGTACGCTAGCGTAGTGGCATGACCCCTCGCGATCACTGCTTCTTTCCACGGATATTCATTCCCGGCATCGCGCTGGCTGCAACCCTGCTCAGTGCCGCTGCGGGTGCGTTGGGAGAGCAGCCGCCCGCCGCGCCCGCAGCCAGCGTACCAGCGGGGCCGCCCGCTGCGCCGCCGCCTTCCGCTGCGCAACGCCGCGAGAGCGGCACTCTTCTCCTCGACGGAGTGCCGACGCCCGATCCCGCGCTCGGCGCGCTTCTGGCACGCTATCAGCAGTCGCGCGGCGCGACGTTTCTCGACTGGCTGGCGGATGGCAGCATCCTCGTCTCGACGCGCTTCGGTGAGACCGAGCAGGTGCATCGCGTCGCGGCTGCGCTCGGCATGCGCGAGCAGCTCACCTTCTACCCCGACCCGATCGAGTGGGCGCGCGCCGCAAAGAGCGGCCTGGGCTTCGTATTCCTCAAGGACGAGCGGGGTGATGAGAACGCCCAGGTGTATTTCCGCTCAGGCACCGGGAGCGTCCGGCAGCTGACACGCGGGGCTTTCATTCACGGCAGCACGGCGTGGGCGCATGACGGCAAGCGGGTGGCCTTCTACGGCAACGACCGCGACTCGCTCAGCTACGACGTTTACGTTGCGGATGTGACCAGCGGTAGCGCACCGCAGCTTCTCGTCGGAGGGGGCGAGGAAACGTGGTACCCGCTCGACTGGTCGAGCGATGACTCGAAGCTCCTGGTGTGGAAGTACCTCTCGATGACCGAGAGCTACCTGTACCTGGCGGACGCAGCGACGGGCGCCGTCACGCCGCTCGAGGACAAACCCCGTAAGGCCGGCATCCGCACGGCAAAGTTCGCACCCGACGGCCGCGGGGTCTACGTCTTGACCGACGAGGACAGCGAGTTCGTGCAGCTCAGGCTCAAGGATCCGGTCACCCACGAGAGCCGCCGCATCACGCCGGATGCCGGCTGGGACGTGGAAGATTTCGACGTCAGCCCCGATGGACGCTACATCGCGTACGTGCTCAACGAGGACGGTCGCAGCCGCCTGACGGTTCTCGACACACAGACCCGCCAGTCGCTCACGCCCGCCGGCTTGCCGGAGGGGCGCATCGGCAACCCGCGCTTCGACCGTACCGGAGGCAAGCTCGCGATGTCCGTCGATGCGCCGACCTCCCCGCGCGATGTCTACGTGTACGACCTCGAGCAGCAGAGTACGGCGCGCTGGACGAAGAGCGAGGCGGGCCCGATCGATCTGGGGACGCTGGTGACGCCGGAGCTCGTGCGCTACCCGACCTGGGACCGCGCGGGCGGCCATGCACGGCTGCTCTCGGCCTTCGTCTACCGGCCGCGCACGAGCACGCCTGCGCCTGTGGTGATCGACATTCACGGCGGACCCGAAGCCCAGTACCGCCCCGAGTGGGATCCGTTCGTGCAGTTCCTCGTTAACGAGCTCGGCTACGCCGTGGTGGCGCCCAACGTGCGCGGCTCATCGGGCTACGGCAAGAGCTTCCTCGCGCTCGACAACGGCGTGCTGCGCGAGGACGCGGTGCGTGACATCGGCTCGCTGCTGGTGTGGATCGGCGCGCAGCCCGGTTTCGATCGCGAGCGAGTGGTGGTGATGGGCGGCTCGTACGGCGGCTACATGGCGCTCGCCTCGCTCGTGAACTACGGCGAGCGGCTGCGCGGGGGCATCGACGTGGTCGGCATCAGCAACTTCGTCACCTTTCTGCGCAACACCTCCGCCTACCGGCGCGACCTGCGCCGCGCCGAGTACGGCGATGAGCGCAGCCCCGCCATGCGCGTGTTCCTCGACCGCATATCGCCGCTCACCAACGCCGGGCGCATCCGCAAGCCGCTGCTGGTCGTGGCGGGGATGAACGACCCGCGAGTGCCGGTTTCGGAGTCCGAGCAGCTGGTGTGGCGCATCCGCTCAGCGGGCGGCGTTGTGTGGTACCTGGTGGCGAAGGACGAGGGCCATGGCTTCAGGAAGAAGGCCAACCGCGACGAGTACCTGCTCACCGCAGCGAGCTTCCTGCAGAAGATGGCGCATTGATGTTGCGGCCATTGGGTTCGTGCGCTGCGGCGGCCGCCGCGAACGAGACGGTCACGGCCAGCCCCTTGCCCGACGGTCCCTGCGCGAGCTGCACCGTGGCGCCGTGGGCCGTGGCGATTGCCTTCACGATCGCAAGGCCGAGCCCGCTGCCGGGGGGCTCGGTGCCGGGATGGCGATAGAAGCGATCGAACACCCGCGAGCGCTCCTCGGGCGCGATGCCCGGACCATCGTCGGCGACCGTGAGGCGTGCTGCCTCGACCGTCACATCGACGCGGCCGCCGGGAGGTGTATAGCGCACGGCGTTGTCGATGAGATTGCGCAGCAGCGTGCGCAGGGCATCCGGATCCCCCGCTATGCTGACCGGCTGCGCGGCCGCGACGCCGAGATCGATGTGGCCGGCGTCCGCCAGCGGCACGAGCTCCGCGACGACCTCGCGCGCTAAGTCATCGAGGCGCACGGGGACGCGCACGGCACTGGTGCGCGGCTCCTGCCGGGCAAGCGCGAGCAACTGCTCCACCAGGCGGATGGCGCGCTGCACGCCCGTCAACAACGTGCTCATGGCCGCGGCGCGCTCGCCCTCACTGCTCGCCCGCGCCAGCATGCCCATCTGCAGGTGCAGTGCGGTGAGCGGCGTGCGCAGCTCGTGCGCGGCATCGGCCAGGAAGGCGCGCTCGCGCTCGAGCGCTGCGGATAGCCGCGCGAGCAGATCATTCAGGGCCAGCACCAACGGCTGCACCTCGTCCGGCAGGTGGGTGACGGGCAGGGAGTCGAGCGCGTCGACGCGGCGCGCCTTGACCAGCGCGGTGAGCCGCTGCAGGGGCTCGAGCGCATGACCGACGGCGAACCAGATGACGAGCGCAAGGACCGGCAGCAGCAGCGCGAAGGGCTTCAAGGTCTGCAGCGCAAGCTGCGCGGCGCGCTGCTCGCGCACGGCGAGCGGCTGCGCCACCTGGATGACCCGGTTCAGGGCCTGCACGCCGAATACGCGCCAGCGCCCCTCGCTGGTGCTCACCGTGGCGAAGCCGAGCGTGGTGATCTGCGGCAGAACCGCGTGCGGTCGCGACAGGTACACGCGCACGCCATCGAGCGACCAGACCTGCACCACGAAGTCGTACGCTGCCTCGGCCGGCGCAAACTGCGGTGCCAGCTGATACTCGACCGGCTCGTCGCGCAGGATGAGCGCGGTCTGGCGCAGGTGGTAGTCGAAAAACGCATCCGCCTCGGCGAGTGCATTGCGATACACGATCCATCCGCCGGCGGCGCCGACGAACAGCACTCCGGCCAGGAGCGACGCCAGCAGCCGCGCGCGCAGCGAGCTCACGCGCGCGGCCTCACGCGATAGCCGACGCCGCGCACGGTGAGGATGAACTGCGCGCCGAGCTTGCGGCGCAGGCCGTGGATGTGCACCTCGACCGCGTTGCTCTCGACCTCCTCGCCCCAGCCGTACAGGCGCTCCTCGATCTGGGCGCGCGACAGGATCGTCCCCGGCCGCTCCATCAAGAGCTGCAGCAGCGTGAACTCGCGCGGCGATAGCGCGATTTCCGCGCCCTGCTGCGTGACGCGGTGCGTCGCCGGGTCGAGCACGACTCCCAGGTGCTCGATGGCGCTGGCGGCACGCCCGGATTTGCGGCGCAGCAGCGCGCGGATGCGCGCGGCGAGCTCGTCCAGATCGAAGGGCTTGATGAGGTAGTCGTCGGCGCCCGCATCCAGGCCCTGCACGCGATCGGAGACCGCATCGCGGGCGGTGATGATGAGCACCGGCAGCATCTCACCGCGCGCGCGCAGCGTCTTGAGCAGCTGCAGGCCGTCGCTCCCGGGCAGCCCCAGATCGAGCAGCACGACCCCGAAGGGCTCGCTCCCGAGCACGCGCGCGGCGGCGCCGGCCTCGTGCACCCAGTCGACGACGAAGCCCTCGCGCTTCAGTCCCGCGCGGATCGCCTCGCCGATCATCGGGTCGTCTTCTACCAGCAACAGCCTCACGGTGTGCAAGTATGATCAATCACGCCCGCCGCAGCGCAAGGAGCTCTCTTGATCGCCCCCGGACCCGGTGCCGCAGAGCCAGGTGCCATCGAACGGCTGATGCAGGACGCGGCGAGCCTCGGGGTGGCGCTCGGCGAGGAGGATGCGGCACGGCTCTTCACGCTGCTCGACGAGCTCGCCCGCTGGAACCGCCGTTACAACCTGACGGCGATCACGACCTCCGAGGCGATGCTCACGCACCATCTGCTCGACAGCCTCGCGGTGCACCCCGACCTGAAGGGCGCGCGCATCGCCGATGCCGGCACGGGAGCCGGATTCCCGGGCCTGCCGCTCGCGCTGTGCAACCCCGAGCGGCACTTCACCCTCATCGACTCGACCGCCAAGAAAATCCGCTTCGTGTCGCACGCGGTCGGGCGGCTCGGGCTCACCAATGTGAGCCCTGTGCACGCGCGGGTCGAGGCGCTGGAGGTGGAGGCGCCCTTCGACACCGTCATCGCGCGCGCGTTCGCGCCACTTCCGCAGCTGCTCGCGAAGGTGGCGGCGCTGTGCGCTGCGCACACCCGGGTGCTTGCCATGAAGGGCAAATGGCCGAAGGCCGAGCTCGCGGCACTCCCTGCGCCCTGGCGCGTGGTGGATTTGCGCGAACTCGCGATTCCGCACCTCGGGGCGGCGCGTTGCGTCATCGTGCTGTCACCGGCTTGAGCGCCTGCGACAAGCACCAACGTATATGATTGCGTACCCGAGCGCGACCTGACCGCCTCCCGCACCGTCCCGTGAACCCGATCATCGCAACCTGGCCGCTGCTGCTCGGCATGGGGATCCTCATGCTGGGCGCGGGCCTGCAGAGCACCCTGCTCGGACTGCGCGCCACGCTCGAGGGGTTCGCGCCCCCGGTCACCGGGCTCATCATGTCGTGCTACTACGTGGGGTATCTCATCGGCACCCTCGTGGCTCCGCGGCTGCTGCGGCAGGTCGGGCACGTGCGGGTGTTCGCCGCTCTGGCCGCGCTCGCCTCGGTTACGGTCCTGATTCATGCCTCGTGGGTGCATCCGTTGCCGTGGGCGCTCATGCGGCTGCTCTCCGGGGTGTGTTTCGCCGGCATCTACGTGGTGGCCGAGAGCTGGCTCAATCACCGCGCCACCCGCACCAATCGCGGGGGGCTGCTCGCCGTCTACATGCTCGTGCTGTACGTCGGCCTCGGAGCTGCGCAGTTCCTGCTGGTGCTCTCCAGCCCGCAGACGGCGGCGCCCTTCATGTTGATCTCGGCGCTGATCTCACTCGCGATGGTGCCGATCGTCGCCTCGGCGCAGCAGACACCCGAGCCCGCCGTGCCGAAGCCGGTGCGCTATCGCGACCTCTACCGCAATTCACCGCTCGGCGTGGTGGCGGTCGCGATGTCGGGACTCATCTCTTCCATCATCTTCTCCATGGGCCCGGTGTACGCGCGCCTCATCGGCTCGGGCACCCGGGGGGTGGCGGAGTTCATGGCGGTCAGCATTCTTTCGGCTGTGCTCACCCAGTACCCCGTGGGCCGACTCTCCGATCGCATCGACCGGCGCACGGTGATTGCCGGCATTTGTGTGCTCGCGACGCTGGTGGCGGTCAGCATCGTGGTATTCCACCCCCTGCCGCGCGCGCTATTCCTCCTGCTCACCGGGCTCTACAGCGGCGCGGTGCTGACGCTCTACTCGCTCTCGGTCTCGCACGTCAACGACAAGCTCGAGCCCGCGCAGATGGTCGCCGCGAGCAGCAGGCTGCTGCGCATCAACGGCATGGCGGCGGCGCTCGGCCCGACGCTGGCGGGCACGCTGATCGCCGCCTTCGGGCCGGGCGCCTACTTCGGGACGCTGGCGACACTGACCGGCGGCCTCACGGTCTACGACCTCTGGCGCAAGACCCGGCGCGGCCCCGTACCGCGCGCCCAGAAAGGCCCTTTCATCAACACGCAGCAGATCGTGACGTGCGCCGGGCTCGATCCGGCGCCCGCGGCAGGCGTCGAGCCGCTCACTCTCCCGGTCGCCGCCGCGGCGGTCCGCGTCAAGGCAGCAGAGGGAGCGCCGTCGTCTCCTTGATCACGGCGAGCGCGATCGAGGAGTTCACGGACTGAACTCCGGGAAAGCGCGACAGATGATCGAGGAAGAACGCCTCGTACGCCTTGATGTCGCGGCAGACGATTCGCAGCAGGAAGTCCGTCTCGCCCATCAGCGTGTAGCACTCGAGGATTTCCGGGTGCGCCCGCACCGCCTGCTCGAAGCGCAGCAGCGCATCGCGCCCGTGACCGGCGAGCTTCACGTGCGAGAACACCAGCACGGAGAGCCCGAGCTTCTCGCGATCGAGCAGCGCCACGCGCTTCTTGATGACTCCGCTCTGCTCGAGGCGCGTCAGCCGCCGCCAGCACGTGGAGGTGGTCATCCCCAATCGCTCGGCCACCTCGGCCGCCGACAGCGCCCCGTGCTCCTGCGCGAGCTCGAGGATCCTGAGATCGCCTCGGTCCAGGTCTACCTGCATATGCATTATCCATCTCAATATCAGATGACAATTGAGATGAATATTTCACCCAGAGGCCAATTAAAGCAATTTTTGTGACGATCGGTGCGGAGGGCCCGGCGTAGCCTTCTGCGATCCGCCGCAGGGTGCGATGCCGCGCCGGAGCGAGAGGGCCCATGGAAATCTTCGACATGCGTGAGTTCGACGGCCACGAGCTCGTCGTCTTCGGCCATGACGCGACCCCGGGGCTGCGCGCCATCATCGCCGTACACTCCACCGCCCGCGGGCCTGCCGCCGGGGGCTGCCGCATGTGCCCCTACGCGAGCACCGCGGAAGCCGTTGCGGACGTGCTGCGACTCTCGCGTGGCATGAGCTACAAGAACGCGCTGGCGGGAGTGCCATTCGGGGGCGGCAAGGCGGTGATCATCGGCGAGGCGCACAAGGCGAAGACGCCGCCGCTCCTCGAAGCGTTCGGTCGCTTCGTCGACTCGCTCGCGGGCCGCTACATCACCGCCGAGGACGTCGGCACCACGATCGCCGACATGGCGCACGTGGCGCGCGCGACGCGTTATGTGTCGGGCCTCGGCGCCGCGCCGGGGCGGGCCGGCGGAGATCCGGGACCGAAGACCGCGCTCGGGGTGTACCTGGGGATCAAGGCCGCGCTGAGATTCCGCCTCGGGCGGGCGGACCTGGATGGGGTCACGGTCGCGGTGCAGGGCGCGGGCGGGGTCGGGTATCACCTGTGTGGCCAGCTGGCAGCCGAGGGCGCCCGGCTGTTTGTCGCGGATGTGCGACGGGCGGCGGTGCAGCGCGTGTGCGAGCAGTTCGGGGCGCGCGCCGTAGCGGTCGAGGACATCCTCGCGCTCGATGTCGACGTGCTCGCCCCCTGCGCGCTCGGTGGGGCGCTCAATATCCAGTCCATCCCGCGCCTGCGCGCCCGCATCATCGCGGGGGCTGCGAATAACCAGCTGGCGCAGGGCCAGGACGGGGCGGCGCTGCAGGCGGCCGGCATCCTGTACGCGCCGGACTACGTGATCAACGCCGGCGGTATCATCAGCGTCTCGCGCGAGTATCACGGCGGCGCCACGGAGGCGCAGGTGATCGCCGACATCCAGGCCATCCCGGTACGGCTCACCGAGATTTTCGAGCGCGCCCGGCGCGAGAACCGCACCACGAACGCCGTGGCGGATGAGATGGCGCGCGAGCGCCTGGGCCGCCCCCCGCGCAAGCCGCATAAGCTCGTGGCCTGAGGGCCACAAGCGAGGGGTCGCGAAGAGCGGCGCGGCGCTGGCGCCGCAGTGCAGTACACTGTCGGCCCATGAACCGCGTCATTGCCATCGCGAACCAGAAGGGCGGCGTCGGCAAGACCACCACGGCGGTCAATCTCGCCGCTTCGCTGGCGGCCACCCGACGCCGCGTGCTGCTCGTGGACCTCGATCCGCAGGGCAACGCCACCATGGGGAGCGGCATCGAGAAGGCGCAGCTCACCTGCAGCGCCTGCGAGGTGCTGCTCGGGGAAGTGGAGCTCGCCGACGCGCTGGTGACGGTCGAGCACGCCGGCTTTACGCTGCTGCCGGCGAACCAGGATCTGGTGGCCGCGGAAGTGCGGCTGCTGACGCTGCCGATCGGGCGCGAGACCAAGCTGCGCCACGCGCTCGAGCCCAAGCGCTATGACTTCGATGTGATCCTCATCGACTGTCCGCCGGCGCTCAACATGCTGACGGTGAATGCACTGGTGGCCGCCGACAGCGTGCTGATCCCGATGCAGTGCGAGTACTACGCGCTGGAGGGGCTGTCCGCGCTCCTCTCGACGGTCGAGCAGATCCGCGAGGCGGCCAATCCGCAGCTCACGGTCGAAGGCGTGCTGCGCACCATGTTCGATCCGCGTAACAACCTCGCCAACGAGGTGAGCGCGCAGCTCATCACGCACTTCGGCGACAAGGTGTTCCGCACCGTCATCCCGCGCAACATCCGCCTCGCCGAGGCGCCCTCCTTCGGCAAGCCGGCGCTGTTTCACGACAAGGAGTCACGCGGCGCGCTCGCGTACCTGGCGCTCGCCGGAGAGATGATCCGGCGCGAGGATGAGGACGCCAGCGGGCTCGCACAGACGGCAGCGGTGACGCCCGCTGAGGCTCCTGCGGCTGCGGCGGGTGAGACGCCCGGCTCCTCGCCCGAGGATGCCATTGCGGACGCAGCGCCCGCTGACTCGACACAAACTCACCTCGCTCCGTCCGAGGAGGCGGCAGCACCGGGTGGAGCGAGCGCGCCGGTTGACGCGGCGACAGCAGGCGGTGCGGTGGCGCCCGTTGACGCGGTGCCGGGCGAGGCGGTCGCGCATTTTGATCCGGTGGCCCGAGATGATGTGGCGGGAGCGGTTGAAGCGGTTGCCTCGGCGGAGGCCTCCGCGGCGGGCGGCACCGACAACGGCGTTGAGCCGCACAACGGGGCGGGCTTCAGTGAGACGGCAAGCCACGAGTCGGCCGCGGATCTTCCCGTCGCCCGCGCGGTGGGCGAGGAAATCTCAAGATGATGCACAGGAAACCGACCCTCGGCCGAGGGCTGGCGGATCTCCTCGGAACGCGCCAGGCGGCCGTGGTGACGGCGCCCGCGCCGCGCGACGAGGAGCTGACGCGGCTGCCGCTCGAGTTGCTGCAGCGCGGCCGCTACCAGCCACGCGTGGACATGCGTGCGGAGACGCTCACGGAGCTCGCTGACTCGATCAAGGCCCAGGGGGTCGTGCAGCCGATCGTGGTGCGTCCGCTCGAAGGTGCCGGGAACGGGCAGTCGCAGCGCTACGAGATCATCGCCGGGGAGCGGCGCTGGCGCGCGGCGCAGATGGCGGGCCTCAAGGAGATTCCGGCCGTCATTCGCCACATCCCCGATGAGGCGGCGATCGCGGTCGCGCTCATCGAGAACATCCAGCGCGAGAATCTCAATCCGCTGGAAGAGGGGCGGGCGCTCGCGCGCCTCATCAGCGAATTCGGCCTCACGCATCAGCAGACGGCCGAGGCGGTCGGCCGCTCGCGCGCCAGCGTCAGCAACCTGCTGCGACTCCTCGAGCTCGCGCCGCAGGTGTGCGAGCTCATCGAGAAGCGCGCGCTCGAGATGGGCCACGCGCGGGCGCTGCTCGCCCTCACTCCCACGCGCCAGCAGACCGAGGTGGCGATGCTGGTGGCGAAGAAGGGCCTGTCGGTGCGGGAGACCGAAGCCCTGGTGCGTCGCCTTCAGGCACCCGCGGGCATCGGATCGAACGGCCCGTCCTCCTCGCGCGATCCGAATGTCGAGCGCCTCGAGCGGGAGCTCGCGGACAAGCTCGGGGCGCGCGTCGCCATCCAGCACGGCAACGCCGGCAAGGGCAAGCTCGTCGTGAGCTACAACAGCCTGGACGAGCTCGACGGGATCCTCGCGCACATTCAATAAGCGCCTCCCATGGGCACAAGCGCTGAGCGAGCGCTGTGGACGGAGGCGCACGCGCTCTCTATAATCCCGCGGCTTTTTCGCCGTTACGTCCTAAGTGATTGAACGGCCGAAGTAATGTTAAGCCACTTGCGTCCGCTCAAGGCGCAAGAGACACGGCTCTTTTGGGCCCCTCGAGTGGGACTTATATAAGGTGTCGGCGATCGATCTGCCCCAGGCG
This sequence comes from Steroidobacteraceae bacterium, assembly GCA_035937715.1. Lineage (GTDB taxonomy): Bacteria > Pseudomonadota > Gammaproteobacteria > Steroidobacterales > Steroidobacteraceae > 13-2-20CM-66-19. The sequence continues at coordinate 2,772 of DASZHQ010000072.1, read as the reverse complement.
CGGCGGCTGGCCTTCGGCGTCGTGCTGGGTCAGGCGGGCGCGACCGTGATAGTGGCACTGTGCGCCCTGGGACTCGCCGGTCGGCTTGCGGCCGTCTCGGCGCTGCTCGGTGGCGGGATCGCCACGGTGGGGAGCCTGGCGATGGCGAGCCTCGGCCTGAGCAGCGCCTCGGGCGGCGGGCTGCGTGCCCTGAGCACGTTCTACGTGGGCGAGGCGGTAAAGCTCACCCTCGTCGTCGTGCTGTTCGCGCTGGTGCTGAAGTGGTTGAAGGTGGCTCCGCTGGCGATGTTCGCCGCGTTCGCCGCAACCGTATTGGTGTACTGGATTGCGCTGCTCGGCGCGTTGCCGGCCCTGGGCCGCTCGCGCCGCAGTGCCTGAAGTGGTGGATGCCTGGGTGACAACCATGACAGCGGCGGAGAGCAAGGGCGGCGCGACCGAATACATCCTGCACCATCAGACCTTCCTCTCGAACAAGGCGCCGCACGGCATCGTCGACTTCTCCGTCATCAACTACGACACCGTATTCTTCTCGATCGCCCTGGCCGTGGTGTTTTGCGGGCTGTTCTGGTGGGTGGCGCGCAAGGCCACGACGGGGGTGCCCGGCAAGGTGCAGAACTTCATCGAGATCATCGTCGAATTCGTCGACAACCAGGTGCGCGACAGCTTCCACGGCACCAGCCGCCTCATCGCCCCGCTGGCGCTCACCATCTTCTGCTGGATCTTCCTGTTCAATTTCATGGACCTCGTGCCGGTAGACCTGCTGCCGGCGGTGGCGCGCGGCGCGGGCTTTGAGCACCTGAAGGTGGTGCCGAGCACAGATCTCAACGCCACCTTCGCACTGTCGCTGACGGTGTTCATCCTCATCATCTTCTACAGCCTGAAGATGAAGGGAGTCGTGGGGTTCGTGAGCGAGCTCACCCTGCAACCGTTCAGGGCGAAGAACATCCTGGTGCAGGCGCTGCTGGTGCCGGTGAACTTCATCCTGGAGTCGGTCACTTTCCTCGCCCGCCCGGTTTCGCTGTCGCTGCGTCTCTACGGCAATCTGTACGCCGGGGAGATGATTTTCCTGCTGCTCGCGGGGCTGACGCTGTCGCACGGGCTCGCCGGCCTGCTCACGGTGGGAGGCTGGGCGGGAATCATCGCGCAGCTCATTCTCGGGCTCGTCTGGGCGCTGTTCCACATCCTTATCATTACACTGCAGGCCTTCATATTCATGGTGCTGACGATCGTATATCTGTCGATGGCACACGAGCATCACTGACGGAAGGGCCGCGGCACACTGCGGGATTTCCGATAATTCGAATTGCTTCGAGGAGAGCTGAATGGAAAACGTTGCACACATCCAGGCCATGACCGTGCTGGCCGTCGGCATCATTTTCGGCATGGGGGCGCTCGGCACCGCCATCGGCTTCGGCATTCTCGGCGGGCGCTTCATCGAAGGCTCAGCGCGCCAGCCGGAACTGCTGCCGGTGCTGCGTGTACAGATGTTCCTGGTCGCGGGCCTGCTCGACGCCGTGGCGATGATCGGCATCGGCTTCGCGCTGTTCTTCACCTTCGCAAATCCGTTCGTGAGCGCGCTGCAGGCGGCGCACTGACGGATGAAGTTGAGGGCTCGAGGCAGGAGATAACGGAACGTGAACATCAATCTCACGCTCTTGGTGCAGATGGTCGTGTTCGCCTTGCTGGTGTTCATCACCATGAGGTACATCTGGCCGCATATCCTGAACGCCATGGAGGAGCGCTCGCGCAAGATCGCGCAGGGACTCGCGGCCGCCGAGGAGGGCGAGAAGGAGCTGAGCGAAGCGCGCGACAAGGCAGAAGCCATCGTGCGCGAGGCGCGCGAGCGCGCCAACCAGATCATCGATCACGCGCAGCATCGCGCCAACGAGCTGCTCGAGCAGGCCAAGGGCGCAGCCAGCAGTGAAAGTGCGCGCATCGTCGCCGCCGCGCAGCAGCAGATCGAGCTCGAGGTCAGGCGCGCCAGGGAGAGCCTGCGACGCGAGGTGGCGGGCATCGCGGTCGGCGCAGCCTCCAAACTGCTCGGTCGCGAGATCGACGCGCGCAAGCACGCCGACCTGCTCGATCAGCTCGCCGCGCAGATCTGATAGACACATGCCCGACCGGCTCACCATCGCCCGACCCTACGCACGCGCGGCCTTTGAGGAAGCGCGCGCCGAGCAGTGCCTGGGACCCTGGTCCGAAGCGCTGCGCATCGCCGCTCAGGTGGTGAGGAATGCGCGCGTGCAGGCGCTGCTCGGTAGCCCGCACGTGACGCCCGAGCAGCTCGCGCAGCTGCTGATCAGCATCGCGGGCCCCGGGCTCGGCGCGCATGGCGAAAACTTCGTGCGCACGCTCGCCGCCAACCGCCGCCTCGCCTACCTGCCGGAGATCGCGGAGCTTTTCGATACGCTCAAGGACGCCGCCGAGGGCATGGCGGACGTCACGGTGACCTCCGCCGCCGCGCTCGATGAGTCACGGCAGAAAAAGCTCGGTGCCGCGCTCGAGAAGCGACTCGGGCGGCACGTGCGCCTGCGCTGCGAGATCGACCCCGCGTTGATCGGCGGGGCGGTGCTGCGCTCCGGAGACCTGGTCATCGACGGCTCGCTGCGCGCGCGGCTCGACCGTATCGCTTACGAATTGACCGCCTAGACCGAATTCGACCGAAAGAGAAAGCCCATGGCCATCAAGGCAACCGAGATCAGCAACCTCATCAAGCAGCGGATCGAGAACTTCAAGTCCGTCACTGAGGCCCGCAACGTCGGCTCCATCGTG
>DASZHQ010000071.1:0-2566 GCA_035937715.1 Steroidobacteraceae bacterium | reverse complement strand
GCGGCGACGCGCTCGTCGCCGTTGAGCCGGGTCGCAACGTCGCGCACCATATCCTCGACGAACTTCGGGTTGTCATAGGCGCGTTCGGTCACGTACTTCTCGTCGGGGCGCTTGAGAATTCCGTACAGCTCGCACGAGGCCTCGCTCTCGGCGATCTCGATGAGCTCCTCGATCCACATGTGGCTGCGCAGCTTCGCGGTGATGGTCACGTGCGAGCGCTGGTTATGGGCGCCATAGTCGGAAATGTTCTTCGAGCACGGGCACAGGCTGGTGACCGGCACGGACACCCGCACCCACATCTCGGTGTGGCCGTGCCGGTGTTCGCCGATGAGGCTGGCGCGGTAGTCCATCAGGCTCTCGACGGCGGAGATCGGCGCGCGCTTCATGACGAAGAACGGGAAGCTCATCTCGATGTGCCCGGTGTCGGCCTCAAGGCGCTCGCTCATGGTGCGCAGCATGCCGCGAAACGACTCCACCGAGATCTCGCGCTCGCCGTGCAGGATTTCCACGAAGCGCGACATATGCGTGCCCTTGAAGTTGTGCGGCAGGCTCACGTACATGTTGAAGCTGGCGATCGTGTGCTGCTCGCCCGCGGATCGATCCTTGACCCGCACCGGATGGCTGATGTCCTTGATGCCCACGCGGTTGATGGGCAGTTCGCGCGTGTCGGGGCGTGCCTGCACGTCCTCGACCTCGGGGACGGCAGTGCGCGCGAGCTTGGCGGTGGCGAGCGGAGGAGTCATGATGCAAAAGCCTACAGCAAACGCCCGGATAGTTGCATTGTTGGTGGCGCGGCAGTGCCGCGGAATACCTCTTATTAGGTACGGCGCGCTTGGGTGAGCTCCGGGTGAGCGGCTGCGCCGGCGGCGCCCGCCTGGCGCTGTTGGCCGGGGCGGGCCGAGAGCTTTTACGCCCCGCCGGCGGAACGCAGGCGTTGCTGCGGCTGCCGGGCCCACCAGCGCTCGATGCTGGCGCTGAGGCCCGCCGCATCGAGTCCTGCGGCCGCCAGGCACCCCTCGCGCGAGCCGTGTTCGATGAAGCGGTCGGGAATACCGAGCTGCAGCAGCGGGATCTGCAGACCTTCCGCGGCGAGCAGCTCACCGACCGCGGAGCCCGCCCCGCCGCGCGTGGCGTTCTCCTCGAGGGTCACGAGCGCGCGATGCCGTGCGGCGAGCGTGACAATCAGGTCCTCGTCGAGCGGCTTGACGAAGCGCATGTTGACGAGCGTGGCGTCGAGGGCTTCGGCGATCGGCTGGGCCGGCGTCACCAGCGCGCCGAACGCCAGCAGCGCCAGCCCGCTCTTGCCCTCGCGCCGCAGCTGCGCCTTGCCGACCGGCAGCGCGCTAAGCTCCGCGGTCACCGCCGCTCCAGGACCTGCGCCGCGCGGATAGCGCACGATTGCCGGGGCGTTGAGCGTGCTCGCGGTGTACAGCAGCTGCCGGCACTCGTTCTCGTCCGCCGGCGCCATGATCACCGTGTTGGGAATGCAGCGCAGGTAGGACAGATCGTAGCTGCCCTGATGAGTCGCGCCATCGCTGCCGACGAGGCCGGCGCGATCCACCGCAAACACGACCGGCAGGTTCTGCAGCGCCACGTCGTGAATGAGCTGATCGTAGGCGCGCTGCAGGAACGTCGAGTAGATCGCGACCACCGGCCTCAGGCCGTCTGCGGCCATCCCCGCGGCGAAGGTCACCGCGTGCTGCTCGGCGATCGCGACGTCGAAATAGCGATCGGGGAACCGTTTGGAGAACTCGACCAGGCCGGAGCCCTCGCGCATCGCCGGCGTGATCGCAATGATGCGCGGATCGCGCTCCGCCATGTCGCACAGCCATTGGCCGAAGACCTGCGAGTAAGTGGGACCGGCGCTCTTCTCCTTGAAGATCGTGCCGCTCACCGGGTCGAACGGCCCCGGCCCATGCCACTTGATCGGGTCGGCTTCGGCGGGTGCGTAGCCTTTGCCCTTGCGCGTCACGACGTGCAGGAACTGCGGTCCGCGCAGCTTGCGGATGTTGCGCAGCGTGCTGACCAGCGCCTTGACGTCGTGACCGTCCATGGGCCCGATGTAGTTGAACCCCATCTCTTCGAACAACGTGCCGGGCAGCACCATGCCCTTCAGGTGTTCCTCCGAGCGGCGCGCGAGCTCCCACACCGTGGGCATCTGCCGCAGCACTTTCTTGCCGCCCTCGCGCAGGTGCGCGTACACCCGGCCCGAGAGCGCGCGCGCGAAGTGATTGGAAAGGGCGCCGACGTTCTCCGAGATCGACATGTCGTTATCGTTGAGGATCACCAGCAGGTCCGCGGGCAGCGAGCCGGCGTGGTTCAGCGCCTCGAACGCCATGCCCGCCGTCATGGCGCCATCGCCGATGACCGCCACCACGCGGCGATCCTCGCCGGCGCGCGCCGCCGCCACCGCCATGCCCAACGCTGCGCTGATCGAGGTGCTCGAGTGTCCGACTCCGAACGTGTCGTACTCGCTCTCGTGGCGCGCCGGAAAGGGCGCCAGGCCCCCGTCCTGCTTGATGGTGTGCAGGCGATCGCGCCGCCCGGTCAGCACCTTGTGCGGGTA
>DASZHQ010000070.1:0-8440 GCA_035937715.1 Steroidobacteraceae bacterium | reverse complement strand
CGGGTTGCTTGCGGCCAACATTCCCTTCATGATTCGCAAAAGCGCTCTCTGAGGCGCAAGGGGAGAGGCGGCCCTTCCGCGGGCGCGCCGTCGGCACACCGCCATGGTCTTCAACTCGCTCACGTTCGTCGTGTTCTTTGCGTGCGTGCTCGGCCTGCACTCGCTCCCGCTCCCGTGGACCGTCAAGAAGATCAACCTGCTCATCGCGAGCTACCTGTTTTACGCGGCCTGGAATCCGCCGTTCGTCATCCTGCTGTGGGTCTCGACGGTGGTCGACTGGTACGCCGCGCAGGGGCTGGTGAAGGCGCGCCGCCCGACCGCCCGGCATGCCTGGATGCTGCTCTCGGTAATCGCCAACCTCGGCATGCTGGGATACTTCAAGTACGGGCAATTCCTGCTCGATAACTTCAGTGCCCTGATGGCGACGCTCGGCATCGCCTACCACCCCGCCCACTACGACATCGTCCTGCCGGTCGGCATCTCCTTCTATACGTTCGCCACCATGTCGTACACGCTGGACGTGTACCTGCGCCGCGCGGCGCCGGCGCGGAACCTGCTCGACTACGCGCTGTTCGTGACCTTTTTCCCGCACCTGGTCGCGGGCCCCATCATGCGCCCGACGGAGCTCGTGCCGCAGTTCGCGCAACCGCGCCGCGCGACGGGCCAGCAGTTGCGCTTCGGACTCGCGCTGATGACGCTCGGGCTCTTCAACAAGATCGTGCTCGCCGACAGCTTTCTTTCCGGCGCCGCCGAGCGCGTCTACGACAGCGACAAGATTCCGGGCACGCTCGATGCCTGGGCCGGGACGCTCGCCTTCAGCGCGCAGATCTTCTGCGATTTCGCCGGCTACTCGACGACCGCGATCGGGGCGGCGCTGTGTCTCGGCTTCGCCATGCCGGACAACTTCCGCTTTCCCTACGCCGCCGTGGGATTCTCGGATTTCTGGCGGCGCTGGCATATCACTCTTTCATCGTGGCTGCGGGACTACCTCTACATTCCCCTCGGCGGCAACCGTCACGGTGCGCGCCGCACCTACCTGGCGCTCATGGGCACGATGCTGTTGGGGGGCTTGTGGCACGGTGCGAACTGGACGTTCGTGGCCTGGGGCGGATTGCACGGGGTGTACCTCGCCGTCGAGCGGGCGCTGCGAGCACGCTTCACCAACTACCGTCCCGGCCCGCTAGTCTTCGTGTTGCTGGGACTCCTCACTTACACCCTGGTGAACATCACCTGGGTGTTCTTCCGCGCCAAGACCTTCGGCAAGGCGTGGCTGGTGCTGCGCGGCATGTTCGGGCAGAACGGCGCGCCCCGGCCGATCCTGTCGACTTTCTATCTGGTCTCGGTGGGCGCGATAGTGGGAGCCCTCGTGCTGACGCACTGGCTGATGCGCGCGCGTACGCTCGAGTCGGTCGTGGCGCGCGCTCCTGCGGCCGCGGTGTGCGCAGTGTGGGCGCTGATGGCCTTTGCGATCATCATCTGTCAGGGGACTGGAAGTGCCTTCATCTATTTCCAGTTCTGAGGCCCTCGGCGAGGCCCGCGATCGCGGCGTGCGCCAGGGAGAGCGACCGGCCACTGCGCCCCCGCCCGCCGATCCCTACGCACGCCAGACCGCCGCCGATCGCCCGGGGGTTGCGCAGCCGGTGCCGGTGCGCCCGGTGCCCGAGCAGCCGTGGGGCCGGATCCTGCTCTTGACGGTAGCACTGCTTGCGCTGCTGGTCGGTGGATGGGAATGGTACTGGCGCGGCTATGGTGTGCGACCGAGCATCAGCAATACCTTCGGTCTGTGGGCCATTCAGCGCCGGCGCATCGATGCCGGCGAGGCAGATGCGACCGTGCTGGCGGGCGCGTCGCGCCTGTACTTCGACCTGCAGCTGCCGGTGTGGGAGCGCCTGGACGGCCGCCGTCCGATCCAGCTCTCCTTCGAGGGCACATCCCCGCTCACGGCGGTGGAGGACCTCGCCGCGGACCCGAAGTTCACCGGTCGCCTCATCATCGCGGTGGAGCCTGACCTGTTCTTCAGCGGCTTTGAATATCGCGCTGGCGCGGTACGCTACTTCCACAAGGAATCACCCTCGCAACGCATCGGGCAATGGCTGTCCATGCATCTCATCGAGCCGTTCTTCGCGTTCGACGACCCCGACTATGCGCTGCAGACCGTGCTCGCCCGGCAGCCCTGGCCGCAGCGCCCGGGGAGAGCGTGGTTCATGAGGGTGCGCAAGCTCTCCGAGACCGAGGCGGACCGTAACACCCACCTGTGGAGCAAGCTCGAGAGCGATACCCAGTACCGGGAGATGGCGCGCAGCATCTGGCGGCAGAACTTCCAGCCTTCGCCCGATGATCCGTCTCCGGAAGAGGCCCGCAAGATCGAGAAGGAGCAGATCGAGCGCATGGCGAAAGCGATCGCGAAGCTGCGCGCCCGCGGAGTGAAGGTACTGTTCGTGCGCATGCCGAGCACCGGCGAGTATCTCGCCTACGAGAATCGCGAGTTCCCGCGTGCGCGAACCTGGAACGCGTTGCTCGCTGCTACCGGTGCGCCGGGGATTCACTTCGAGGACTATCCGCAGTTGCAGGGCTATCACCTGCCCGAGTGGTCGCACATGACCCGCGCCGAGGGCGAGCGCTTTACCACGGCGCTCTACCGGATCATCGCACACGAGTTCTGGACCCCCGACGCGGCGGCGAGCTCCGGCTCGGCGATTGCGGAGCGCGGCGCCCGCTGAGGGATTAGCCGGCGCACTGGGATCTTCGCGGGTCGCGGTGCGGCTTTCACGAGGGGTTCTTGACCCAGCCGCGCGGCTTGCGGTTGAAGCCGAGCTGCACGTCGACGAACTTCTTGCCGCAGCGGCACCTGAATCTGGCGATGATGTTGGCGAGCGGCTCGTCCCAGCCCGCGCGGCAATGGCGTGCCAGGAATGCGGGCGTCATCTCGCGCGAATGCCGGCAGGTGCGGCAGCTGACGACGATGACGTACTCGCCGAAATGATCGCGCAGCCTTTCCACCGAATTCCACGGCAGCATTACGCCAAGTGTGGGCAATGCCGTCCGCGCCCGTCCACACAGTGCTAAAGTGCCAGCGACACTGTTCGCAGGCTAACTCCATGTGCGGCAAGTACATCTTGGCGCAGGCTGCCAGGGCCGAGCGCGCCATGGGCATCCGCCGCGGGCGCTGGGAGTACCCGCTGAGCTACCGCGTGCTGCCGAGCGAGCAGGTCCCGGTCGTAGTTGCCGAATCGGGCGAGCGCGAAGCCGCCCAGATGCGCTGGGGACTCATCCCTTACTGGGCCTACGGTGTGCCGCTCAAAGCCTCCACCATCAATGCCACCGTCGAGCGTATCGAGAGGGCGCCGAGCTACCGCGAAGCGTGGCTGCGCGGGCAACGCTGCATTCTCGTCATGGGCGGGTTCTATGAGCCGCATGTCAACGCGGATGGCTCACGCGATCCGTTCTTCGTGCGTCTCGCCGACCGCGAGGTATTCGGCGTCGCCGGCCTGTGGGATCGGTCGCAGCGCGCGGACGGCTCGTACGTGTTCTCCTGCACGCTGATCACCGTGCCGGCAAACCGCCTCCTCGCCGAGGTTCACAATGGCAAGCAGCGCATGCCGGCGATCCTCGCGTCGTCCGATCACGAGCCATGGCTCACCGGCGCGCCACCGCAGGCGAGGGTGGTGCTCAAGCCCTATCCCGATGAGCTCATGACGGCCTGGAAAGTCAATCGCCGCGTCAACAATCCCCGCCTTCCGAACGACGCGAGCCTGATCGAGCCGATTTAAGTGTCGCAAAGGGCTACGCAGATCTGCGCCGAGGAACTCGCGCCGCGCTGACCCGCCGCGGGTTAAGGCCCGCGGCGGGGCTGATGCTCCAGGGGCGTGGATGCTCTAGGATAGCCCCAGAAGAACATGGAGCATCGGGCCATGGGCCGCTATCGACGGCTGGTCATTGCATTCGCCGTTGCGTTGCTGCTGATCGGCGCCTATGGCGCGGCCGGGTTCCTCGCCGTGCCGTACTACGCACGCAAATTTCTGCAGGACTTCGTGCGCACGCACTACGCGCGCGTCCTCGGTATCGGAGAAATCCATTTCAATCCCTTCACGCTCACCCTCGATGTGAGGCACCTGGTGCTGCCCGATGCCGACGGGCAGACGCTATTGTCGTTCGAGCGGCTGCACGTCGATCTACAGCTCGCGAGCCTGTGGCGGTTCGGCCCGAGCTTCCGCGGGATTCTCCTCGAGCAGCCTTACGTGCGCGCCGTGATACGCCCCAACGGCGCACTGAATCTCGCCGACCTCGGCAAGGGCTTCCCGGCCGAGCCGGCGAGAGCTGAGCAGAAATCAGCACCGCTGCGGCTGTCCATCGGGCGGCTCGCCGTGATCTCCGGCACGGCCAACTTCGAGGACCGCACGCGGCCGACACCGTTTCGCGCCGAGTTCAAGCCCATCGCCTTCGAGCTGCGTGACTTCAGCACCACCCGCAGGACCGAGAACGATTACGCGCTGAACGCCGTTTCCCCCGAGGGCGAGCGGCTCATCTGCAGCGGTACGCTGCGCCTTGAGCCGCTGGCCTCGCACGGGGTGTTCGAGATCTCGGACCTCAAGGCACGCACCGTGTGGAACTACCTGCGCGCGAGCCTGCCGTTCGAGATCGACTCGGGAATGATAGGCATCAAGGGTGACTATGACCTCGGGAGCGCTGGCGGACCCATCGGGCTGAAGCTCAACGTGCGCAGCACGACGCTGAGAAGCCTCGGCATCAAGCCCAAAGGAGCCGCGCAGAACTCCATCGACGTCGCGCGCATCGAGGTCGACGAAACGCGCATCGACCTGACGAAACACTCGGTCGAGGTCGCGAAGGTGACGCTCGCGGGTGGGGACATCAAGGCGTGGCTGAGCGAGCAGGGGCGGCTGAATCTCCTCGACCTGGGGGGTTCGCCGGAGGCCGTGCATGGGACCGCGGCGCCGCAGGCTGCCGCTGGTGCCTCGGTGTCGCCCACGCCGGCTGCCTCCGCCGCAGCCCCCGTAAGCAGCGGCGACGCCGCCTCGGCGTGGAGCGTGTCGGCCCCGGATCTGACGCTGCAGGGTTTCAAGGTGTCCGCCGAGGACCGTCAAATGCGTCCGGCCGCGGTACTGCTGCTCAGCCCGCTGAATATTCACGTCGCCGGCTTCAACACCTCGCCCGAGGATATCCTCGATATCACGCTCGACGCGGGCGTCAACACCTCCGGGAAGATCAACGCCCGCGCGAAGGTCACGCCGAAGTCCGGTGCCGTGAGCGCGCACGTCGAGGCCGCGGACCTGGGGCTCACGATGCTGCAGCCCTACATCGCGCGCTACACGTCCATGACATTGCTGCAGGGAGCGCTCGGAAGCAGACTCGATATCGAGCGGCAAGCGGACGGCACGCTCGCTGTCAAGGGCAATTCGCACGTTGCGGATCTGCGCACGGTGGACAATGCCCTGAAGCAGGACTTCATCAAGTGGAAAGACCTGCGCGTCGCCGACATCCTCTACCTCTCCAAACCCGCGAGCCTGCGCATCGGCAGCATCACGGCACTCGAACCCTACGTGCGCATGATCATCGCCCCCGATCGCACCCTCAACGTCAAGCAGGTGCTGACACCGCCGGGCGCGGTAGCCACGGGACCGGCGCCCGAGGCTGAACGCGCGCCGGTTGCGGATCCATCGGCGGCGGGGGGAAAGAAAGCGGGCACCGCGGGCGGAAAGAAAGCCCCCGCCGCGGGCGGGCAGGGGACATCGGTGCAGACTGCGGCGGCGCCGGGCGCTGCCGTCACGCCCTTCCCGGTGTCGATCGGGACCATCAGGTTCGTCAATGGATCCGCCAACTATACGGATCTGTGGATCAAGCCGAGTTTCGCGATCGGAATCCGCACCCTCGGCGGCACGGTGAGCGGGCTGTCGTCCGACCCGCGCTCGCGCGCGAAGGTGCAACTCGACGGCAAGGTGGAGCGCTACTCACCGATCCAGATCGCCGGCCAGGTCAATCTCCTCTCTGCTGCGCTCTACACCGACCTCAAGGTGAGCTTCAGGGACCTCGACCTCACGGTCGTCAACCCGTACGCCGGGTACTTCGCCGGCTACAGGATCGACAAGGGCAAGTTGTCGGTAGACGTATCGTACCGAATCGAGCAGCGTAAGCTCACCGCCGCGCAGCACTTTCTGGTCGATCAGCTGCAGCTGGGTGAGCGGGTCGACAGTGCCGACGCGACGCATCTGCCGCTGAAGCTCGCGGTGGCGCTGCTCAAGGATCGCAATGGCGTGATCGATCTCGATCTGCCGATGAGCGGCTCGCTCGATGACCCGACCTTCAGCATCGGACCGATCCTTTGGAAGATGTTTGTCAATCTCATCGTCAAGGCCGCTACCGCACCCTTTGCGCTGCTCGGGCACCTTTTCGGGGGCGGAGAGCACGTGAACGTGGTCGAGTTCCACGCCGGCAGCGCGGAGCTCGATCAACCCGCGAAGGAGCAGCTGGCCGCGCTCGCGAAGGCGCTCAAGGAGCGGCCACAGCTGAACCTCGACATACCGGTTGTTTTCTCCAAGGGTCTCGAGCGGCCGCAGATCGCCGCGATGCGGCTGCGCGAGGAGCTCCTGGCGCGGGTTCAGAACACGCGGCAGGGCAGGAAGCACCCGGAGACCGCGGGCGAGCTAGCGCTCGCGGATCCCGCGAAGCACTTCAGCTTGCTCCTCGAGCAGTACCACGCTGACTTGGGGAAGGACGCGCCGCTGCCGCCGACAGCTGTGGCGGTGCAACAGGCGAAGGGCAAAGAGGCGCCGCCGTATGATCCGGCGATCGCCGATCTCAACGCTGCGCTTATCGATCACATCCAGGTGCCCGACAGCGACCTCGAGGCGCTCGGCAAGCAGCGAGCGCAGGCCATTCGGGATGCCCTGGTTTCCGCGGGGCAGATCGAGCCGACGCGGCTGTTCATCGTCAACGCACCGCCCAAGCCCGATTCAGGCGACACGGTAAAGGTGGAAATGGCCGTGAAGTGAGCACGGGCGGGTGATCGCAGCAGGCGCCGGTCAGGTGCCCTCGCCGCGGATCGCTATTTCTGCGCCGACAGCGGCGGCAGGTCCCGCGCCGCCAGCTTCGGTTGGCGCTCGGCGTCGTACAGGCCCCAGTGCGCTTCTTCTGGATGCACGGCCGGAGCTGCGCCCGGCACGCCGGTGGCGTCATACGCACGCCACGGCGCATCGAATGCGGCGAAGTACGCAAACCCGCGTTGCGCGGCAGGTGGCAGCCGGCGACGCAGCTCCCGGTAGAAGGCGGCCTGCCGCTCCTCGCTGAAGCCGGCGCTCGCCGGGGCGGTGGGCACGCCGGTCTCCTTTACGAGGATCGGCCCGCAGGCGAGCGGCGCGAGCTCGGCGAGCACATTGACGACGAACTGCGCGGCGTTGCTGTCGGGGGCATCCCGGAACCAGGGCTGGAAAACCGGATGCACGTTGGGCAGGAGAAAGTCGAGCTGGGCGAGCAGCCCGGAGGCGGCAGGCTGGGAGTAGATGTGAAAGGGCTCGCTGCTCGAGAGAGCCATGCCCGGCAGCCGCGCGCGCACACGCGCCAGCACTGCAGCGAGGCTGCCCGCATCGATGCGGCGGCTGAAGAGCATCTCGTTGCCGAGTGAGATCCCGGCCACCAGCTCCGGAAAGTTGCGAGCGGCCTCGATGGCCGCGCTGAGCTCCGCCTCGTCGAGCGGATTCCACACTCCGATGATCAGGGCGCGAAACTTCAGCGAGGCGGCGAGTGCCGGGATGCTGGCGGCCCCATGCAAGGCCTCGTAAGTGATGAGCCCGTCGAAGTTCCGCCGCAACACGGTGAGGTCTGCGCGGATGCCGGCGGGATCCGCGGGCGTGACCTGGCCGTTCACGACCTTGAGCGAGGTCGGCTGATAGGTGACGAAGCGGCCGCGCGCCAACGCCTCGCGCAGCCGTGCGACGGCCGGCTGTGCAGGCGGGCGGTCGAGGCAGACGGAGCGCGGGACGGCGCAGACGTTGGCCGCGGCGAGTGCGGCGATGGCGATGGACGCGGCCAGCGCCGCTGCGCGGATGTGAGTCACGATCTTCGGCACCAGCCTCTGCGCGCAGATTGTGCCACACTGATCCCGCCGGCACGCCCAGCGACGCGCGCGGCGCAGGAGCTTCAAGTCATGCAGAATCAACACGAGCTGGCGGTGCGCTTTCGTGCGGCGCACGAGTCAGGCACGTTCGTGATCCCCAACGTCTGGGACGGGGGTTCCGCGGGCGTCATGGCGGGACTGGGTTTCAAGGCGCTGGCCACCTCGAGTGCCGCATGCGCCGCGACCCTCGGCCGGCGCGATGGGGAGATCACGCGCGAGGAGGCGCTGGAGCATGCGCGCCTGATCGCTTCGGTGAGCGCCTGTCCTGTCGCCGCCGACCTCGAGAACGGCTTCGGTCATGCGCCCGGAACG
>DASZHQ010000069.1:0-31398 GCA_035937715.1 Steroidobacteraceae bacterium | reverse complement strand
CCCAGGCCCGGGGAGAGATAGCGGATCTTGCGGTAGGGGTTGGCGAGGTAGCCCTGGTCGGTCAACAGCTCGTAGTTGAAATTGGCGATGGCGTTGCGCGTCAGGATCTGGCTCAGGGACAACGAGTAGCCACGGTGCTCGGCACGCTGGTGGAAGGTGGGATCATTCTCGAGCACCCCGTTGGGCGTCTTGACGTCGCGGAAGACCTGATCCCAGCCGCGCCGGTAGCCGAGGGTGAGCGTGGTGAGGTCGCCGAACATGTCCTGGCTGACCGAGTAGTAGGTGGTGTCGGCGATGTAGTCGGGCTCGCGGCTGTGGATGTAGCCGGCACTGTAGGTGATCTTGCCGTGCAGGTAATCCACGCCGTAGTTTTCCTGCTTGCGGTTTTCGTGGTACGGGCTCGCCGACAGTTTCACGTCGATCGAGGCGCTCGAGATCATGTCCTCGTAGTAGCCGGCCGACAGCGACAGGCTGTCGCCGACTTTCTTGCGCACCAGCACCGAGGGGCCCTCGACGGTGAGGTCACCGCCGTTGTACACGTGCCAGAGCACGTCGGCGCGGTCCTCGGGAAGCACGCCGCCGAGTGCGCGCGCGCCGATCACGCACAGTGCCAGCAGTGTGCGCGCGAACGGACTCAGGATCCGGCCGGAGTCTGCGCGCCCGCCGTGCACCTCCGCTCCTAGCGCTGGCGCTAGTTGCATCCGCATCCGCCGCCGACCGCGCCGGTCGCCCCGTGGGCTCCCTCGCGCGTCTCGAGCACGTGCTCGAGGTAGCTGCTCGAGATCGGGTCGCGGTGGAAGGACATGATCGGGTCGGCGAAGTGCTCGCGCTCGTAGGGCTTGACCCACGCAGTGGGCGCCGCGCAGCCCGCGAGCGCCGCGCCCAGCAGCAGCGCCAGCGCTGCGCGCGTCAGCTTCATCGTTAGCTCCATGCCCGCCTCCCCTGCGGCAGCGTGCCGCGCCTCACTCCCGGATCAGCGTGCGGATGCTGTCGAGATACTCGTTCTCATCGCCGGGCTTGTAACCCCGGTGCAGCACGCGCAGCTTGCCGCCGCGGTCGATGATCACGGTGCTCGGCATCCCCGCCACGTCGTACAGCTTACTCACCCTGCTGTCCTTATCGTAGAGAATCGGGAAGCTCACCGGCGTCTGTTTGAGCCACTCGTTCGCCGCCTGTGAATCCGGCTCCACGTTCACGCCCAGCAGCACGAAGCCCATCCTGTTGTACTTCCTGTAAATGCTTTCGAGCAGGGGCATTTCCTGGCGGCACGGGCCGCACCAGCTCGCCCAGAAGTTGAGCATCACTACCTGCCCCTTGTACTGCGCCAGGCTCACGTCTGCTCCGCTGCGTGAGACAAGGCTGAAGGGCGGGGCGGGGCCAGCGGCCGATCCGGCCAGCGCCGGCAGAGCGATGGCGAGGGCGGCGGCAATCGCTGCAAGGCGGTTCCTCATGGTGCATTTCCTCTAGAAGAATACGGTCGTGCCGATGCGCGCCTCGAGGTTGTTGGTGAGCTTGGTGGTGCCCAGAATGCTCGACTGGAACACACGATCCTGCACCGTGATGTGCACTGCCAGCCAGTCCGTCGGCACGACACGGTAACCGGCGCCAAAGTTCACCGTGAACTTCGTATCTCCGGCGAAATCGGTGCTGCCAATGCCGCCGAGCAGATAGAAAGCGCTCGTCAGGGCGATGCCGCGACCGAGGAAGGCTTCACCCGGGAGGAAGTTGTAGCCGAGTGAGAGGTCGTAGTACGTGAAGTGCCTCTCAGACTGGGTGAGCAGCTGAACGTTGCCGCCCAGGGTCTCGAAGCTGGTGCGTCCACCGCGGGAGCGCCCCGCCTCGCCCTGGAAGAAGAAGTCCTCGGTGATGTGATAGGCGGCTACGAGCCCGTAGACCGGGTGGCTGCCGAAGTCCTCGATCGAGAGCACGCCGTAGGTCGCCCCCAGCTCGATGTTGGAGCTGCGGATCTTCGGCACGGTGATCCTGCGCCGCGCCACCTCCGGCTCGATCACGCGCGGCGGCGCACTCTGATCCTGGGACTCCTCGCCCGCGGCCGGCGCGGGCTGGGCGCGGTGATGGAACCAGCTGCGCACCGAGGCGCAGCCGCTGAGCCCCGCCAGCAGCGCCGTCAGAAGAAGAACGCGAATCCCGCTTTCCATTCGTCAACTTCCTCGTTCTGGTTGCGCTTGGTGAAGACGTAGTGGGCCTTGTATTCGGCGCGCAGGAAGAAGCGCCGCGTGAGGTAGTAGCGTACACCGCCGCCCACGTAGGCCGTGGGCTCGGTGCGGTTGGTCGCCTGCACCAGGGTCGCCTTGGGCTCGGTGTGCACTTCACCCAGGCCGAGCATCAGCAGCGGCGACCAGCGCGCCTCGGGGGCGATCACGTGCGTCAACCCGAGGTCGCCGGTGACGCCGTTGGAGTATCTGCCGAGGTACTGCCCGGCGGCGGCTTCGAGCGCCAGCTGCGGGTTGAACGATACCGACCAGTAACCCGAGACCAGCGAGGCGCCGCCATAGGCCCCGGCGAACAAGCCCATTTCGTAGCGGTGCGAGGTGAAGCCAGCGCGATCGCCGCGCTCGAAGCGAAACGCCGAACCGTCCGCGAGCACCGTCTTCTGCATGTCCGACTGGCTCGCCCAGCCTTCCACGCCCTGCTCGGTGCGCACCTTGAACCAGTCGGTGCGCCGGAACAGCACATCCACGCTCCCATCGCGCGGTACCACGTGAAACACCGGATAGCCGCGCCCGGGGCCGGTGTGCAACTCCAGGTAGGGCTGGGTGACGAACAGCTGCAGATACTCGCGCGCACCGCTCACGGCGGGGGTGAGCAGCGCTGCCAGCGACAGGAGGCCCGCGAGCGCACCCTGCCGTGCGCGCCTGCTCAATTCCATCCTTTGTTCAATTGACGGGCACCGCCGGATCGAATGGGTCGTTGAAGTACTGCGCGCCAATATCCAGCCACTCCGACAACAGGCGAAGCTCCGCCGGGGTCAGGTAACCCGCGTGCGTGCTTCCGGAACCCGTTGCGAAGCGATCCAGGAACGCAGCCGACTGCACGCCATGCGCGCTGCCCGCATTCAGGTACGGACCGAATGTCTGCTGGGTGCCCATGATAACTGCGTTGTGGGGGAAGAGCAGCTGCTGATAGGAGGTGAATTGCTGCGGCACGTTGACCGAAGCCGATTTGGTGAGATCGAGATGGCCCGCCGGCTCCTGCGCCGCGCCCATCGCGTTGACCGGACTGTGGCACCCGCCCTGCGTGCAGGTGTGATTGACTCCGGCCACCGGAGGATTCGGTCGCGGCGCATCCCACAGCTTCTGGATGTGCTCGGGGTAATTGATCCTGATGCGGCAGTTCGTCGCCCAGGCGGTGATGCACTGCGCGGTGGTCGGAAACGGCGTCGTGAATTGCGTCGCGTCGTCGTAGCGGTAGAAGAGTGACTGGCCGGGCGTGGCCTGCGCCGGATCGGTCCACACGTCGGTGTAGATCACATTGACGCTCGGCACCATTTGCGCGCACGGCGGGTTGTCGTTCGCGCAGCTCACCCGCATGCGCGCCTGCGCCATGGTCTCGCCCGCCTGCGGGATGAAGGGAACCAGCATCCCGCTGGGAGCGGCAACCGTGTGCGGGAAGGGCACGCCGCTGGTCGCGGCGCCCGCCCAGGCGGCGGCAAACAGGCCGGTGCGTCCGTGCGAGAGCGGCCGCAGGGCGCCCGACTGCGGCAGGTGGCAGCCGTTGCAGGAGACCACCTCACCGGGCTTCACCTGCAGCCACACTCCCTGCACCGGGCCGATGCGCCGTGCGTTGGCGTCCAGCACGCTCAATCGCATCGCGACCTGCGCCGGCACTTCGATGCGCACCGAACCGTCCGGCTCGATGGGCGCATAGCCGAGGATCTCGATCATGTAGTTGCTGGCGCCGAAGGCCGCCGCGGACAGATTCACCAGTTTCGGGTCGGGAATCGACACCGCCTTTTCCAGGCGGATGAAGCGCGCCGGGCGGTTCTGCCATACGATCGAGCCCGCCGTGGCCGGCGTTTTGGCCGGGTCCGCCACCGTGGCGATGTTGGGGTTGGCGGTGTCGACACCGTCGAAGTCGTAGACACTTCTTATATCCAGCACGCCGACGCCGGCGTTCACCCAGTTCTGGTTAAGATTCACCCCCGCCACGTGGTCGAGAATGATGTTGGGAAGCGCGTGCGGCTGCGCGACCGCAACGTCGGTCACCATCACAGCTTCGACCGGCTGCATGATCGGCTGCAGGGTGTTCTGGCGGGGGTCGAACATCCAGACGCTGTAGAGCGGGAGCGCAACCTGCGGGTTGGGTGCGGCGAGCCCTGCGGAACTGCACGGCACGATCGTCGGGGGGGTCTGGGTCGTGTCGAGCAGGCGGCACTGGCTCCAGCTGACGAGGATACGGCTGGTGCCGTCCTGCAGCGGATAGGCGGAGCTGAAGCGCCCGCCAGGGGAGGGCCCGGGGATGGTCAGCACGCTGTTCGGTGTTCCGGGCGTCTGTGCCGGACCGGTGAGGGTGGGATTGGCGAGCAGTGGCTGCGTGTTCTCGACGTAGTGCAAGCCGTCGATGATGACCAGGTTGCCGCCGTCATCGACGTCGGTGAACTCGCGCATGATGGCGAGGATGCGGCCATCCTGCATCTGGCGCGGGTGCACGAACTCAATCGCGCTGTTGTTGCTGCCGGTGTCGTGACTGTTGGCGCCGTAATAGAGCTCGAGATCCGTGCCGTCGGGGTTGGCGGAGTAGAGCGACATCTGGTTCCTGCCCGCCGCCGCCATGTTGTCCCAGCGGGCCCACAGCACCCGCCCGTCCGCCAGCACCGTCGCATCGCGGTCGTGGCTCTGATTGAAGGAGATCTGGTGAATGCCGGTCCCATCCGCATTCATGACCTCCAGTACGAATGCCGGCTCGTTGCGATCCTCATCCTGTGCCGAGAACTGCGGGGCGCCCTGATCGAGCAGTATGCCCTGCGACTGCGTCTGCCGCGTGGAGGAGAACACGATGCGTCCGTCCGGCAGGTAGTGGGGCGAGACGTCGTTGACCGTAGGCGGATCGGGGTCGGTGCTCGGGTTGATGACCGCAGCGAGCTTCTTGCTCGCGATGGTGTACTGGTAGATGCGCCAGGACGGCGGCTTCTTCGGATCCTGCTTCATGGCCAGCGGGCCGCGCATGGCGAATATGACTTTGGTGCCGTCGGCGGAGGTGTCGACGTCCTTCACGTCCCAGCTGGCCCCGGCAGTGAGCGGCGCGGTGATGTTGGTCTCCGCCGCGCTCGGCGAGGCAGTGGCTCGCATGTAGAGATCAGCTGAGGGAACGATATCGCGCATGATGCGCAGATCGTCCTGCACCAGCTTGCCGGCCGTGTCGGTCGGAACCGCTCGCTTCACATAGAAGATGGGGAAGTCGACGGTGGCGGGATCGACCGTCTGGCTATTGGCGATGTTCACGCTGCCGCCGCCGCTGCAGGCAGCGATCGCGGCCGCGGCCGGCCAGAGCGCGGCGCGCCACCACAGCGGCCCGAGGCGCCGCGCCCACCGCCTCAGCTCACGCCAGCTGCGCTGCACCTTCATGTGCGCCTCCCGCGGGGTCAGGCCCCTGGCCGCATCGCGCGTGAATGTAGCGTAATTCATGTGTGTGCTTATGACTTATCGCCATACCGCCGATTCCGTCACGGCGCCGCAGGCCGCCGCGCGGTTACATAAACCGTGAGTCGGGATGCGGGCCGGTTGCCCTACTAGGTAGACGTTAGCTTGGGCCTGCGCCGTGACCAGGCTCGCAGTTTGCCGCGCATTGAGCAGTGCGGCACAACAACCATTCAAACTGTCTGCGGCTGGCGACGTCCGAGGGTTGAGACATTCGGGGCGGGGTTGCGCAGACCGTATAGTCCGGCGCGCGCATCGGGCAGTCTTGGGAGTTGACGAGCGCCATGAATGTCAGAACAAATGAGGCACAGGTTAGTTCGCGCTGCGCGCGCGGCGCCGCGCTGGCGGCCTTGGTGCTGCTGCTGACGCAGCTCGCCTGGCCCGCCTGGGCCGGCCCCAACGAGCAGGCGAAGCGCATCTACGAGCGCATCGCGGGCGTGCCGCCGCCTGCGGTCGTACTCGCTCAGATGGCGGCTGCGATCACCAACAACCCGGGCCAGCAGGGACTGCTGGCCGCCGCCGCCATCGCCACCCAGGCGCCGACGTTCTACAACGTAACGCTGAAGAACCTGGTCATACCCTGGACCAACCGCGACCAGACGGTGTTCGCGCCCCTGAATGACTACGCCGCGACCGTGATCGGAATGGCGCGCGACGACGTGCCGTTCAACACCGCGCTCTCGGCCGACATCCTCTATGTAGTGAATGCGCCCGGGCTGCCGCCGCCTTCCAACTCGAGCAACAGCCACTACGCCACCGCCGAGGCCACCGGGGTCGACCTGAGCACGGCGCTCAAGCAGACCACGCAGTCGGCGACCTACGGCACGCCGACGGCGGCTACTGCCGGTCTCATCACTACCTACGGCGCGCAGTCCGCGTTCTTCATCAATGGCACCAACCGCGCGATGTTCCGCTTCACCATGATCAATCACTTCTGCAATGACATGCAGACGCTGATGGACACCACGCGCCCCACCGACCGCATCCGCCAGGACGTGGCGCGCTCTCCGGGCGGGGACAGCCGGGTGTACCTGAACACCTGCGTCGGCTGCCATAGCGGCATGGATCCGATGGCGCAGGCGTTCGCGTACTACAACTTCAACGCCACCACCAAGCAGATGGAATACACACCCGGCCAGGTGCAGCCGAAGTACCTGATCAACGCCGCCAACTTCCCCTACGGCTTCGTCACCCCTGATGACAGCTGGTCGAACCGCTGGCGCGCGGGCGTCGATGCCTCCCTCGGCTGGAGCCCCGCGCTCCCGGGCAGCGGCAACGGCGCCAAGTCTCTGGGAATGGAGCTGGAGTCGAGTGGCGCCTTCGCCCAATGTCAGGTGACCAAGGTGTTTCAGGCGGTGTGCTTCCGTGCACCGGCGAGCGCCGCCGACCAGACGACGGTCGCTGCGATCACGGCGAGCTTCCAGTCCGGCGGTTACAAGCTCAAGCAGGTATTCCAGCAGTCCGCTGCGGCCTGCCCGGGCCAGTAAGGGAGCACGGTAATGAAGCGCAACCAGGTTGGCAGCCGCGCACGGTGGCACTCGCCCGTGCCGGCTGGCGCGCGCGCCCTGCGGGTCGGCGCCGCGCTCGCCCTGCTCGTCGCCCTCGGCGCCTGCAGCGGCGGCAGCGGACCGAGCGTCACGGTGAATCAGCCAACCGGCACCAGCACCGCGAGCAGCTACACCGGGCCTGCGCCGCAGAACGCGGACGTACTGGCGTTCCAGATCAACCTATGGCAGAACATCACGCCCTCCGATCGCTGCGGCGGCTGCCATCACGCCGGCGGACAGTCGCCGATGTTCGCGCGCACCGATGACGTGAACCTCGCTTACCAGGCGGCACTGCCGCTGGTGAATCTCACCGATCCGTCCAAGTCGATCCTGGTGCAGAAGGTGGGTGGGGGCCACAACTGCTGGGTGGCCGACCCTTCGGCCTGCGCTGCGACCATGCTGGTGTGGATCCAGAACTGGGTCGGGGCGGGGTCTGCCTCGACCAGCAGCGTCAAGCTCGTCGCCCCGCCGGTGCAGGCCGCGGGCGGCGGCAAACAGTTCCCGGCAGATCCGACGGCCGGTGGCAACTCGAGTTTCGCGCAGACCGTCTGGCCGATCCTCACCCAGTTCTGCTCGGGCTGTCACACCGCGAGCTCCAGCACCGCGCAGCAGCCATACTTCGCCAGCTCGAACCTCCAGGAGGCGTACGCGGCGGCGCAGCCGAAGATGAATCTCGCCACGCCCGACCAGTCGCGCTTCTACGTGCGGCTCGCGAGCGAGTTCCACCACTGCTGGGCCACGCCGAGCTCCAACGGGGCGCCGGATTGCGTCGGCAGCTCGAATAGGATGCTCGCCGCGATTACCGCGTTCGCCAACGGCATCCCCGTGACGCCGATCGATCCGGCACTGGTGGTATCGAACGCCGTCACGCTGACGCAGGGCACCATCGCTGCCGGCGGCAGTCGTTATGACGCCAACGTCATTGCGATGTACATGTTCGAGACCGGGCAAGGGAGCACTGCCTATGACACGAGCGGCGTAACCCCGGAGGCCGACCTGTCGCTGTCCGGAAATGTCAGTTGGGTGGGCGGCTGGGGCATCGACATCGGTGCGGGTGGCAAGGCGCAGGCCTCCACCAGCGCCAGCCAGAAGCTCGCGACCATGATCCAGGGGAGCGGCGAGTATTCCTTCGAGGTGTGGGCGGCGCCGGCCAACGTAACGCAGACCGGCGCTTACATCGTCAGCTACTCCGGCAGCAACGCCACGCGCGACGCGACCCTCGGCCAGGCCGCCATGCAGTACCAGGGCATGACGCGCAGCAGCGCGACCGATACCAACGGCATGCCGGCCCTCACTACCGCCACTGCGAGCGGGGCAGCGCAGGCGGCCCTGCAGCACGTGGTGCTCACCTACGATCCGGTCAACGGCCAGAAGATCTACGTCAATGGCGTCTGGACCGGCGATGCCGATCCCGCCAGGGGCGGGGCACTTGCCAACTGGGACAGCACCTTCGCGCTGGTGCTCGGCAACGAGGTCACTGGGCAGCGCCAGTGGCAGGGCGTCATCAAGTTCGCCGCCATCCACAACCGCGCGCTCACCCCGGCGCAGATCCAGCAGAACTTCGCCGCCGGTGTCGGCCAGAAGTACTACCTGCTGTTCGGCGTCAGCGCACTTTCGGGTGTGCCGCAGTCGTACATCCTTTTCCAGGCGAGCCAGTACGACAACTACAGCTATCTCTTCAACCAGCCGAAGTTCATCAGCCTGGATCCCACGGTCACCGTGCCGCCGAACCTGAAGATCAGCGGCATCCGTATCGGCGTGAACGGAGCGCTCGCCCCGGCCGGACAGTCGTTCGCACGGCTGGCCGCGGCCGTGGGCGGCTCGGGCTACAGCGCCGCCAATGGTCAGCTGCTGTCGAGCCTCGGCACCGTGATCCCGGTCACTCTCGGACCGGCCAACGATCTGTTCTTTCTTTCCTTTGATCAGCTCGGCTCGCACGTGCATGCGTACGTCGAGCCGCCCGTGGTGGTCTCTCCTCCCACGCCGAACAAGGCGCCGCAGCCCGACTTCGGCGTCGCGACCTTCGAGCGTGTCAACCACTCGCTGTCGCGCATCACCGGAGTGCCGATTACCGACCCCGTGGTGTCGGCGCTCTACAACGTTTCGCAGCAGTCGATGCCGGCAGGTCCGCTGCTCTCCGCATTCGTGCCCTCGCAGCAGACCGCGATCTCGCAACTGGCGAACGTCTACTGCGGCGAAGTGCTCGCCAGCCCGTCACTGCGCGACGCCTTCTTCGGCAACGGTCTGGATGCGAGCCTCAACGCCAGCGCGTCGACGTTCTTCAGTAACGCTGGCAACCGCGGCATCGTCATCAACGCCCTGGTCAAGAATGCGGTCGGCAACGCGACACCCGCCGCGGCGAGTGCCGTACAGGCTGAGATCGATACGATGCTCGCCAACCGCATCCCACAGCTCAGTCCGACTGCCACCGTGTCGCAGGCGACCATCGCAGCGTGCACAGCGGCACTGGGTAGCGCGGTCGTGACGCTGCAGTGACGCCGGAAGCCCGGAGACCACCATGTTCATTTGGAAGAAGCCCCCCCGGTCGCATGCGCTTGGTGAGCCACTGCGGCACGAGAACCACCCGCGTCCGGTGACGCGCCGCGACTTCGTCGCGGCCGGGTTCCTCTCAGGACCCGCGATGGTTATCGGCCCGGCCTGGCTCGGCGGACTGCTCAAGGCGAGCCGCGCCGACGCCGCGCTGTCTCCCGACATCGCCGCGCTGTTGCCGCCGAATCAATGCAACGTGCCGAACGCCTTCGGCGCGCTGCCTTTCATCTGTTTCGACCTCGCGGGTGGGGCAAACCTGGTCGGCTCCGAGGTGATCGTAGGGGTGCAGGGCGGGCAGACGAACTTTCTCTCGACCGCCGGCTACGGCAAGCTCGGTGTGCCGGGCAACATGGTGCCGAGCTCGAGCGCCAACGTGGACCCGTCGCTCGGGCTGCTGTGGCACGCGGACGGCGCCATCAAGCGTGGCATTCTCAGCAAGGCCACACCTGCAACCGCGGCGGGTACCAATGGAGCGGTGTTCTGCGCGATGTCGCAGAACGACACGCAGTCCAACCCCCACAATCCGATGTACGGCATCGCCAAGGCGGGTGCGCAGGGCCTGCTGCTGACGCTTATCGGCACCGAGTCGTCGGTTTCGGGAGGCAACTCGATGGCGCCCATGATGATGATCGATCCGGCACTGCAGCCGACGACCATCAGCCAACCCTCAGACTCGACTTCGCTGGTGCCCATGCCGCCCGGAGGCAAGATCGATCCGCTGGCCGTGGCGGTGTTGGAATCGCAGACGCGCATCAGCAGCGGCAGCACGCCTCAGTCAGGCTCCGGGGACACCGCAGCCTTCACGGGAGCCCTCAGTGTGCCGAACGGATCGACGCCGGGCGTTCAACTGTACGCCGATCAGACCAAGGATGCGGCGCTCAAGAACCAGGTGCGCTGCAACTACGTGAAGGCGGCGCATACGGCGGACAAGTTTGGCGATCCTTCCGCGCTCGATCCGACCATAGATCCGCTCATCACCGCTGGCGCCGCGCCGATCTTCACGGCGAGCGACTTCCAGGATGGGGATGTCGCCAAGACCGCCACCGTCATGAAGCTGGTGCTCAACGGGTTCGCCGGCGCCGGCACGATTACTCTGGGGGGCTACGACTACCACGACGGCACGCGCGCCACCGGCGAGATGCGCAACTTCAAAGCCGGCCAGATGATCGGCGCGGTGCTCGAGTATGCGCAGCGCAAGCAGACGCCGGTCATGATCTACGTGCTCAGCGACGGCTCGCTCAACTCCAACGGCATGGTCGATGCCAGCACCGACGGGCGTAACAAGCTCGGCTGGCAGGGTGACAACTCGTCCGTCGCCTCGACTTTCTTCCTGGTGTACAGCCCCAAGGGCCGCCCCACGCTGCGCGGCGCTCCTGGCAGCCGGCAAATCGGCTACTTCAGCTCCGATGGCTCGGTCGTGAGCACCTCGAGCCCGGCCGCCAACTCGGTGAACCAGCTCGTGGAGCTTGTGATCCTCAACTACATGGGTCTCGTCGGCACCGACGTCCAGTTCCCGACGCTGTTCCCCATGCAGGGACTGGGCCCCGCCAGCGCCCTGGCGGGCATGACCGTGTTCGCACCGATCGCGTGACGCGCGGCGGGCGTGCCGCCGTGCCGGGGCGCTCCGCAAGGCGGGCCCTGTCGCAAGCCGACGACGCCGGCGGTACTCCCAGGCCTGCGGCGGCAGGCCTCATTTCGACCGTCACTTCGTTGACAGTGTTAAGTGCGCTGTGCAATTTTGCGCGCTTGGCGCGGGCGCAGTTCGACGCCCAAAGCAAAGGACTGTTTATTGAGCTGGCAACGGCCGATGGGCCCGGCGTGGCGTGAGCGGGTGAGACGTCCGCTGGGTCGGGCGTGGTCAGCCGGCTTGCGTGCCAGGGTAGCCGTGCCGCTGTGGCTGCTCGCGCTGACCCTCGCTGTCGCTGCGGCGTCGAAGGCGCAAACGAGTTATCCGCTCATCGGGCAGGCGGCGCCGGATTTTGCGCTGCGCGCCGCAGCCGGCAGCAACGTGCGTCTCTCGGAGCACCGCGGCGAAGTTGTGGTGCTGAGCTTCTGGAGCAGCCGCTGCGCGCAGTGCCGCACGCAGCTCGCCGCCCTGCACCGCAGCCTCGCCACGTATCAGTCGGCGGGGCTGGCGATTTACGGCGTCGGCGTCGATGATGATCCGGTGCAGGCCCTCGGCTTCGCGCGCTCGGAGGCCGTGGGCTTCGCGCTGCTGCTCGATCCCGCCAAGGCGGTCAGCCGCAGCTACCAGATCGATAACCTGCCGATGACCGTGTTGATCGACCGCAACGGCACCGTGCGCCACGTGCTGCGCGACTATAGCGCCGCGAGCGATGGGCTCTACCTGCGCGAACTGCGCGCTCTGCTGAACGAATGATCGGAACCCCCATGCCTTCTCACATGGCTCTCACCGGCGCGGCCGCGAACGCTGGGCGCGCTCGTGCGCTCTGCACCGCCTCTCTCGCCGGTCTGCTGTGGCTCGCGGCATGCGCCCCGGCGCAGGCGGCGCCGCCCACCGCAGCGCCAGCGCGTGCGGGGGCCGCCGCGGCTAACCCCCAGACGGCTGCGGGTGCTGCCGTCGCGCCGGCCGCGGCCCCGGCTGCCGCGGCGCCGGCGCCGGCCGAGGCGGCTGTCGATACGCGCGGTCTCGACCAGGAGATCCAGGGCCTGAAGAAGGATGTGGTCGATCTCAACAAGGACCTGTTCATCCTGGAAGAGGAGCTGCTGTTCCCGGCCAACACCCAGGTCGCGGTATTCCTGTCCATGGACGTGGGGGACTTCTTCGCGCTCGACTCGGTGCAGCTGAAGATCGACCGCAAGGAAGTCATCAACTACCTGTACACGCCGCGCGAGCTCGAGGCGCTGCTCAGGGGCGGGGTGCAACGGCTGTATCTGGGCAATCTCAAGGTGGGGACGCACGAGCTGGTGGCATTCTTCAACGGCAAGGGGCCGAACGAGCGCGACTACAAGCGCGGCGCCTCGATCCGCTTCGAGAAGGGAGTGGGCGCGAAGTACCTCGAGCTCAAGATCGACGACCGGCAGAGGAAGCTGCAGCCGGAGTTCGAGATCAAGGACTGGGAATAGCCTGATGCGTCGCTGCTCCATGCGCGCGCTGCTTCTGGCTGCGGTCCTCGCAGTGCTCGCCGCGGGCGCGGCGCAGGCGCGCCGCCATGATCCGGAAAAGATTCCCGTGACGCGTATCCGTGACCTGCACTACGGCGATGTGCTGTTTTACTCCTTCCAGGACAAGGATCTCGAGACGCTGACGCGCCTGCTCGCCTACCAACACTGGCACCGCATGCCGCATCACGAGGAGGAGGCGCAGCTGCTCGCGGGCGGGATGTATCTGCAGCTCGGCATGCACAACGAGGCGGGCGAGATCTTCCAGAGACTGCTGACCAGCGACGTGCCGACGGGCGTGCGCAACGTCGCCTGGTTCTACCTCGCGCAGGTGTGGTATGCGCGCGGCTACCTCGCCGAGGCGGACGCGGCCCTGCGCAAGGTGAACGGACGCATGTCGCCGGACCTCGAGGCGCAGAAAGAGCTGCTGTTCGGCAACGTGCTGATGCACGAGGGCCGTTACGACGAGGCGATCCGGCTGCTGTCGGGCTGGCGCGGCGGCGCGGTCTGGTCCGCCTACGCGCGCTTCAACCTCGGCGTGGCGCTGGTACGCAACAACCGCCTCGCCGACGCCGATCCGTTCCTCACCGGCGTCGGCAGCATGCTCGCGCCGACCGCGGAGCTCGCAGCGCTGCGGGACCGTGCCAACCTCGCGCTCGGCTTCGCCTACCTGCAGGCGAACCAGCCGCAGCGGGCGCGCCCGGCGCTCGAGCGCGTGCGCCTCAACGGTCCCTACTCGAACAAGGCGCTGCTCGGCACCGGCTGGGCGCAGGCGGCGCTCGGAGACTACCAGGGGGCGCTCACCCCGTGGATGGAGCTGCGCCGCCGCGACGTGCTCGATGCCGCGGTGCAGGAGTCCTATCTCGCTGTGCCCTATGCCTTCAGCAAGCTGAATGCCAACGCGCAGTCGGCGGAGTACTACGAGAGCGCCATCACCTCCTTCGCGGCCGAGAACGTGCGCCTCGGTGCGGCGGCCGCACGCATTGAGAAAGGTGAACTGCTGCGCGAGGTGCTGGCGAAGGATCAGGAGCCGGAGACGAGCCGCCGCGCACTGCACGGCTGGTTCAGGGACCTGAAGAGCCTGCCCGCTGCACCCGAGGCGCCCTATCTGTACGCGGTGCTGGCCGCGCACGATTTCCAGGAAGGGCTCAAGAACTACCGCGATCTGGTGTACATGAACGGAACTCTCGAGCGCTGGGGCGACAGCATGGGCGCCTTCCAGGACATGATCGACACGCGCGAGCGTGCCTATGCCGAGCGGCTGCCGCGCGCCGATGCGCTGCTCGCCTCGGGCGCGGTCGGGACACTGCAGCAGCGCAACGTGGCACTCGAGAACGAGTTGCGCTCCATCGAGGCGCAGCACGACGTCGCCGCCCTCGGCACTCCAGTCGAGCGCGCGCAATGGGCGCGCGTGCAGCGCGTGGAAGCCGCGCTCGCCGCTGCCCCCGATGCGCCCGAGAACGCGCAGGCGCGCGCGCGCCTCGCGCTCGCGAAGGGGGTGCTGTACTTCCGCCTGCACGAGGCGTTCGCGGCGCGCCTGTGGCAGGAGCATCGGGGACTGAAGGATCTGAGTGTCGCCCTGCACGAGGCGCAGAGCCGCTGGATCCGCGTCGAGCGCGCTCGCCGGAACATGCCGGCGAACACCGGGGAGTTCGCCGCCCGTGTGGGCGCGCTGCGCGGGCGCATCGAGGCGCTGCAAGTGCGCCTTGCGGCCGCCGAGGACAAGCAGAGCGCCTTCCTCGCGCGCATCGCCGTGCACGAGCTGGAGCAGCAGAAGGACCGGCTCGCCACCTACCAGCTGCAGGCCCGCTTTGCGCTCGCGACCATGTACGACCGTGCGGCCAATGCGGACGTCGCGCGTGCCAAGCCTGCGGCGCCGGTGCAGAAGGGCGCCGAGGGTGGCGAGGAGCCGCCCCCGGGCGAGGCGCCGCCGCAGCCGCAGGGGGCGCCGCCGCCCGCGACGCCGGAGCCACGCCGATGAGCGGCCGACTCACACCGCCCGCCCCGCGCGTCGCCGCCGCCGCACTGCTGTGGCTCGCGAGCCTGCCGGGCGGCGGCGTGGCGCAGAGCCCGCCTGCGAGCCCGCCGCGCACCATAGGCGATCTCACAGGAGCGAAGGTCGAGGTGCACCGCGACACCCCGGCGAGCGCGAACAGCGCGCGCGCGATGGAGAACTACCGCCACTTCCTCGAAATGCAGAACGCCGATCCCAAGCTGCGCGCGGAGGCCCTGCGTCGCCTGGGAGATCTCAACCTCGATGCCGGCGAGATACAGCGCCTGGAGCAGGAGGTGACGATGGTGGACCTGCAGGGGGGCGAGGCGATCAAGCTCTACACGACGCTGCTGAAGGCCTATCCCGATTACGCGCGCAACGACCAGGTGCTCTACCAGCTGGCGCGCGCCTACGAGACCACCGGCCAGCCGGAGGCCGCCCTTGCCACGCTCGATCGCATCGTGCAGCGCTACCCGCAGACGCCGCAGCTCGATGAGGTGCAATTCCGCCGCGGGGAGCTGCTGTTTTCCGCCAAGCGTTATCCCGAGGCCGAGCACGCTTACGCAGCCGTGATCGGCCGCGGGGCGAGTTCCGCCTTCTATCAGCAGAGCCTCTACAAGCACGGCTGGTCGCTGTTCAAGCAATCCCTCACGCTCGAGAGCCTGCCATCCTTCGGAGGGGTGCTCGACAAGGAGCTCGGCACCACGCGCGGCCGGTCGGTGCGCCTCGAGAGCCTCAAGCGCGCCGATCGCGAGCTGGTCGAGGACACGCTGCGCGTCATGAGCATCACCTTCTCCTACACCGAGGGTGCCGCCTCGCTCGAGCAGTACGTGCGCCGGCAGGGCGAGCGGCCGTACGACTGGCTGCTGTATTCGCGGCTCGGGAACCTGTACGTCGACAAGCAGCGCTACCAGGATGCCGCCACGGTCGACCGCGCCTACGTCGCGCGCGACCCTTACACCGATCAGGCACCCGACCTGGCCATGGCGGCGATTGAAGCCTACGCCAAGGGTGGGTTCAGCCAGCTGGTGCTGGATGGCAAGCACGAGTTCGTGGAGCGTTATAACTTTGACTCGCCCTACTGGAAGACGCGCAGCCGCGCTGACAGCGCGCGCGTCGTGCAGGAGCTGAAAACCAACCTCAAGGACGTCGCCACCTACTTTCATTCCAGCGCGCAGAAGTCCGGGCGCAGCGCCGACTACCAGGAGGCCGCGCGCTGGTACCGCGACTACCTGAAGTCGTTCCCCGGAGACGCCGATTCCGCGCAGACCAATTACCTGCTCGCGGAGGCGTTGTTCGAGAGCCACCAGTACGGTGAGGCGGCCACCGAGTACGAACGCACCGCTTACGGCTATCCGAAGAACGACAAGTCGGCGACCGCCGCTTACGCGGGCCTGGTCTCCTACCAGAAAGGGGAGGCGGCACTCAGCGGCGCCGAGAAGGACGCCTGGCACCGCCGCGCCACCGATGCCGGTGTCAAATTCGCGCAGACCTTTCCCGAGCATCCCGACAGCGCAGGCGTGCTCACGCGCTCCGCCGAGGAGATCTTCGCGGCCGGCGACCGCGCGCGTGCCATCAGCGTGTCCGAATCGATCCTCGCACGGCAGCCGCCGGTGGACCTCGCCAAGCAGCGCATCGCCTGGACCATCATCGCGCAGGCGCACTTCGACCAGGGCGAGTATGACAAGTCGGAGCCGGCTTACAGCCAAGCGCGCGAGCTCGCCGGAAC
This sequence comes from Steroidobacteraceae bacterium, assembly GCA_035937715.1. Taxonomy (GTDB): domain Bacteria; phylum Pseudomonadota; class Gammaproteobacteria; order Steroidobacterales; family Steroidobacteraceae; genus 13-2-20CM-66-19. The sequence goes on along the minus strand of DASZHQ010000069.1, from coordinate 14,799 downwards.
CGACGACAAGATGCGTGCCGATCTCACCGAGCGCCTCGCGGCGAGTATCTACAAGCAGGGCGAGGCGAAGCAGAAGGGGGGCGATGCGGGCGCGGCGGTCGAGGACTACCTGCGCGTGGCGCGCGTCGCCCCGCAGTCGAAGATCCGCGCCAACGCGCAGTACGACGCCGCTACCGAGCTCATCGTCCTGAAGCAATGGCAGCGCGCTATCGGCGTGCTGGAGGATTTTCGCCGCGAGTTCCCGCAGCATCAGTTGCAGCCGCAAGTGACGCGCAAGCTTGCCGTGGCGTACGCGGCGGCGGACCGCCCGGGGGAGGCGGCCGCGGAATTCGAGAGGATCGCCGCGAACCCTGCCGAGGAGCGCGCCGTGCAGCGTGAAGCGCTGATGCAATCGGCGGACCTGTACGCGCGGGCCGGCAACTCTCCCAAGGCGGCGAGCATGCTGGAGAGATTCGTCGCCGCGAACCCCACACCGCTGCCGGCAGCGCAGGAAGCACGCCAGCGCCTGGCGGACTATGCCGGCAAGGGCGGCGACATCGCGCGGCGCGATCACTGGTACCAGGAGATCATTCGCGCCGACGCACAAGGGGGCGCGGAGCGCACCGATCGCACGCACTATCTGGCCGCGAAGGCGCAGCTGGCGCTCGCGCAGCCCGCGCGCGATGCGTTCCGCACCGTGCGGCTCAGCGCGCCGCTCAAGAAGAGCCTGCTGGTGAAACGCAATGCGCTCGAAACCGCCCTGGATGGCTACAAGCGCGCCGCCGAATATCAGGTCGCCGAGGTGACGACGGCTGCGACCTACGAGATGGCCGACCTGTATCGCACGCTCGCAAAGGATATCCTGGCGTCCGAGCGGCCCAAGAACCTGAAGGGCGATGCGCTCGAGGAATACAACTCCCTGCTCGAGGAGCAGGTGTTCCCCTTCGAGGAGCAGGCCATCAAGGCGCACGAGCTGAATGCGGCCCGCGCCAGGGATGGGGTGTACGACGAATGGGTGCGCAGGAGCTTTCAGGCGCTCGCGGAGCTCAAGCCCGCGCGTTACGGCAAGACGGAGATGACACAGGATGTGGTGGCGAGCCTCAATTGAGCCGGCGCGGCCGGCCGCGGCCGACATGCGGCGCGTTCTACGCGCGAGCGGATGCACGCGCGCCGTGGCCAGCGCACTGATGGCCGCGGCGCTCGCCACTGCGACGCTCGCCGATCTCGCCGCGTGCAGCTCCTCGCCGGTACTCAGGGCACCGCCGCCGGCGCGACCGATCTCGGGGCCCGCGGCGTATCCCGCGCCAGCGCCTGTTGCATCCCCCGCAGGGGCTGCCGCTGCTGCACCCCCGGGCCCTGCCACCGCCACAGCGGCGGGCGCCGCAGGCGCACGCTCCTCGCCAACTGCCCCGGGCGCGGCGGCTGCAGAGGCTGGCGCTGCCACCGCCCCGCGCCCCGAGGTTCCGGCCGCGGCCCGTGCTGACTTTCAGCGCGCGCTGAGCTTCATGCGCGCGGGCAATGCCGTCGAGGCCGAGTTGGGATTCAAGCAGGTCGCCCTGCAGTACCCGCAGTTCGCCGCTCCACTGGTGAATGTTGCGATCCTCGAGCGCAAGGAGGGCCACCTCGAGCAGGCGGAACAGAGCCTCAGGAGCGCCGTCGAGCGCGAGAGTGGCAGCGCGCTGGCATGGACCGAGCTCGGCGCCACCCAGAGAATGCGCGGGGAGTTCAAGGATGCCGCGACCTCCTACGAGCGGGCCATCGCCGCGGATCCGCGCTACGCCCCCGCGTGGCGGAACCTGGGAGTGTTGTCGGATCTCTATCTGGGGGAACCCGAGCGCGCGCTCACCGACTTCGAGCAGTACCGGCAACTCACGGGTGAAGACAAGCCGGTGAGCGGCTGGATTGCGGAGCTGCGGCAACGCCTGGGGATGGGGAAACGCCCCACGGAGGCTCCCGCGCCGGCGCCGGAAGCTGCGCCCGGCACGCCTGCGCCCACGGGGCCGGCCCCCGCGCCGCAGCCGAAGCCGCAGCCCGCCCAGGGCGAGAGTCCCGGGCACGCTGCGGCGGCGAGCGCCGCGCCCAGGACAGGAGGCTGACATGGCGGTCGCACAGCTACGCATCTTCAATCCGATCACATCGCTCACGCTCGCCGTGCTCGTGTGCGTGATGGCGCCGGGCGCCGTCCTCGCTCAACAGGGCGCCGCGCCGGAGGCGCCCGCGCAACCCGCCGCCCCCGCGCGCGAGATCCCGCCCCCGGATCAACTCGAGCCGGGAGTGAACACCACACCCGCAACGCCCGCCCCCGCGCACGTATCCCCCGACCGGCCCGCCGCCGGCGCTGCGGCGAGCGCTTCGGACGCGGCCAGCGCGCCGCGGTCAGCGCGTTCCGGGGACAGCGCTGCGGCGCCGGCGAAGGCTGCCGCGCCAAAGGCTGCCAAGGGGCCGGATCGCCTCCAGCTCGACACGACCGCGATCACCGGCAATCGCGAGCTGCCGAAGGTGCTGTACATCGTGCCGTGGAAGCGCTCGGACCTGGGCGACCTCATCGGCAGGCCCGCTAACAGTCTCCTGGACGAGGTATTGCAACCCCTCGACCGGGACGTTTTCCGCAGGGAAAACCGCTATTACGACGCCCTGAAGAGCGATGCGACCGCTCCCGAAGCGGGCCTCCCTTCGGGGTCCGGGAGCAGGCCCTGAAATATGGCGGGGCGCAACATCGCATATGAGAGCCAGGTCGCAGCTTTTTGGCTATATGTCATTCAGTTTTCGTTAGTCTTGGTCCCTTGTGTGGTGGTTTTTTCGAGCGGGAGTGTCAGATGGGCCTGTGGAATGTGATCGTGAGATTCTTTCAGGGCGGCGGGGACTTCATGTACCCGATCGCCATCGTGTTCGTGGTGGGTCTGGCGATCGCCATCGAACGCTACATTTATCTGACGCACGCGGCGGCGCGTAATCGTGGCCTGTGGAACGAGATCGTGCCCCTGCTGTCGCAGGGCAATTTCCGTCAGGTGGCGCAGGTGAGCTCGAAATCGGACTCGGCCATCGGTCATATTCTCAACTACGGCCTGGCGCGCATTCAGTCCGCACGTCGCCGCGACGACATCGAGAAGGCGATGGAGGAGAGTCTCATGGAGGTGGTGCCGAAGCTCGAGAAGCGCACGCACTACCTGGCGACCTTCGCCAACCTCGCAACGCTCCTCGGGCTGCTCGGCACGGTGATGGGCCTGATCCGCGCGTTTGCCGCGGTGGCGACCGTCAATCCGGCCGAGAAGGCCAACCTGCTGTCGGCGAGCATCTCGGTGGCCATGAACTGCACCGCCTTCGGCCTCATGACGGCGGTGCCGCTGCTGTTCATCCACGCATGGCTGCAGACCAAGACCACCGAGCTCATCGACAGCCTGGAGATGGCGTCGGTCAAGTTCCTGAACGCGATCACCGAGCGGCCGGCCGCACCCGCCGCGGCCTGATTCTTCGCCGACATCCGCGCTCTTCGAAGGACTGAAGGTCCCGCATGCGCCGTTCGTATCAATACCGCAAGCTGGAACGACATTCGCGCAGGCCGGCCGAGCTGCTGCTGGTGCCGATGATCGACATCTTCACCGTGCTTGTGACTTTCCTGCTCATGACCGCGGTGTTCTCGCGCACCGTGATCCTGCAGCTGAATCTGCCGGCATCGCAAACCGAGTTCCGGGAGCCGCCACCGGGACTGCAGCTGGAAGTGATGGTGCGCAAGGATCTGCTGCAGATCGCGGATCGCAACAGCGGACCGCTCGCGATGATCGCCAACACCGCCGACGGTTACAACTTCGACGCGCTCACCGAGTACCTGAAGCGCGTGAAGGCAAAGTTCCCCGAGAAGACCGACGCCAGCATCCTGCTGGAGGCGGATACACCCTATGACACGCTGGTGCAGGTGATGGACCGGGTGCGCGTGTTCGAGGCCGGCGAGGGCGTCAACATCGTGCAGGCCGAGCTGTTCCCGGACATCTCCATCGGCGATGCACCGGCGACGGAGGGGGCCGCGGCTCCGGCAGCTGCTCCGGGCACCGGGGCGTCGCTTGCTCCGGCAGCACCAGCGGCCCCGGCAGCACCTGCCAGGGGCGGAGCGCACTCATGAGCATGTCGAACCGCGCCCTGCGCATGGCGCAGCACCACCAGCGCAATCGTGTGGATGCGCAGCTGAATCTCATACCACTAATCGACATCCTCTCGGTGATGGTGGCGTTCCTGCTGGTGTATTCGACCGAGGTCGAGGTCATCCAGAACGCCAAGGGCATCGAGATCCCGCAATCGATCGCACAGGTCGCACCCAAGCAGTCGGTGGTGGTGATGGTCACGAGGACCGACGTGTTCGTGCAGGGAGAGTTCATCACCACGGTCGCTGACATTCGCGCCAGCACCAGCCCGCTGGTCGAGCCGCTGCGTGCCGCGCTCAAGCGCCCGCTGCTGGTAGGCAGGGAGGTGAGCGAGCGCGATCTGGCGCAGCGCGAGATCACCATCATGGCCGACAAGGCGCTGCCGTACGAGGTGTTGAAGCGGGTGATGGCGACCTGCACGGACGCGGACTACGGACGCATCTCGCTCGCGGTCATCCAGAAGGAAAAGCCGGTCGCTCCGGGCCAGTACAAGCCGGTGTAAGCGAAGATGCTGCTCGCCCCGTATTACCGCGAATACGACCTGCCCTGGGAAGGCGACCCGGAGTCGAGCGCGCGCTTCCGCAGGATCCTGCGCGTGCTGCTCATCGTGTTCGTGGTGCTGGGCATTCTCTTCCCGCTGCTGCCGACGCCGAAGCGCGCCGCGTTCGAGGACGTCCCGCAGCGCCTGGTGCACATGATGCTGGAGGAAAAGCCCAAACCGCCGCCGCCACCACCGCCGCCGAAGCCGCAGGAGCAGCCCAAGATCGAGCCGAAGGTCGCGCTGAAGCCGCCGCCGGTCGACCCGCGCCAGCGCGCGCATGAGAAGGCGCAGAAACAGCTCAATCAGGTGAAGGACGAGCTCGCCGACTTGCGCGACGTCATGGACCTGACACCACTCGAGACGAAGAATCTCTCCGGTGCGGTCGGCGCCGATGCGCACGCCGAGCGCTCGCTGATCACGTCCAAGGTGGGTGTCGGGAGCGGGGGCATCACCTCCGCCAACAGCAGCCGCGGCTTCGGCACCGGCGCAGGCTCGCTCACCGGCCACGATACGACCGCGGTCAATTCGGGGATCGTGCGGTCCGGTCTCAACAGCCGCGGCCCCGCCAGCAGCGGCGGCGGCGGCAAGGCCGCGCGCTCCCGCGAGGAGATCGAGCTGGTCTTCGACCGCAACAAGGGACGCATCTACAGCCTCTATGCGCGCGCGCTGCGTGACAACGCGGAGCTACAGGGTAAACTCGTGCTCGAGTTCACCATCTCGCCGGCCGGCGAAGTGACCATGTGCCGCGTGGTCTCGAGCGAGCTGAAGGATGCGGACCTTGAGCGCAAGATCATCTCGCTGGTGCGGCTGTTCCGTTTTGACCCCAAGGACGTCGACACGATCACTACCACCAAACCTATCGACTTCTTCCCGGCATAGCGCGGCTTGCTGCGCGTGGGCACGTCATGAACCTCAATTCCGAAATCGACTTCTACGCTGAGCTGCGGCTGGTCGACAAGGCGCGGCTGCTCAATCTGTTTCTGCACGAGCTCGCGGAGGAAGCGCGCGGCACTTACGGTCCGGCCGAGCAGGTGCACGATGGCGCGCACCTGCGCTTTGTCAACGAGCTGTACCATCGTCTCACGCGCGTCATCGAGCAGCTGCTGGCGGAGGAGGCCACGCGACCCGCGGATGACGTGGTGCTGCGCATGCTGCTGGCACCGCGCGCGGACAAGGTGGCGGAGCGGCTGGTGTTCAATGCCTATGCCCGCGCCATCCAGGGATTCGAGAGCTACGATACGACCGTGCTGATGGGGTCGTGAACAGCGTCTCCGCCGGCGCCTGGCTCGCGGCGCTCGCTGTCGTTGTCACGCCGGCGCTCGGCGCCGGTGCAGATCCTCCTGCAACGCTGCTGCGCCCGGCACAGGTATGGACCGCGGGCGAGCCGGCGCATCCCGGCTGGGTGGTGCTCACCGCAGGCAAGCGCATCCTGGCGGTGGGGCCGCAGAGCGCGGTTCATGCGCCCGTTTCCGCAACGGTGATCGACCTGCCGGGCGCGACGCTGTTGCCGGGGCTCATCGATGCGCACTCGCACCTGTTCCTGCACCCCTACAACGAGAGCCGCTGGGACGATCAGGTGCTCAAGGAGCCGGTGCCTTACCGCACGCTGCGCGCGGGCCGGCAGGCGCGGGCGACGCTGCTGGCGGGCTTCACCACGCTGCGCGATCTCGGCACCGAAGGGGCGGATTACGCCGACCTGTCGCTGAGGCAGGCGATCGAGGACGGCCTCATCGACGGTCCGCGCCTGTTTGTCTCCACGCGTGCCATCGTTGCGACCGGCGCGTATGGTCCGGCGCCGCGGGGCCTGCGTCCCGACGTGTGCTGCACGCCGCAGGGCGCCGAGGAGGCGAGCGGAGTGGCCGAAGTGATCCGCGCGGTGCGCGGGCAGGCCGGGCGCGGCGCGGACTGGATCAAGGTGTATGCCGACTTCCGCTGGGGTCCGGGCGGCAGCGAGCAGCCCACGTTCAGCGAGGAGGAGCTGAAGGCGCTCGTGGAGTCCGCGCACTCCTCCGGGCGGCCGGTGGCCGCGCACGCCACTACCGCGGAAGGGATGCGCCGCGCAGCGCTAGCGGGGGTGGATACCATCGAGCACGGCTTCAACGGTACGCCCGAGGTCTTCAAGCTCATGGCGGCGCGCGGTGTGGCGTATCTGCCGACCCTGACGGCGCAGGAGGCCTACGGGGAATACTTCGAGCAGTACGTGCCGGGGAAATCCGCGCCGACTCCCGGCATGGAGGCCGCGAGGCGGGCGTTCGCCGCGGCGATGAAAGCGGGTGTCACCATCGGCTGCGGGAGCGATGTGGGTGTCTTTGCCCACGGCAGCAGCTACCGCGAGCTCGAGTGGATGGTGCGTGATGGCATGACGCCCGTGCAGGCGCTCACCGCTGCGACCGCAACCGATGCACAGATTCTGCGCCGCGAGGCCGATCTCGGCCGCGTGCGCGCGGGGACGCTGGCGGATCTCGTCGCCGTGAACGGCGATCCGACGCGTGACATCGAGGCCACGGCGCGTGTCGTCTTCGTGATGAAGGACGGCGTCGTTTACCGGCGACCCTGATCCCTCATGCCGGGGCTTCGCGGGCCAGGCGCTGCAGTGCTTCGTCGGTGAGTCGAAACGTCGTCCACTCCTGCTGCGCGACCGCCCCGAGGCTCTTGTAGAAACCGATCGACGGCGCGTTCCAGTCGAGTACCGCCCAGTCGAGCCGCGCGCAGCCGCGCTCGAGCGCCGTGCGTGCCAGCCAGGCGAGCAGCCCCTTGCCGATGCCGCGCCCGCGCGCCTGCGGGCGCACGAACAGGTCCTCCAGATAGATTCCCGGCTTGCCGACGAACGTCGAGAAGTTGTGGAAGAAGAGCGCGAAGCCCACCGGAGTCCCAGCGAGGCATGCGAAGACCACTTCAGCGTAGGGCCGTGGACCCAACAACGCCGCGGCAAGGTCCGCCGGCGTGGCGACCACCTCGTGCTCGAGACGCTCGTACACGGCGAGCTCGCGGATGAAGGCGAGGACGAGGGGCATCTCGTGCTCGGCGGCGGGACGGATGGTCAGGGTGTCGGGCATGGCTCGCTGTCGAGGGCGGTGGTGGCCGGGTGCGCGTTCAGCCTGTGCTCTGCAGACCCTGCGCGATCCCGCCGACGCTCGCCAGCAGGGCTTCGAACAGGTCGCGATCCTGGCGCCCGCTCGCACGCCAGCGTTGCAACAGGTCCACCTGCATGAGGTTCATCGGATCGACGTAGGGATTGCGCAGCTGGATCGAGCGCTGCAATGTCGGATCGGAATCGAGCAAAGCGCGGCTGTCGCGGATGGCGAGCACCTGTGCACACGCCGCCCGGTATTCGGCGCGGATTTCGTCCGCATAGTGGCGCAGCGGCTCGGGCGCGAGCGCATCGTAGTAGTGCGCAATCTCGAGGTCCGCGCGCGCCAGCAGTGTCTCCACGTCATCGATGAGGTTGCGCAGAAAGAACCAGCCAGCGCTGATCTCGCGCATCCGCGCCAGCCCGTGCTGCTGCACGACGGCGGCCAGCCCGGCGCCCGCGCCGTACCAGCCCGGCAGCATGTAGCGGGTCTGCGCCCAGGCGAACACCCACGGCACCGGCAGCAGTCCCGCGATGCCCGCCCCCTCCGAGCGGTGCGCGGAACGCGAACCGATCTGCATGCGCTCGATCACGTCGATCGGGGTCACGGCCTGGAAGAACTGGTAGAACTGCGGGTCGTCCCAGACCAGGCGCCGGTAGGCAGCGCGGCTCTCCTGCGCGAGCAACGCCGCGATCTGCAGCTGCTCGGCGGAATCGGCCGCCAGCTGCCCGCGACGCACGGCCGCCGTGGTGAGGCTGAGCGCGTTGAAAGCACGCTCGAGCGTGCGCATGGCGATGGGGCGAAGCCCATAGCCCTGCTTAACCGTCGCGCCCTGCTCGCGAATGCGCAGCACGCCATCGATCGCTCCGGCGGGCGCCGCCCTCACGATCGATTCGATCCGCCCGCCGCCACGCGCCAGGCTGCCGCCGCGGGCGTGGAAGAGCACATGCTGCTCCCCGGCCGCGGCGAGTACCCGGGCGAGATCCTGCTGAGCCCGGTGGATTGCGATATGCGAGGCGCAGGGACCGGTCTCCTTGTTGCTGTCGGAGTAGCCGATCAGGACGCATTGCCGCCGTCCGTGCGCCTCCAGGTGGCGGCGGTAGAGGGGGTCGGCGAGCAGCTCCTGCATCGTGTCGCCGCAGCGCTCGAGGGCCTCGACGGATTCGAACTGGGGTGCGATGTCGAGGGCGACTTCCCCGGTGCGCTTGTCGTAAGCGGCCGCCCAGCGGGCGAGTAGCAGGGCCGCCAGTACATCGTCTGCGCCGCTGGCGCCGCTCACGATGAAGTAGCCTATGGCCTCAGGGCCGTAACGATGACGGCCCTGCATGATGGCATCGAAGACCGCGAGCGTGCGCCGGCCGAGCGCATCGAGCTCGGTGACCGGCCCGCGATCCTTTTCGAGCGCCTGCGCCAGCAGGTCGCGGCGCTCGCTGCGCAAGCGGGCGGTCCAGCGGGCATCATCGAACCCGCGGGCGATGACGTGATGCAACACGGTGGCGTGCTGGCGCACATCGAGCGTGGCCAGGTGAAAGCCGAAGGTATCGATCCGCCGCAGCAGCCGCTCGACGTAGAACAGCCCGGCATTGGCGCCCTTGTTGGCCTTCAGGCTCGCCGCGATGAGGCTGATGTCATCGCGCAACTGGCGGGCGTTCTCGTAGCCGCTGGCGCGCCCCTCGTGGACGCTGCGCAGGCGCTCGCCGATCTGCGCCAGAAAAACGCGGTAGGGCATGCGGTCGTGGCGCGCCGGGGTGATGGCGCGCGCCCCGGGCAGGAGGCGCGTGTACTCGTCGGTGCGCTTGAGGAGATCCGCCGAAGCGGACACGCGTCCCGCGCTCTGCGACAGCCGCTGCGCGAGCGCCTGACACTCGCCGAAGTAGCTTTGCACGATCACCTGCTGCTGGCGGGCGAGGGTCTCGCGGATCGTCTTGGCATGCACGTCCGGATTGCCGTCCATATCGCCGCCTGCCCAGGAGCCGATGTGCAGGATCGAGGGCACGCGCACAGGTGCGGAGGTGATGCCGTATACCTTGCCCAGGGCCTGGGAGATCTCCTCGTAGAACGCCGGTACCACGCGGTAGAGGATCTCCACCAGGTAAAACAGGATCTGCTCGAGTTCATCGGCCGCCGTGAGCCGCTCGCGCGGCAGCTCCTCGGTCTGCCAGGCGGCGGTCAGCTCCATGCGGATGTTGTTCCAGAGGCTGCGCGCCTCGTTGGGTGTCAGGCTAGGATCGAGCCGCTCGAGCAGGCGCTGCGCGATGCGCTGCTGCTTGCGCAGCAGTGTTCTGCGGCCGGCCTCGATCGAATGCGGCGCGAATACCGGCTCGATGGAGAGGCTGCCGAGCAGCTCGAGGAGCTGCGCGTGCGTGAGGCCAGCGGCCTTCAGCGCCACGATCGCATCCTCCACGCCCCCGGGCTGCGGGCGCTGGCTGTCCTTGAGGAAGTAGTCGCGGCGGCGGCGGATCCGGTGCACCTGCTCGGCGAGATTCACGGCCTGGAACCAGGTCGAGAAGGCCCGCACCAGGTCGCGTGCCAGCGCCGGCGCCCGGCCGCGCACGCAGGCGGCGAGCTCGGCGCGCGCGTGGTCGTCGCCGCCGCGGGCGCGGATGGCCGCGATGCGATCGAGCTCCACCAGCTCGAGCAGCTGCTGCCCGCCCTGCTCGCGCAGGATCTCTCCCACCAGCGCTCCGAGCGCATGCACGTCGTCGCGCAGCGGCTCGTGCTTGGGCGGGAAGTGGATGTCGCTGCGGTTCACGGGTCTCATCCGGCCAGCAGTACCGCTTCGGCGCGCTCGAGCTCCTCGGGCGCTCCGTATATAACGACGATGTCGCCGTCGCGCAGTATGGTGTCGGGCGCGGGCTCGCGGCCAAGGATCCCCTGGCGGCGCACGCCGGTGAACGTCACCTCCACGCCGCGCCCGCGCACCTCGCTCAGGCTCCGTCCCACCGCCCACGCCCCAGGCGGCACCACTACCGACTTGATCTCTTCGCGCTGCTCGCTGGTCTCATCGATCGGCCGCGGATCCCCGCGGCGCACGATGTTCCTGAGCACCGCGTAGCGGCTGTTGCGGATGTCGCCGAGCGTGCGCACCACACGCGCGACCGGCACCCTTAGCAACATCAGCACGTGCGAGACGAGCATGAGGCTCGCCTCGAAGGTCTCGGGCACGACATCAGTGGCGCCCGCGTCCTGCAATTCCTTGAGGCGGGCGTCGTCCTGAGTGCGCACCAGCACCGGCAGCTGCGGGCGCAGGCGCCGTACGCTGTGCAGGATGCCGAGCGCGGTGGCGGGATCGGAGAAGCTGATGACCAGCGCGCTCGCGCTCTCAACACCCGCCTTGACGAGCATCTCCTCGTCCGCCGAATCACCGAACAGCACCGGATCTCCCGCCTGGCGTGCGGCGCGGATTCGCGCGGGATCGAGATCGAGGGCAATGTACTCAAAGCCCTGTGACTCGAGCACCCGCGCCACGTTCTGGCCCACCCGCCCGAAACCGCACAGGATGACGTGCTCGCGCCGCGCGATCTGCCCGGTCGCCGCGTCCTCGCGCTCGCTGGCGGTGGGCGCCGGGGCCTGCTCGCGCAGCAGCAGGCGTGCTACGCGCTTGTTGTTGTTGAGGATCAGGGGGCTCGCGATCATCGACAGCACGATCGCCACCACCAGCGGCTCACCGTAACGCTCCGGCGCGAGCCCCGCCTGCAGCAGGATCGAGCACAGCGCAACGCCGAATTCGCCGCCGATCGACATCACGATGCCAGTACGCAGCGCCTTGAAGCGCGAATCGGTGAACGGGCGGGTCACCCCGGCGGCGATGATCGCCTTGAGGACCACCAGCGTCGCGAGCATGGCCAGCACCGTGGCCAGCTCGCTGACGCGCCCCAGCAGGCGCATGTCGAGCAGCATGCCGACGGAGATGAAGAACAACCCCACCAGGATGTCGCGAAACGGGCGGATCGCCGCCTCGATCTGATGCCGGTACTCGGTTTCGGCGAGCATCATGCCGGAGAGAAAGGCACCGAGGGCGAAGGACAACCCGGCGAGGTGCGAGATCCACGCCGAAGAGAGCACCACCAGCAGCACCGCCAGCGTGAACAGCTCGCGCAGGCGGCTGTGGGCGATTTCGTGAAACAGCGGACGCAGCAGCCAGCGGCCGGCGGCGAGCACCGCCACGATCGCAAGCACGCCGCCGATGACCGCCACGAGGCTGCCGCTGAGCTGGAAGTGAGTTCCGCCTGCGGCCAGCATGACGCCGAGCGCGAGAAACGGCACGAACGCCAGGTCCTGGAACAGCAGCATCGCGAACGCCAGGCGACCGTGGGTGCGGTTGAGCTCCGCACGGTCGGTGAGCTGTTGCAGCAGGATCGCGGTCGAGCTCATCGCCACCGCGCCCCCAAGGACGATGGCGATGAGCCAGCCGATACCGAGCAGGTGCCCGAGCAGCGCAAACACCGCGGTCGTGACGAACACCTGCAAAGCGCCCAAGCCGAACACCTCGCGGCGCATGGCGAGCATCCGCGGCAGAGAGAACTCCAGCCCCAGGGTGAACAGCAGGAATGCGACCCCGAGCTCGGCGAGCAAGCGTGTCGTGCCCGAATCCGATACCACGCCGAGGGCATGCGGTCCGAGCACCAGCCCGACCAGCAGGTAGGCGAGGCTCGTGGGCAGCGCCAGGCGGCGCACCAGCAACACCAGGAACACGGAAGCTGCCAGCAGGATCAGGGTTTCGGACAGCGGGGTGAGCATTGCGCCAACTTAGACCGCGCGTGCGCGCCGGCGCAACGCCCCGATGCGCCGGCGCGCCCGAGGAGCGCGGGCACGGTTCGGTGCGGCCGGTCAGCTGCGCCTGCGCTGCCGCGGGCGAGAGGTCGGGATGATCAGATTCCCGACTGCCAGGTGCTCGGCATTCCGGCCTTGCCGATCGCGTCTTCGATGGCGAGGCAGGCGTCGCGCGCTTCGGGCTGCGCGCGCAGACTTCTCGCGATCGAGTTCAGGAACCGGCACATGAGCGCCAGGTTCGGGTGAGTGGTGTGCAGTTGCTCTTCGACGCGATCAATCGCCTCGATCAGGTCGTCCTGATCGCAGCTCGGAAAGGTCATGCTCGTGACGGCATGTTGTACGGAGACCAGCGCCTGATGTATTGCGGCTTGTTGCTCCCCATCCATGGACAGGAATTTGAACCCGTTTCGGCCAAGCCGCAAGCCCCGCCCGAAGCCCGATAAAGAGCCCCGCCTTGCGCGGCGGGGCTCTGCCGATGCAACTTCAGCTAAGTGATTGTTACTTGGCCGGTGTGGTCGAGGACGAGTCGGAAGGCTTGCTGCTGCCCTTCTTGTGATGCTTCTTGTGGTGCGTCTTTGCCGGGGCCGAGCTGGACTGATCGGCGGCCGGCGCGGTGGCCGGTGCGTCAGCGGCGACCACCGGACCTGCGAGCAGCCCCAAGGCAATTACTGGAACGAGCTTCTTGAACATCGATTTAGTCTCCGAAAGTGAAGTAACGCGCAGCTGTGCCTTGGCAGGGTGCCCGACCGGTTGCGCCTCCGCAGCTACCAGCGCCCCGCCGGTGAGCCAAGCTCCCCGGGTGCCAAGGCGCGCGTATTATGACTGGAATCCCGCCAAGCTAGCGCCGTATGACCGCGACGCAATGTTGGCGCTCACGACAGGGTTTATCTTATTGAACATAAAGGAAGATTTTTCGGGCAGCCGCGCGGGCGACGACAGACCTCAGTGCCCGCTGAAGGTGACCAGGGTCCTCACCGGCACCTCGAGCGTGGCGAGCCGCGCCGCGCCCCCCAGCTCCGGCAGGTCGATGATGAACAAGGCGGCGAGGATATGCGCTCCGAGCGAGCGCAGCAGCTTCACAGCGGCCTCGGCAGTGCCGCCCGTGGCGAGCAGATCATCCACCAGGATGATGCGCTCCCCGGGAAGCAGCGCGTCGCGGTGCATCTCCATCTCGTCGAGCCCGTACTCGAGCGAATAGGCGACGCGCACGGTGGTGTGCGGAAGTTTGCCTTTCTTGCGTATCGGCACGAAGCCGGCCGCCAGCTGGTGCGCGATGGCACCACCGAGGATGAAGCCGCGCGCTTCGATGCCCGCGACACGGTCGACCCGCTCGCTGCGCCACGGCTCCACCAGATGATCCACCACCAGGCGGAAGGCGCGCGCATCACCGAGGAGCGTGGTGATGTCGCGGAACATCACCCCGGGCCTGGGGTAATCCGGAATGGTGCGGATGGCGTCGCGGATCTCGCGCAGCGTATCGGCGTCCACGGGGCACACTCTACGCCAACTGCCGTGCCGGCGGCCGCCGCCAGACCAGCGTGCGGTTGTTGGCTGGCATGGCGTGATCGGCGGCGAGATGGAGGCCTGCGGAGCGCGCCAGGGCATCGAGCGCCTCAAACTCGCGGATGCCGCTCGCTGGATCGCGTGCCTTCAGGTAAGCGTCGAATTCGGCATTGCTGTCGCTGGTGTGTTGCCCGCCGTAGCGGAAGGGTCCGTAGACACACAGCACGCCCTGTGTTGCGAGCAGCTCCCCCACGCCGCGAAAGAACTCCCCGACTTGGCCCCAGGACATAATATGCAGCGTGTTGGCGCTGAACACCGCATCGGCGGGCGCCACCTTCCAGGGGGTGTCGCGCACGTCGAGCGCCTGCGGCGCTTGCAGGTTCGCCGGACCTTCCAGCGCGATGCGCTGCGCCAGCGGCGGCAGGTTCTCGGGCAGCTCGCTCGGCTGCCATAACAGATGCGGCAGGTGCATTGCAAAATACACGGCGTGCTGACCGGTGCCGCTGCCGATCTCGAGCACGCGGCGACTGGCGGCGAGCTCGGCGGTGAGCACCGCGAGTATCGGCCCCTTGTTGCGCTCGCAGGCTTCGGACAGCGTCAGCACCGTGGGGAGTCTGCGACAATGCGCCCATGCAAGCCATAGATGCGCTTCTGACGCGCCGCTCCGCCACGGCGCTTACCGATCCGGCACCCGATGCGGGGGCGCTGGAGCTCATTTTTTCCAGCGCCGCGCGCGCCCCGGACCACGGGCGCCTGCGCCCCTGGCGCTTCGTGGTCGTGCGCGGCGGGGCGCGCG
>DASZHQ010000068.1:0-1702 GCA_035937715.1 Steroidobacteraceae bacterium | reverse complement strand
TGAAGGCTGCAGTGCGCCGCAGCGCGACGAGAACCAGCTGCACGCGGCGGTGGTCGAGCTCATCGCGCTCGATGACGCGTACATCAAGTACTCGACCGTGCAGAACTGGTATCCGGGCGATGCCAACGGCGTCGGCGGCATCTATAACTTCGTGACCAAGCGCGGTGAGTGCCGCGGACGCCGCGCGCATATTTCCTGGACCCAGGTGGAGACCGGCTCGGCGATCACCTGGAAGTACCCGAGCTGCGTGCTGCGCGGTGAGGGCTCGATCGGCGAGTTCTACTCGGTCGCGACCGTGAACCATCACCAGCAGGCCGACACCGGCACCAAGATGATCCACATCGGGGGCGATACCCGCAGCACCATCATCTCCAAGGGCATCTCGGCCGGCCACGGCCAGAACACTTACCGGGGACTCGTCAAGATCCTCCCGAGCGCACACGCCGCCCGCAATTTCACCCAGTGCGATTCGCTCCTGATGAGTGCCCAGTGCGGGGCGCACACCTTCCCGTATGTGGAGGTGAAGAACCCCTCGGCCACGGTCGAACACGAGGCCAGCACCTCGAAGATCAGCGAGGACCAGCTGTTCTACTGCCTGGCGCGCGGCATCGCCCAGGAGGATGCGGTCAACATGATCGTGAGCGGCTTTTGCAAGTCGGTGTTCAAGGAGCTGCCGATGGAATTCGCAGTCGAAGCGCAGAACCTTCTGGCCGTCAGCCTGGAAGGCGCGGTGGGCTGACATGACAGCCGCCCCGCTCCTCGCCATCAACGATCTGCACGTCACCGTCGAGGGCAAGCAGATCCTGAACGGGCTCACGCTGCAGGTACGGGCCGGGGAAGTGCACGCCATCATGGGACCGAACGGCTCGGGCAAGAGCACCCTCGCGCACGTGCTCGCCGGCCGTCCCGGCTACCAGATCACCGCCGGCACCGTGAGCTATGAGGGGCGCGATCTGCTGGCGCTCGCCCCGGAGGAGCGGGCCCGCCAGGGCGTGTTTCTCGGCTTTCAGTACCCGGTCGAGATCCCCGGAGTCAACAACGTCTATCTGCTGAAGGCCGCGGTCAACGCCGTGCGCAAGCAGCGTGGCCTGCCCGAAGTCGACGCCTTCGAATTCCTGGGGCTGGTGCGCGACAAGATGAAGCTCATGCACATCGAGGACAGCTTCCTGTCCCGCGGCGTGAACGAGGGGTTCTCGGGCGGTGAGAAGAAGCGCAACGAAGTGCTGCAGATGCTGGTGCTCGAGCCGCGACTGGCAATTCTCGACGAAACCGACTCCGGTCTCGACATCGACGCCCTCAAGGTGGTCGCGGCGGGCGTGAATTCGCTGCGCTCGCCCGAGCGCGCGTGCGTGCTGGTCACACACTATCAGCGTCTGCTCGAGTACGTGGTGCCGGACATCGTGCACGTGCTGGTGCGCGGGCGCATTGCCAGACGCGGCGATCGCACCCTGGCACTGGAACTCGAGCGGCGCGGCTACGACTGGGTCACAGGCGAAGCGGCGTGAGGTTCCCATGAGCACCTCACTCACCGCCCGCATCGTCGAGGAACACGCCAACGCCTCAGCCGCGCAGCCGCCTGCCGGGGCGACGGCGGCGCGCCGGCGCACGGCGATCGCGGCGCTGGCGGCGAGCGGCCTGCCGACCTCCCGCGACGAGAACTGGAAGTACGCGAACCTGCGCCCGCTCGAGCGCCTGCGCTTCA
>DASZHQ010000067.1:0-14628 GCA_035937715.1 Steroidobacteraceae bacterium | reverse complement strand
CGGGCGGTGAAGTTGCGCTGCGCGCGCTCGGCGGCCGGGGCGTCGTGAAAGCGCGCCACGATCTCGTGCGCGAGCTCGAGCTTGATGTCGCGCGGATTTCGGCCCTCTGCCGCCTCGCGTCTGAGCGCGGCAATGTCTTTGAGCGGCCGGAAGGACAGAAGCTCGAAGTAGCGCCACATGAGCTCGTCCGAGATCGACATGAGCTTGCCGAACATGCTGTCGCCGTCTTCGGCAATGCCGATATAGTTGCCGAGCGACTTCGACATCTTCTTCACCCCATCCGTCCCCTCGAGCAGCGGGGTGGTCATGACGACCTGCGGCTCCTGTCCATAGGCCTCCTGGAGCGTGCGTCCCACCAGGAGATTGAACTTTTGATCCGTGCCGCCGAGCTCCACGTCCGCGCGCATCGCCACCGAGTCGTAGCCCTGGGCAAGGGGGTAGAGGAACTCATGGATCGAGATCGGCTGCCCCTCCCGGTAGCGCTTGGAGAAGTCGTCGCGCTCGAGCATGCGCGCCACCGTGTAGTGTGCGGTGAGCCTCACGATGTCGGCGGCGGTGAGCTTCGAGAGCCAGCGTGAATTGAAGTCGATGCGGATGCGCTCGCGATCGAGGATGCGAAACACCTGCGTCTCGTAGGTGTGCGCGTTCGCCTGGATCTCCTCGGGCGTCAGCGGCGGCCGCGTGGCGTTGCGCCCGGTGGGGTCGCCGATCATGCCGGTGAAGTCGCCGATCAGGAAGGTGACCTCGTGCCCGAGCTGCTGGAACTGGCGCATCTTATTGAGGAGCACCGTGTGCCCGAGATGCAGGTCGGGCGCGGTCGGGTCGAAGCCCGCCTTCACCCGCAGCGCCACGCCTCGCTTGAGCTTGCGCGTGAGGTCGGCCGTGGTCAGCACTTCATGCGTGCCGCGCTCGAGTTCCGCGATCTGTTCGTCGAAATTCATCGTCCTTCCCGTGATGCGATGCCTGCCGCGAGCCCCCCGTTGGCGGTATCCTTTGGCATGAGCAATTCTGTCAAATCTCCCTACCGGCACTTAACATACACTGACCCACGGGTCGTGACCCGGTACGGTGCGCCCTTTTAAATCATCCACATACGAAATGTCGATGGGATTCAACTTCAAACTCCCCGCCGCTGGCGCCGTCTTCAGGCTCCTGAAGATGCCCTCGGCGACCTTCTGGTTGCAGATGGGCGCCTGTGCGGTTGTGGTCTGGACGCTGATGTACGGAGGCATCCTCACCCCGGCACCGGATGCAGGCGCCGCGCCGGCGAGCGGGGCGCAGTCTGTCGCACGCCCACCGGCGCCGCAGGTCCCGGGAGGTGCCCCAAATACGCTCGCGCCCCCCGCTGCCGCCTCGCTGCCGCTCGCCGCGCCTCCCTTCCTCGAGGACGCGAAGCTGGGCCTCTCGAGGATCGATGTCATCGTCAGCCGCAACGACACGCTCGAGCACATCTTCCGGCGCCTGAAGCTGAACCTGGGCGACCTCGCATCGCTGCGGATGCTCCCGCACGTCCGGGCGGCTCTCGACAGCCTCCGACCAGGCGAATCGCTGCACCTGACGCATCGCGACGGTGAGCTGTTCGGGCTCGAGCGGCGCCTCAACGAGAGCCAGACCCTCAAGGTCTGGCGCGAGCCGGCAGGTCTCAAGGCCGACGTGCTGCAGAACCCCCTGCAGTTGCGCAGCCGCACGGCGCACGGGGTGATCACGAGCTCGCTCTTCGAGGCGGTCGCGTCTGCCGGTGCGAATGATCAGACCGCGCTCGCGCTCGCGGACATCTTCGGGTGGGATATCGACTTCGTGCTGGATGTGCGCCCCGGGGATGAGTTCGTGATCACGTACCAGCAGATCTGGCGTGACGGCGCGTACCTGCACGATGGCCCGATCGAGGCCGCCGAGTTCGTGAACCAGGGGCGCGTTTTCCGGGCGGTGCGCTACAGCGACCCCCTGAGCGGCTCGCACTATTACAACCCGGACGGCCGCAGCGTCCACAAGGCCTTCCTGCGCGCGCCGGTGGAGTTCACCCGCGTCAGCTCGCGCTTCAACTCATCGCGCTTTCACCCGATTCTGCACCGCATCCGCGCCCACCAGGGTGTCGACTATGCCGCTCCCATTGGTACGCCGGTGCACGCCGCGGGCGATGGGCGCATCCGTTTCGCCGGCGTCATGGGCGGGTATGGGAACCTGATCGAAATCGAGCACTCCCGCAGCATCGTCACGGTTTACGGCCACCTGTCGCGCTTTGCCGGCGGGATCCGCCCCGGGGCGCACGTGACGCAGGGCACGGTCATCGCCTACGTCGGCATGACGGGACTGGCGACCGGACCGCACCTGCACTACGAATACCGCGTGAACGGGGTGTTCAAGAACCCCCAGACGGTCGACCTGCCCGCGGCGGCGCCGATCGATGCCCGCTGGCGCGAGGACTTCCTCGCCCGCTCTGCTGTGCTCCTCGCAGCGCTCGATGTGGCGCAGGGGTCGATGCTCGTCTCGCGTTGAAGCCTCCGCGGAAGCACCCTCGCGGCGTGTCATCCCTGAGGGATTCTTCACAGTACGGTCGCCCGGCGCTGGTATCCTTTAGAGGTCCGAGCCGCCGGAAGCGCGGCAACGCGGACACCAAGACCATGGATGCGCCGGACCTCAAGGCACCCCAGCATTACATCAATCGCGAGCTCTCGTTCCTCGAGTTCAACCAGCGGGTGCTCGATCAGGCGTTCGATGAGGCGGTACCGCTGCTCGAGCGGCTGAGGTTCCTGTGCATCTCCTGCAGCAACCTCGATGAGTTCTTCGAGATCCGCGTTGCGGGACTGAAGCAGTTGCAGGAGCTCGGCGGCGGTCAGTTCCCCGCCGACGGCATGTCGGTCCCCGAGCAGCTAGCCGCCATCCACGACCGCGCCACGCGCCTGGTGGCCGAGCAGTATCGCTGCCTCAATGACCTGCTGCTGCCGGCGCTCGCCGCCGAAGGCGTGCCGCTCCTCGGACGGTCGGAGTGGAGCGAAGAGGCGACCCAGTGGCTCGAGGAGTACTTCGAGCGCGAGATCGAGCCGGTCCTCTCCCCGCTCGGGCTCGACCCCGCGCGGCCCTTTCCGCGCATTCAGAACAAGAGCCTGAACTTCGTCGTGCGACTCGAGGGCAAGGATGCATTCGGCCGTGACAGCGAGCTGGCGATCGTGCAGGCACCGCGCTCGCTCCCGCGCGTCGTGCCGCTGCCGGGCGCCGGCGCCAGCCGCGGCTGCGTGCTGCTATCGACCATCGTGCAGACCTTCGTGCCGAAGCTCTTCACCGGCATCAAGGTGATGGGCTGCTACCAGTTCCGGGTTACGCGCAACAGCGACTTGTTCGTCGACGACGAAGAGATCGACGACCTGAGGCGCGCGCTCGAGGGCGAGCTCGCGCACCGCCGCTACGGCGCGGCCGTACGGCTCGAGACCTCGAGCGATTGTCCCGAGGACCTGGTGAAGTTCCTGCAGGCGCAGTTCGCTTCCAATGGCCTGGACACCTACCCGGTCGCCGGGCCCGTGAACCTGAACCGCCTCTCGGCGGTGTACGAGCTGGTGCAGCGCTCCGACCTCAAGTTCCCGATCTTTACTCCTGGCATCCCCAAGCGGCTGGTCGGCAGCACCGATCTGTTCGCCTGCATCCGCCAGAAGGACGTGTTGCTGCACCATCCCTACCAGAGCTTCGCGCCGGTGATGGATTTCCTGCGCCAGGCGGCGGCCGACCCGCAGGTGCTCGCGATCAAGCAAACTCTTTACCGGGCGGGGAATGACTCCCCGCTGGTGGAGGCGCTCGTCGCCGCCGCCAACGCCGGCAAGGACGTGACCGTCATCGTGGAGCTGCGGGCCCGCTTCGATGAGGAGGCGAACATCGAGCTCTCGAACCGCCTGCAGGAGGCGGGCGCGCACGTCATGTACGGGGTGGTGGGCTATAAGACCCATGCGAAGCTCAGCCTCGTGGTGCGCCGCGAGGCGGGCGGGATCCGCCGCTACTGTCACCTGGGGACCGGCAACTACCACCCGCGCACCGCGCGGCAATACACCGACTACGGGCTCTTCAGCTGCGACGATGAGATCGGGCAGGACGTGCACGAGCTCTTCCTGCAGCTCACGAGCCTCACCCAGACCCCGAAGCTGAATCGCCTGACGCAATCCCCCTTCGGCATGCACGAGATGGTGCTCGGGAAGATCGCGCGCGAGGCCGAGCATGCGCGGGCCGGCCGGCCGGCGCGGGTGATTGCCAAGATGAACGCGCTGGTGGATCCGCAGTCGATCGAGGCGCTCTACCGCGCCTCCTGCGCCGGGGTGAAGATCGACCTCATCGTGCGCGGGGTGTGCGCGCTGCGCCCGGGCGTACCGGGAGTGTCGGAGAACATCACGGTGCGCTCCATCGTCGGGCGCTTCCTCGAGCACTCGCGGGTGTTCTACTTCGAGAATGGCGGTGAGCCGGACATGTTCTGTGCCAGCGCCGACTGGATGGAGCGCAACTTCTTCCGCCGGGTGGAAGTGACCTTTCCCATCCGCCGCACCGACCACGCCGAGCGCATCCTGCGCGACCTGGATTTTTGTCTGAAGGACAACTGCCAGGCGTGGGAACTGAAGCCCGACGGGCGCTACGAGCGCATCGTCCACGGCAAGGAACGAGCCTTCAGCGCGCAGGCAGAGCTGATCACAGCGTACGCGGCAGGTCCTACGGTCGCCGTTTAGTGGCGCTGCCCCCGGGCATCGCCTCAGGACGCAGGTGCGTCCTTCAGTGTTTTCCCCCTCAGCCGCGCGCGCGACTGAACACGCGCAGCCGGAAGCCGACCGCGCGCAGGTAATCCACTTCCTGCTGCAGGTCGGCCGAGGTCAGCGGGTGGTCCTTGAGCCAGCGCGCGGGAAAGCGCACCTCGAGCGAGCGCGGGGTCGCCGCGAGATCGATCTGCGGGAGCGCGGTGGGACTTCGCCCCCGGTGCAGCAGCACCGCGAGACGCAGCAGCACGATCAGGTGCACGGCGCCGCGGTCCCAGGGCGGCACCAGCTCTTCCAGGCCATCGAGGGTGAGTTTGCGGCGGTGAGCGCCGACCAGACGCGCGAGCAGCCGCTGCTCCTCGCGCGGGAACCCCGGCATGTCCGCGTTTTCCAGCAGGTAGGCACCGTGGCGGTGATAGCCGCTGTGAGAGACATCGAGCCCGATTTCGTGCAGCTGCGCCGCCCATTTCAGGGCGAGGTGAGCGAGCGGCTCTTCGAGCTTCCAGGTCTCGCGCGTCTGCTCGAGGAAGTTGTCGACCGTCGCCTCGACGCGCTCCGCCTGGCCCACATCGGTGTGGTAGCGCTGCTGCATCGCGCGCACGGTGCGCTCGCGCGCATCCTCGCGACGAAAGCGCCCGAGCATGTCGTAGAGCAGCCCCTCGCGCATCGCGCCATCGGCGATCTGCATATCCTTGATGTCGAGCTGGGTGAACACTTCCGCGAGGATCGCGAGCCCGCCCGGGAACACAGGGCGGCGATCTTCCGTGATCGGCTCGAGATTGAGCTCGCGCGTGTTGCCCGCCTCCACGCAGTACTCGATTGCGCGGGCAATGCCCGCAGACGTGATGGCGAGCGCCTGGCTGTCGAGCGCCCGGATGGTCTCGCCTATGGCGCGCACGGTCCCGGAGCTTCCCGCGCAGGTATCCCAGCCGCGGCGGCGGAAGGCCTCCTGCACCGGCTCGAGCTCCAGCCGTGCCGCCAGGCGCGCGCGCTCGAAGCGCTTCGCCGAGATCTTGCCGTCGCGGAAGAAGCGCTCGCTTATGGAAACGCAGCCCATCTGCAAGCTCTCGAGGTCAAGCGGCGTCAGTCCTTCGCCGATGATGAGCTCGGTGCTGCCGCCGCCGACGTCGACCACCAGTCGCCGGCCGGGTTCGTTCGGCATGGTGTTCGCCACGCCCAGGTAGATGAGGCGCGCCTCTTCCATGCCGGCGATGATTTCGATCGGATGGCCGAGCGCTTCGCGGGCGCGCTCGAGGAAAGCCTGCTTCTTGTGCGCCAGGCGCAGCGCGTTGGTGCCCACCACGCGCACGCTGTCGGCGTGCATGTCGCGCAGGCGCTGGCCGAAGCGCTCCAGGCACGCCAGCGCACGCGCGGCGACGTCCTTGTCGATGCGGCCGTTCTCCGCGACGCCCGCGGCGAGCCGCACCATCTCGCGCAGGCGGTCGATGATGGTGAGCTGGCCGTGCGAGTAGCGCGCGACCACCATGTGGAAGCTGTTGGATCCTAAGTCGACCGCCGCGAGGACGTCGGGGACGGGTCGCGGAGCGGTGCGGGGGGCGGAGCGGGGTTCGGGCGAGCGGGCGGTGGCTACCGGGGGCACGGGCGCCGGCGGCGCGTCAGGCGGCCGCGAAGGACGAGCCGCACCCACAGGTGGTGGTTGCGTTCGGATTGCGGATCACGAAGCGCGCGCCCTCGAGGTCCTCGCGATAGTCGATCTCCGCACCGCTCAGGTATTGCACGCTCATCGGATCGACGAGCAGCTTCACGCCGAGTTTCTCGATGCAGGTATCGCCGTCCTGCGTCTGCTCATCGAACTCGAACCCGTACTGCAGGCCCGAGCACCCCCCGCCCTGGACGAAGACCCGCAGCATGAGCTTGGGATTACCCTCGCCACGGATGAGGTCCCCGACCTTGCGGGCCGCGGCTTCGGTGAATAGCAGCGCAGGTGCTTCCTGCAGCGCTTCGGTCGTGCTCATAGTTTCCATACCTCTAAGGCAGTCTAGAAGGCGATCGGGACCAGGTCAAAGCGGCACTTCACAGCCTGGCAATCACCCCGCCGCAGGGGGTCCCGGGGCCGCCGGCGGGGCCTCGGGCTCGAGCCGAACCAGCTTTCCCATGATCTGGGCGCCGAGGGTCATTTCAATGACACCGTAATAAACATTGCCCTCGACGCGGGCCGTGGCACCGAGCACCACCCGCCCGCGGGCATGGATATCGCCCTTGACGGTCCCCTTCAGCATGATGTGCGGGACCTGCACCGCGCCTTCCACCGAGCCGCTCTCGCTGATCGAGAGCGTCGACTCCGGAGCCTCGCCGGTGCGCACCGCCCGGACGCTGCCGGCGATGTGGCCGTCGAGGTGCAATCCGCCTTCGAATTCGATGTCCCCCTGCACGTGCGTGGCCTTGCCGATCAGCGTGTCGATACGGGGTGGGCGGGAATCGCGCGTGAACATGCTGTCAGCTCCGAAGGTGCAGCGCAGGGAAAAGCGGGTCAGGGAGAGGCTTCGACGGTCCACAGGAACGTCTGCGACAGCGGCGCCAGCTCGCGCCGGCTCGACTGCACTTCGACGGCGAGCTGCTCGGGCTTGAAGGCGAGCGGCACGGTGAGCTCCTGGTCGAAGTTCTCGAGGTAGCGAAAGGTGTAGCGCAGCTCGCGCACCCGCCCGCCGGTGAGCGCGGCGAGATCGAGCGTCCTGGCAGCGCCGTCGGTCGAGCCGTCGAGGCTCAGGTGCACGGTTCCCGAGGCATCCTTGTCGGCACGGCCGGAACGCACCAGCGACATGTGTACGATGAAGGTCGCCGGGCGGGTGCCGGGAGTGATCCGCAGTTGCTCGATCTTCACCCCGAGGGTCGCTGCGCCCTGCGCGACGACTCCGCGGTAGAACGCCAGCTCCTGCGACTGCCGTGCGACCTGCGCCTGCAGGTCCCCGATCGCGCGCGCCACTTCCGCCTGCTCGTGCGCGCGACCTGCGCGGAAGGTGTCGAGCTCGGCGAGCTGCGTGCGCATCTGGCGGTTGTCCTTTTCGAGGTGCTCGATCCGCACCTCGAGCTCGCTGCGCTGCTGCGCCACAGCCTGGCGGTCGTAGCCGGCGTTGTAGCGGCCGAGCTCGTAGACCACGTAGAGCGCAAAGACGGCGATGAGGGCCGTGGCAACGAGGAGCGCGGTGCGCAGCGCCGGCGCGCGCTCGCGCACCACGCGTGGCGCTCCGTCATTCCTTGCGAGCAGCGAGCGGAGGGGACGCAAGCGAGCGCTCCTTCAGTCCGCCGGGGCGCGCGCTGCGCGCGCAGCGCGTGCCGTGAGCTTGTTCCACCACGGCGGCAACGGCGGGTGCTCGCCGGAGGAAAATGCGAGGTCGGCGAGCTCGGTGAGGGCGCGTGCGTACACCGGGCGCTTGAAATAGATGACCTCCTTCACCGGCTCCCAGTACGGCACCCAGCGCCACTGATCAAACTCCGGCTGGCTGGTGCGGCCGAAGTCGAAGACGACCTCGGCGCCCTGCAGACTCAGCAGGAACCAGCGCTGCTTTTGGCCGATGCACACCGGATGCTGGTTGCGGCGCACGTAGCGCGCGGGCAGGCGATAGCGCAGCCAGCGCTCGGTCCGCCCGAGGAGCTGCACGGCCGCGGGCTCGAGGCCGATCTCCTCTTCCAGCTCGCGATACAGCGCCTGCTCGAGGGATTCCCCGGCTCGCACGCCGCCCTGGGGAAACTGCCAGCCGCGCCCGCCTGTGCGGCGCCCGAGAAATAACTGCCCGCGGTGCATCAGGACGATGCCCACATTGGCACGAAAACCATCGCGGTCGATGACGTCGCTCACGAGCGGGTGCAGTCTGCCACAAGGCCCGGTCGGCGTGAGTTTCGCACGCGCGCGCAACAGGCGGACATGACTTGGGATGGCGTTTTCCGACAAATTCACCGAGGCTAGCGCCCTGGTCATCCATGGGTGTGAGCGAGTGCGCATGCCGGGATCAAAGATCGCCCACGGTGCAGCGTTGCGGAGTCTGCTGATCCTCCTGGTGCTCGCGGCCGCGGTGTTTGTGGCGGCGCTTCTCATCGGCAGCTCCGGCATCGGGCTCTCCCGGGCGCTCGCGGCGCTCGCCGGTACGGGCGATGAGGCCACGCGTAACGTGCTCGTAGCCGTGCGGCTGCCGCGCGTGCTGGCGGCTTTCGGCGTCGGTAGTCTCCTGGCGCTCTCGGGCGTGCTGCTGCAGGCCCTGTTCCGCAACTCCCTCGCCGACCCTTACGTGCTCGGGGTGTCAGGGGGCGCCGCCGTCGGCGCGCTGCTCGCGATGATCGCCGGCGCCGTCGCGGTCGTGGTGCAGTCGGCGGCGGTCGCCGGCGCGCTCGCTGCCGTAGGCCTGGTGTACCTGCTCGCCCGCGGCGGGGGCACACCCCGGCTGCTGTTGACAGGGGTGGTGCTGGCGAGCGCCTGTGGTGCGTTCGTGAGCGTGTTGCTGGCGCTCGCCGACACCTCACGCGTGCGCGGCATGGTGTTCTGGCTCGCGGGCGACCTCGAATGGGCGGTGAACCCGTGGATGAGTGCCGGCGCGGCGCTCCTGGCCGTGGCGGTCGCGGTCCTCGTCGCCCGTCCGCTCAACGTGCTCGCCGCCGGGGAGTTGCGTGCCCGCACCGTGGGACTGGCGCTGGAGGCGTGGCGCACGATGCTATTCGTCGCCTGCGCGACGCTCACCTCCATCGCAGTGGTGAGTGCCGGCACGGTCGGCTTCGTCGGGCTCATCACCCCGCATGCGGTGCGGCTGTCGCTGCGCACCAGCGATCACCGCATCGTGGCGCCGGCCGCAGCGCTCGCCGGCGGTATGCTGCTTGCCGCGGCGGATCTCGTGGCACGCACCATCGCGAGCCCGCGCCAGCTGCCGGTGGGTGCCATCATGGCGCTCGTCGGCGCACCGCTCTTCGTGACTCTGCTGCGGGGCCGCGGCCGGTAAGCCAGGTGCGCCACTCCGTTGGCGCCAGCTAAGTCAGCGGCGCTCCGATGACCCTGCCGTGGAGCGCAAAAATCAGGACATAGACGCCGATGGCGATGACCGCTCGCACGATGCCGATCTCGCGCAGCGCCGGGCCGAGCCGGTTTCTGCCGGCAGCGATCGCGGCGAAGGGGATATTCGAGGTGCTGCCCGCGAACGCCTGCCACTGCTCACCGTATCGGCGGCGGCGCTTGGCATCGATCACGGCGGTGCCGGCCAAAGCGAGCAGCAGCAGCGAGCCGAAGAGAATGAGCGAGGCGAGGTCGCCGTTCGCGAGCAGGTGCATGAGCGCCCAGAGGGCGACGCCCCAGAGGAACGGATGGCGCGTAATGCGGGTGATACCGCGGACCGTATCAGGTCCGTGCGCCAGCTTCGCTTCCATGCCGACGCTCGTCGGGCTCGGGGAGGCCAGCCCGATCACCACGAACAGCACGGCCACGAATACCAACACAAAAACCACGGGGCGCAGGCGAAGGAGCGTACCCCACAGCTCGATCGTCGGAGCGTGAGAGTACGCATCGCTCATCCAGAGAATACCGACGAGCGATGCCAGGGAGAATGCGCCGCGATAGGGTACCGCGCCCACGCGCGCCACCAGTGCATCGCGCAGGCGGGTTCCGGAGACAACGAAGTGGATCAGGAGAAAGAAGGCGCTGGCGAGCAGCAGCGAGAGCACGAGCAGCGCTCCTAGGTGACCACGTTCGGCGAAGTCGCGAAGCGGTTGCGTCCCGCGCTCTTCGCCCGGTAGAGCGCTGCGTCCGCTTCGGTGATGAGGCGCTCCGCCAGCACCTTGTAGTCGCGCTTGCCTGTGCCTGGCTTGGCGGCGGCCACGCCGACCGACAGCGTGATCGTCTCGGAGACGCCCTTGCCGACGCCGATCGGCTGACGGCGCACCGCCTGCAGCAGGCGCCGCGCCACCCGTTCGGCATCGCTGATCGAGGCCTGCGTCAGCACCATCGCGAACTCATCCCCGCCGAAGCGCGCGCCGATATCGCTGGTGCGCATCTCGCCATCGATGCGGTGCGCCACGGCGCGCAGCACGTCATCACCGGCGAGATGTCCGTACTGATCGTTGATGCGCTTGAAATTGTCCACATCGATCATCAGGCACGCGATCGAAAGGCGGGCGCGCTGCACGCGGGCGAGCTCCTCGCGCAGCCGTGCGTGCAGGTAACGGCGGTTGTGCAGGCCGGTGAGGAAGTCGGTGAGCCCGCTGCGCAGGA
Organism: Steroidobacteraceae bacterium; assembly: GCA_035937715.1. Taxonomy (GTDB): domain Bacteria; phylum Pseudomonadota; class Gammaproteobacteria; order Steroidobacterales; family Steroidobacteraceae; genus 13-2-20CM-66-19. The sequence continues at coordinate 3,696 of DASZHQ010000067.1, read as the reverse complement.
GTCGGGCGCGGTTCACCGCGTTCTCGACGCAGATTGCGGTCACGAGGCCCAGGTGCGCGAGGAAGTCGCTCGCCAGGTCCGTCGTGAAGCGGAACGGATCGGGGCTGGAGAACACCAGCACGCCGTCGAGCTCATCGTGGCGGCGCAGCGGAATGATCGCCAGGCTCCCGCAGGGCGCAAGCCCCGGCAGCAGCAGCTCGTGATCGGCTTTGCGGAAAGGCCCGAGCCAGGGGCGCTCGAGGCTGGCGAGTTGTGGGGCGACTTTCGTCAGGGCGTCGACGAAGCACACCCCGGGAGGCTCCTTCACCGTCGTCGCGTCGCCCCCCGAGAGCAGGTGGCGGATTTCATGCTGCGGATCGTGCAGCAGGACTGCGACTTCCCCGAGCTGATAGGAGGTGCGCAGTCCCTCGATGAGCCGCTCGAACAACTGGGTGATCGAGCCGGCACGCAGCAGCTCGAGCTCGCGCTCCTGCGTCTTGCGCAGCAACGAGTCGTTGCGCGTGACCTCCACGCTGACCGCGGCGAGGCGCGCTTGCAGCAGGCGGTTCTGCTCCTCGAGCCTCAGCAGCCTCGCGAACAGCCCATCCTCCGCCGGCGGCTCGAGCTCCGGTCGGTGCATCACGCGCGGTTCCTCCTGATCCTTCAGGCGCGGCGCTCCGTGACGCTGCGCCGGTCCTCAAGATAATCGCGCCCACGCCGCATCAAAGCAACGAACGCGTCGTGATCCTGCGACAGTACCGACGTGCGGATGCGCTCCACCGCCTGGGAGAGCGCTTCGAGCGACTCCGCGCCGTAGTCATTGAGGCTCTGAATTTCGTAATAGAGCTCCGGACTGTCCTGCGCGACGCGGCCGGCAACCTCCAGCTGCGCATCGAAAGTGGTGCTCGACATTTGCGCGAGTTTCGGCGCCGCCTCGCCGCTTTCGGCGAGCACGGTGAAGAAGGCGATATTGAGCGCGTGCGACAGTCCCAGCACGTAGGCGATCAGGCGATCGTGGTCGTCGAGGCTCATGACCACCTGTTCGGCCATGGTGTGCGCGAACAGCTCGCGCGCGCTGGCGAGCGCCGGCGCGTGCCCGAGGTCGACGAACACCACGTGCCGGCCGGACAGCAGCTCGGTGTCCGGTCCAAACATGGGGTGCACGGAGGTCACCTTGCAGCCGTGCGACTTCAGCGCCAGCAGTCCCGCACGCAACGGGGACTTCAGCGATCCCACATCGAAAATCACACCCGGCGGGCGGCGCAGCGCGAGATCGCGCAGGATCGCATCCGTGAGGCCGAGCGGGGTCGCGAGCACGATGAAGTCGTGCCGCAGGTCGGTAGTGCGCCAGTCGGCCACGCGCCTGAGGCCTTCGCCCTCAGCTCCCGGCGCGGGATCTGCCACTTCCACCGCAAACCCCTGCGAGCCGAGGAAACTCACGAACCAGCCGCCCATCTTGCCGGCTCCGCCGATGACCAGGGCACGGCGCCCGCTGCCGGCACCGTGCGCCACCACACTCGCCTGTTCCTGGGTGGTGAGCGATGAGCGGATCAACAGGCGCAGCAGCTGCTCGGCGAGCGCCGGCGAGACACCGCGCTCGGCGGCGCCGGCCCGCACGCCCATGATCACCTCGCGCTCGCGCTCGTAATCGCGTGTCGGTCGTCCGACGGCGCGCTTCACGCGTGCGACTTCCTCGCTTACGGCCTTGCGTTCGGCCACCAGAGCGATCAGCTGGCGGTCGATCTCGGTCAGGCGCTGTCGCAGATCCTCCAGCGTCACGGTGTCGCGCGTCATGGCTTAAGCAGGCCTCCCGGAGTGGCTCTCCTTTCTATCGGGGCGCACCGGGCGGTGCAAGGAAAACAGTTCAGACCGCCCCTGCGGGTTGCCGGTCAGTCGCAGCTGGCGCCCTAACCCTCTAACATTGCCCGCCATGGCCGAGCACATCGAGATCCTCCCCGATCCCCTGCCGGCCGAGCCCCTCGCGATCGTGAGCCAGTGGCTCGAGCAGGCCTTCGAGGCACGCCTGCAGCCCAACCCGAACTCCATGGTGCTCGCCACCAGCAGCCCCGACGGCCGCCCGGCCGCGCGCGTGGTGCTGTGCAAGGAGATCGTGCCGACGCCGGGGTACGTGGTGTTCTACACCAACTACCTCTCCGGCAAGGGGCGGCAGCTGAAGGACAATCCGCGCGCGGCGGCCGTCATGCACTGGGACGCTCTGCATCGCCAGGTGCGCCTCGAAGGTCCCATCAAGCTGGCACCGCAGGCCGACAGCGACCGCTACTTCGCCTCGCGTCCCTGGCAGAGCCGCATCGGCGCCTGGGCGAGCGAGCAGAGCGAGCCGCTCGCCTCACGGACTTTGCTGCTCGACTCCGTGCAAAAGACCGCGCGGCGCTTCGGGGCGCCCACGCCCGGCTCGCCCGGTGCAGATGATTCTCTGAAGGTGACGATCCCGCGACCGCCTTACTGGGGCGGGTATCGCCTGTGGGCACAGTCCGTGGAGCTGTGGGTGGAAGGCAAGGCACGCATCCACGATCGCGCCCTGTGGACGCGCAGTCTGACCGTGGTGGGTGATTCCGTCAGGGCCGGGGCCTGGGCGGCGACGCGCCTGCAGCCTTAAGTCTCGCCCGTGTGGAAGAGCATCCGCATCCTCCTGCTGCTGATCGTCCTGGCAGCGGTAGCGTTCCAGGCCCTGCGCGACCGCATCGCGACGCAGAGCTGGAAGGAGACGCTCTGGGTCGGAATCTACCCGCTGAATGGCGACGGCACCGCGCAGGCGCAGCGCTACATCGAAGGACTGTCGGTGAGGGACTTGCTCCCTATCGAGGACTTCCTGACGCGCGAGGCGCATCGTTACGGCCTCACGATCGCGCAGCCGGTGCACGTGGAGCTGTATCCGCAGGGCTCGCAGCTGCCGCCGGCGCTCGAGCGCGCTGCCGGGCCCCTGAGCGTCGCCTGGTGGAGCCTCAGGATGCGCTGGTACGCCTGGCACGCGAGCCGGATCCCCGGGAGGGCACCCGCGCGCGTGCGCATGTTCGTGCTCTATCACGATCCCTCCACGCTCGATCGCGCTCCGGACTCGCACGGCCTGCAGAAGGGACTGCTCGGAATCGTGCACGCCTTCGCCGACCCCACCATGACCGGCATGAACAACATCGTCATCGCCCATGAGTTTCTGCACACGGTCGGCGCCAGCGACAAGTACGACTTGCGCAGCGGCGCACCGCTCTTTCCGATCGGCTTCGCCGAGCGCGACCGCACGCCGCTTTACCCGCAGGAGCAGGCCGAGATCATGGCCGGACGCCGCCCGCTGTCGGCGCACGAGTGGGAAATGCCGCGCAGCCTTCGCCAGGTGCTCGTGGGCCCGGAGACGGCGCTGGAGATCCGGTGGACCCACTGACGCAGCATACGCGCGAGCGCGCCGGCCTCGCCGCGGCGGGCGTGAGCGTGCAGGGGGGGACGCGCGAGCTGGTGCGGGACCTGTCGGTAGAATTCGCCGCGGGCGAGGTCGTCGCCGTTCTCGGCCGCAACGGCTCGGGCAAGACACTGACGCTGCACACGCTCGCAGGACTGCGTCCCCCCGCGCGCGGTGAGGTCTGCCTCGACGACGTCCCGATCCCCGAGCTCAGCCGCCGCGCCGTGGCGTTGCGGCTCGGGCTCCTGCCCCAGGATCTGGAAGATGCGTTCGTGACGAGCGCGATCGAGACGGTGCTGATCGGC
>DASZHQ010000066.1:0-3048 GCA_035937715.1 Steroidobacteraceae bacterium | reverse complement strand
GACTACACCCTGTTCCGGCCGTTCAATTTCATCGGTCCGAATCTCGACAATGTCGAGGAGCCGAAGGAAGGCAGCTCGCGGGTGTTCACCCAGTTTCTCTCCAACGTGCTCTACAAGCGGCCGATCAAGCTGGTCGACGGCGGCAGCCAGAAGCGCTCGTTTACCTACATCGACGATGCCATCGAAGCGCTGCTGACGATCCTCGAGAACCCGGATGGCATCGCCAGCCGGCGTATTTTCAACATCGGCAACCCGGCCAACTGCATCTCGATCCGCGATCTGGCGCAGCGCACCATCAGGATTGCCCAGGAGTTCCCGGTGCTGCGCGATAACGCCAGGGCCACGGAGATCATCGACATCTCCGCCGGCGAGTACTACGGCAAGTACTACCAGGACATCCAGGTGCGCGTACCCAACGTCGAAGCCGCCCGGCGCGACCTCGGCTGGCGGCCAACCACCGACATGGATACCGCAATCCGGCGCACCATCGAGTTCTACGTGAAGCAGGAAGGCTTCGGCACGCGCGCGGCGGCGATCGCGGCGGGCATCTAGCGCACCTTTCCGCCCGCAGCATGGACTTACGACTGGGGCAGGGGCTGCGCGGCCGGCTCGGCTGGCTGGCGTGGATCCTCCTCGCGGCCGCCTGGTTCGCGACACTGCAGCTGCGGCCGCTGCTCGATCCCGACGAGGGCCGTTACGCGGAGATCCCGCGCGAGATGCTGGCGAGCGGTGACTGGATCACGCCGCGTTTCAACGACCTGAAGTACTTCGAGAAGCCGCCGCTGCAGTACTGGGCGACCGCCGTGGCGTACGAGGCATTCGGCCTGCGGCAGTGGAGCTCGCGCCTGTGGGGCGTGGGACTGGCGTTCGCATGCCTGCCGCTGGTGTTTGCGTGGGTCTCGAGCCTGTACGGGCGCGACCGTGCGCTCCTGGCGCTGACGGCGCTCGCGGTCAGTCCGTTCTTCGTGATCGTCGGCCACCTCAACCTGCTCGACGGCAGCTTCACCTTCTGGCTCAGCGCCGCGGTACTGGCTTTCACACGGGCGCAGACCCTGCCGCCGGCATCTTCCGCCGAACGGCGCTGGATGCTCAGCGCCTGGGGAGCGGGGGCGCTGGCGGTGCTCACCAAGGGAATCGTCGTCGGGGTGCTCGCAGGAGCTGCGCTCATCCTCTACACGCTCAGCGAGCGTGACACGCGCACCTGGCGGCGGCTGTACCCGGGCGCGGGCCTGGCGCTGTTCACGGCTATTGCCGCCCCGTGGTTTGTCGTGGTATCGCTGCGCAATCCCAGCTTCCCGGCATTCTTCTTCGTACACGAGCATTTCACGCGCTTCCTGACCACGGTGCACCAGCGCGCGGAGCCGTGGTGGTACTTCGTGCCGTTGCTGCTGCTCGGGGTGCTGCCGTGGATTGCGCCCCTGGCGCGGGCCTGCCGCCGCGCCTGGGGTGGGGACGGGGCCGCAGCGTCCGGCGCGGGGACGCCGCAGTTCAAACCGCTCAAGTTCCTGCTGATCTTCGCCGCGGTCACGCTGGTGTTCTTTTCTGCTTCCGGATCCAAGCTCGCGCCCTACATCCTGCCCATGCTGCCGGTGCTGGCGGCCGTCACCGGCGCATGCAGCGGCGCCGGGGGCGAGTTCGCGCGCCAGGCGGCGCGTATTGGCGCGGGGCTGGTGGTGGTCATTGCGGCGGGACTCCTTGTCTATAGTGCGCAGCGCAACAGTTATGTACCGCATCAGGCGCTGTGGTGGGCACTGGCGGGCGCCCTGGCGGCGCTCGTGGCCGTGGCGGTGACCTTCAGAACGCAACCCTCCCTGCAGATGCCGGCGGCGATCGTGACCGCCGCCAGCGCGATCCTCGCCTGGCAGTGCCTGTTGTGCGAGTACACCGTCATCCCCCCGACCCGCTCGGCGCGCGATCTGGTGAGCACCGCGCGCCCCTTCGTCGGCGCGCACACGCCGCTCTACAGCGTCGGTCAGTATCGCGAGACGGTGTCACCGTACCTGGGGCGCACGCTGCAGCTGGTCGGCTATGAGGGCGAGCTGCAGCTCGGGCTGCAGGAACAGCCGGACAAGCGCATGACGCTGCCGGAATTCGCCGCCCGCTGGAGCGCGGGGGGCGAGGCCGTGGCATTCTTCGATCCCGGAGTGTGGGACGAGTGGCGGCGGCGCGGGCTGCCCGGGCGCGTGATTGCCGCCGACAACTACACCGTCGCTGTGAGTCGCCTGTGAAGCTTGCCGATTTTGCCGTTCTGTCGTGCGGCGTGCTGCTCAACGCGCTGGCGCAGCTGGGGCTCAAAGCGGCCACCCGCGTGAGCGGCCCGCTGCTGGCCACCGACGCCGGCGTGTGGCAGAAGGGGCTCGACCTGCTGGTCGTGCCCTCGTTATGGTATGCGCTGTGCGCCTACGGCCTCAGCGTCGTCGTGTGGCTGGTGGGCCTGTCACGGGTGCCGGTGAGCCAGGCGTACCCGCTGCTGTCGCTCGGCTATGTCATCAACATCGGCCTCGCCTGGTGGCTCCTGGGCGAGGTACCCAACGCCCAGCGCGTTGTCGGAATCGGCATCATCGTGCTGGGTGTGGTACTGGTGGCCCGCTCATGAATGATTCGAGCAAGCAAGTGAACCGGATGTTGCCCTTTACGCGCCCGAGCATCGACGAGGACACGATCGAGGCGGTGGCCGAGGTGCTGCGCTCGGGCTGGCTGGCGAGCGGACCGAAGGTCGCGCAACTCGAGGCCGAGCTGTCGAGCTATTTCGGGGGACGGCCGGTGCGCACCCAGACCTCCGCCACGGCGGGCCTCGAGATGGCGCTGCTCGCCTGTGGCATCGGCAAGGGCGATGAAGTCATCACGCCGGCGCTGAGCTTCGTGGCCACCGCCAACGTCATCGTGCGCGTGGGCGCCCGCCCGGTATTCGTGGACGTGGGACTGGACTCGCGCAACATCGATCTGGACCAGGTGGCGGCGGCGATCACACCGCGCACCCGCGCCATCCTGCCGGTGCATTTTGCCGGCCTGCCGGTGGACATGGAGCGCCTGTACGCCATCGCGGGC
>DASZHQ010000065.1:0-2664 GCA_035937715.1 Steroidobacteraceae bacterium | reverse complement strand
CGCAGCTCGCCGAGCTCGCGGAACGCGCTGCGTGGAAAGATCGCCGGCGCACCGCAGGTCCCGGCATACATGGCGGCCGCGATGTACTGGGGCTGCTTGCGCCAGCTGCCCGCGAGGCGCCTGAGATCGTCGGCGCTGACTGCGGCCTGATCGGCGAGCACCAGCATGACACCGGCACAGGCTGCCGGTAAGCGCGCCACCCCGGCGCGAATCGAGCTGGCGAGGCCCTCGCGCCACTCGTGATTCACCACCACCGAGCCGGGGGAGTGTTTGAGCAGCGGGGCGAGCTCGGCGGCGCCGGCCCCGAGCACCACGATGAGAGCGTTGCCTGTGACCTCCGCCGCGCGTGTGACCGCGGTATGCAGCAGCGGTCGCCCGCCTACACGCACCAGTTGCTTCGCCGAGCCGAAGCGCGTGGAGGGGCCGGCGGCGAGCACGACCGCGTGCAGCGCATCGCCGCCTGGAAGTGTCGCCACGGCTAGCTGCCCCGTGCCGCCGCGGCCGGCAGCGTGATGCCGGGGGGAAGCGTGGCGCACACGCGCGCGTAGCGCTCGCGCTCCTCGATGATGGAATCTGCGTCGATCCCGGCGACGGCGCGCCAATCGGCGGCACGCGCGCGCGGCGCGAACAGGCCGTCGAGGGCGTCCCGCCGTGCGCTCCACGTGCCGTTGAAGTATTCCGCAAACTCCTGCCAGCTCGCCGGCGAGGCGCGATCGGCTACCTGCGCACTCGCGTCGGCAAAGGCGGCTTCGAGCTTCTCGAGCGCCTCGCGGCTGCGCCCCGGCCGCGCCAGCCCTTCCTCGAGAGCGTGGCGCGCCGCATCCGCGGACGCCAGGCGGGCACGCGCAAAGTCAGCGAGGCGCTGATCCCGCTCTTCGAACCAGGCGAGCACGCACACCAGGTAATCCACGCAGGCCTGGCGAAACTTCGCGAGCTGCGGGGCGCCTGTCAGCGCGCGCGTCGCTTCGCGCCCGCTTACGCCGGCGCAGACGTTAGCCACCGCACTGGCGTGCTGGCGCTCCGCGACGAGCTGGTTGCGGATGAGCTGAACCTCGTTCATGCGCCCTCGGGAAGTGACGCGAACTATATCTTATAACACACTGAATACACTTGGAGCGCTGTCCCTCAAGATCATGCCCCTGTGGAGGAACGAATGCAGCTGCGCAACGATGGCGAGCGCGATGGACTCGGGGCTGCGGCCACCGAGTGGCAGACCGACAGGGGCGTGCAGGCGCCCCTGCAGTGCCCGCGCGTCGCGGCCGAGGTCCGCCATGAGCTTCTCGCGGCGCACGGGGGGCCCGAGCAATCCGATGTAGGGGATGGAAGTTGTCGCCAGCGCGCGCAGATACGCCAGATCCGAGGACAGATGGTGACTCATGACGACCGCGGCTGAGAAAGCCTCGAGCTCAAGTGCAGTGGCGAGCTCGGCCGGCGGAGCCTGCAGCACGCGCTCGGCCGAAGGAAAGTGCGCTGCGACCGCGTACGCGGCGCGATGGTCGACGAGCGTGACTTTCCAGTCGAGTCGGACTGCGAAATCCACTACCGGGACGGCGTCGGGGCCGGCACCGAGCAGCAGGACGCGCGGCGGGAGCGCCAGCGGCACGACGAAGAGCTTCCAGGAGTGCTCGGCCAGCCATCCGGCCTGGCGCTCCGCGATAGCGCGCGCGAGCGCTGCCTGCACGGCCGGGGTGGCGAGCGCCGGGGCTGTCCCACCTTGCGCCCAGGCCGGCAGCGCGAGGCTCCCGGGCGCGGGCTGCGTCTGCGAGGACTCGGCCACGACGCCGACGGCGGTCGCGCGATGCGCGGCCAGGGCCGCGGCAAGATGCTCGAGAGGCTGCCAGCCGTTCTCGGGACCGCTCCGCAGCAGCAGGATCTGCATCGCTCCTTCGCAGCCGAGGCCCAGCCCCCACAGCAGATCATCTGCGTCCCGCAGGTCGTAGCGCACCGTGCGCGCTGCGCCCGTCTCGATCACGGTGCGCGCGTGCTCGCGCAGGTCGCCTTCCAGGCAACCGCCGGAAATGAGCCCGGCGTAGTCACCGTTTGCTGCGATCAGAATCAGCGCGCCGGGCTTGCGATAGGTGGAGCCGGCGGTGTGCACGAGAATCCCGAGCGCGAGCGCACGGCCGGCGGCGCGCTCGCGCACGAAGAGGGGGAGCAGGGGACCGAGAGACGCTTCCACGCCCGCTCATTATGCCAGCTGGCGGCGCCGAACCCGTTGCGTGGGGGCGTGGGCAACGACGAGGAGTTCATCAGGCGTTTCCTGCAGCACACGCAGGCGCTGCTCGCGCACGGCACGGCGCCGCGCGCCACGGCCGGCTGAGCCGACCGCGACGACAGCCAACAGCGCGAGTCGGTCATCGGCCGCCCGGGATCGTTGCGCGCGTGCGGGCGCGTCAGTAGAGTCGCACGGCTTTTGTCTGCCCAAGAAATCCCGGCATCGATGGTCAAACCCGATCCCTGGGTCGTGCACAAGTTCGGGGGGTCGAGCGTCGCCGACGCCGACTGCTTCCGCAAAGTCGCGGCCATTCTCGAAGCGGCACCGCCCGGACGGCTCGGGGTGGTGCTGTCGGCCTGCCGCGGCGTCACCGATGCGCTGCTGCGCGTGGTGGCGCTCGGCAAGCGCGAGGATGAGCGGGTGCAGGGGGAGCTCACGCGCTTGCGCGA
>DASZHQ010000064.1:0-14082 GCA_035937715.1 Steroidobacteraceae bacterium | reverse complement strand
CGCAGCTCCTTGCGGATGCGCAGCTTCTCCGTCTGGAAATGCTCGATCTCCTTCTCCTGCTCGGGCGTGAGGATCAGTGTCGAGGCGCTGCCGCCCTTCGACTGCAGAGCGCTCAGCTTGCTCTCGGTCTCGCGCAGCTGCCGCTCGAGCTCCTGCTCCTTGGCGCGGAAGCGGTCATCGGCCGCGCGGCGCAGCTTTTCCACCCGCTCGAACGGCCGCGTGAACGAAGCGCGCCCGCGGACGCTGATGAGGTCGGCGCTGCCGGCGAGGTTGTCGAGCGCGTTCTGCACCAGGTCGCCGTTGCTCGCCCAGGCCTGCGTCATGCGCTGGCCGAAGAAGCTCTGTTCACGCACCCACAGATAATCCGACAGCAGATCGGTGTCAGCAAACACCACGAGGTTGATCGGCTTGGCGGAGGCCTTCAGATCCAGCTGGCCGGGCGGCAGCGTCACGCCGGCAGGAGGGCCGCCGGGGAATGCCGTGTGCACGTTGCCGCTCACGCGTGCGGCGATGACGTAGCGGCGGCCGGTGGGCTTGAAGCCATCGCGCAGCGTCGATGGGTCGAACAGCATGCGAAAGCGGTCGACCGGCAGCGGTTCGGCATCGGTGCTCGACTGCAACAGCGGCTCGAAGCAGGACTTTGCGCCTTTGAGCGCCTGGCAGCCCTTGTCGCCCTTGACGGGCTCGAGGTAGCCGGCGGTCGCCACGTTTACGCTGGAAAGTCCCGCGGTGATGACATCTTCGGCAGCGAAGCTGTCCTTGCCGAGCCCGAGCACCCCCAGGTGCTCCACCGGCTCCTGACCCTGTCGCAGGGTCACCGACAGCGCATGACCGCGGTCGGCGATCACCTCGGCGGGATTGAACTGCACGCCCCAGGCGTTGAGCAGCTCACTCAGGTGCGATGACTTGTCTACCCCCATGGCGGCCATCGGATTGCGGCCCGCCCCGGAGGAGTCGGCCTCGGCGAGCGGGTCGATGAATGCGAGGATATGCCCGCCGCGCAGCGCGAACTGATCGATGGCGAACTGTGTGGCGGGCGAGAGCTCCTTTGGGTGCACCAGCACCAGCACGTTCACATCGGGGTCGATCCGGGTCGCCGTCTGATCTAGCGGTCGCAGATCGAAGAGCTGCTGCGCGTCGCTGTAGATGACCCAGGGCTCGCGCATCTGTCCGGTCTGCGGGTCGAACCCCGCGCCCATCGGGAGCGAGGACATCCACGCCACCACGGGCTTCCTGGAATTGGCGAGCTCGTACACCAGCTTGACGACGTCGTATTCGAGAAACTGTTCCTTGTTGGGATCGAAGAACTCGATGGCCGCGTGGCCGTCGGTGGAGTTGGTGCCGGCGAGGCCGAAGTAGAACTGGCCGCCGGTGGCGCCGAACGGCGCCCCGCGCACCCCGAGCTCGGAGGCGCGATCCTCTTCCTCGGAGAAGGGTTGCGGGTCGATCACGTGCAGGCGCAGCTTGCCGTTGGAGCGCCCGACGAGCTCTTCGAGGAACTCGCGCACCCGCACGCCGTAGGTCTTCAGTTGTGGCAACTGCCCGGCAGCCTTCTCCGAGAAAAAGAGGTACAAGTTGATGGGCTCCTTGATGGAGCCGAGCACGCGATCGGTTCCCGGTGCAGTCGTGTAGAGGCGATGCTGCGTCAGATCCAGCCGCCAGCCGCGCAGCGTGTGGTTGAAGAGCACGGTGAGGCCGATGAAGAGCAGCGCCAGCGCCAGCACCGTGCCGCCGCCTAGTGTCGAGCGTTTGTTCATGAGATTGGTCAGCCGCTCCCGCTAGTCCGCCTTGCGCAACTCGAGCACGACGGCGGTCGCCAGCAGGAAGAAGCCGATCAGCATTGCGAAGTACAGCAGGTCGCGCACGTCGATGACGCCCTTGACGATGGACTCGAAATGGGTGAGGAACGAGAGCGAGGCGATGGCATCGGTCAGTACCTGCGGCGCCCAGGCGCGGAAGACGTCGAGCACCAGCGGAAACCCCGCCAGCAGGAAAGCGAAGCAGGCCACCACTCCCAGGATGAACGCGACCACCTGGTTGCGCGTCAGGGCCGACATGCACGAGCCGATGGCAAGAAAGCCGCCGGCGAGCATCAGGCTCCCGAGGTAAGCGGCGAGGATCGCACCGTTGTCGGGGCTGCCCAGGTAGTTGACCGTAATCCACAGCGGGAAGGTGAGGGCGAGCGCGAGCGCGGTGAAGATCCAGGCGGCGAAGAACTTGCCGAGCACCGCATCAGGCAGGCTCACCGGCAGCGTCATCAGCAGCTCGATGCTGCCGGACTTGCGCTCCTCGGCCCACAGCTTCATCGAGATCGCCGGGATCAGGAACAGATACAGCCAGGGGTGAAAGGTGAAGAAGGGGTCGAGGTCCGCCTGGCCACGCTCGTAGAAGCCGCCCAGATAGAAAGTGAAGGCATTCGCCAGCACGAGAAAGATGAGTATGAACACGTACGCCAGCGGCGTCGCGAAGTAGCTCGCCAACTCGCGGCGCATGATGATGCCCACGTTGCTCATGACCTCAGCGCTCCCTCAAGCCGTGATGGTGCGGAACACCTCGTCGAGGCGCCCCGACTCCAGGTGCAGCTCCTTAAACCGCAGCCCCGTGCGCGCCGCCAGCGCGGAGATCGCCGGAAGGATAGTGGCGCCGGCGCGTGGCAGGGCCGTGAGCCGCGCATCGCGCTCGCTCACCTCGATATCGGCGACCGCGGGCAGGGCCGCAAGCGCCGCGCGGGCGACGCCGAGCTGCTGCGGCTCCTCGAGCTGCATGCTCACCGCGTTGTGATAGCGCGAGCGGGCGGCGAGCCCAGCCGGGGTATCGTCCGCCACGATGCGGCCCCGCGAGATAATGATCGCGCGTGTGCACACCGCATCGACCTCCTCGAGGATATGGGTGGAGATGACGATGATCTTGTCGCGCGCCATGTCATTGATGAGGGTGCGCACCTCGTGCTTCTGGTTCGGGTCGAGCCCGTCGGTGGGCTCGTCGAGAATGAGCACCGGCGGGTCGTGTACGATCGCCTGCGCCAAGCCGACACGCCGGCGAAAGCCCTTGGAGAGTGTGTCGATGGTCTGCTCGAGCACCGCGCCGAGCTGTAGATGCTCGATGACGTGCGCGAGGCGCGCCGCGCGCTGCGAGCCCGCGAGCGCGCGCAGGTCCGCCACGAAGGCGAGGAAGCGTCGCACGGTCATCTCGCCGTAGCTGGGGGCCCCCTCGGGCAGGTATCCCAACGCCGCCTTCGCGGCGAGCGGCTCGGCCGCGACGTCGTGGCCGCAGATGCTCGCGCCGCCGGAGGTAGGCGCCACGAACCCTGCGAGCATGCGCATGGTGGTGGTCTTGCCGGCGCCGTTTGGCCCGAGGAATCCGAGTACCTCGCCCGGTCCCACCTGAAAGCTCACGTCCTCCACCGCCGCGAGGCGGCCGTAGTGTTTGGTGAGGTGTTCGGTCCTGATCATAAGCTCTCGGTTCTTAGTCGAAGGCTGCGCGAAAAGTTCCCGTCACATTTCAAAGCGCGCGATTGTGACTGTGACCCGCAGCGGAATTCAACTTTGCATGGATTCTGTTTAAATATCTGACCATTAGAGTCTATACTTCAGGTAATTCCGAGTACACCTGCGAGAGCGCAGCGTCACGCGTCCGCCACGCGCGCGTCATGCGCACGTCAACAGCGGCCGCCACACTGACGCCGTGGAGGTCAACATCCGAAGAGCCGCCGACATGCAGCCGCTGCGCTCCCATCCCGCCGCGGGCTGCGCGCAGGCGCGCGCCGCGGACGACGCGCTGCGGATCAGGAGCTGAAACGCCGGCGCGCGCGCCAGTAGAGGATGCACAGCAGGCCGCCGAGCATCCCCCCCAGGTGGGCGAAGTGCGCGACTCCCTGTTGCTTACCCGTAACTCCGAAGAACAGCTCGACCAGGGCGTACAGGGTGACGAGCAGCCACGCCGGCATCGGGATCGGGATAGGGATGATGATCAGACGCTGCCGCGGGAAATACCAGGCGAAGGCGAGCAACACCCCGAACACTCCGCCCGAGGCGCCGATCACTTCCTCCTGCTCCCCGGCGACAATCTCCACGGCGAGCTGAGTGAGGGCGGCCGCGAGCGCGCACACCAGGAAGTAGCTCACCAGGCGCCGCCCGCCCCAGTACATCTCGAGCGCGCGCCCGAACATGAACAGCGCAAACATGTTGAGGAAGATGTGGGCGGGATTGTTCGGATCGTGCAGGAAAGCGTAGGTGAGCAGCTGCCAGGGATGGAACAGGCCGCTCCCGGGCGGCCACAACGCCAGCCATTTGATCAGCAGCGGCGCCGCCAGCTGCTCGAGCAGGTAGACGCCGACGTTGATCAGGATCAGTGCCCGCGTAGCGGGCGGCAGCAGGACCGACATCCGCCAATCTTACCGGTCCCCGATCCGGCGCTGCAGAAAAACCAGGTCCAGCCAGCGGTCGAACTTGCGGCCGACCTCGCGCAGCAGCCCCACCCGCTCGAAGCCGAGGCGCTCGTGAAAGCCGATGGCGGCGGCGTTGTCGGCATCGACACCCGCGATCATCACGCGCTTGCCGCAGCGCACCGCGCGCGGGAACAACGCGCTCACCAGGCGCGTGCCGATGCCGCGGCGGCGGCCGTCGGCGCGCACATGCACCGTGTGCTCGACGGTGAAGCGATAGCCCGAGGCGGCGCGGAAGTCGCCGAAGCTGGCGAAGCCCGCCACTCCCTGCGCATCGTGCGCCACGAGCACCGGATAGCCCTGCGCCAGGCGCGCCCGCCACCAGCCGCGGCGCTCATCGAGCGTGACCGGCAGATGCGAAAACACGGCAGTGGAGTTCGTGATGACCTCGTTGTAGATGGCCACGAGAGCGGCGAGGTCCGACTCACTCGCGTCGCACACCTCGATGGTGTCGGCCACGCGCGCTAAGCCACGCGCAGCGCACCGCGCAGGAACTGCACGAGCCGCGGGCTGTTGCTGTGCGTCACGTTGAAGCGCAGCCACTGTACGCAGCCCTGTACGGGGGAGAACAGCACGCCGCGCGCCAGCAGGATCGAATGATCGCGCGCACGGCGCACCAGCTCGTCTACCGGTGCGCCCTCAGGTACCCGGCCCCAGAGGAACATGCCTTCCCCGGGGGCGGCGTCGAATTCGATGCCAGCGGATTCGAGCGCCAGACGCGCATCGCGGCGCATGCGCGCGAGGCGCGCGCGCGTGTGCTCCACGTGGCGCTTGTAGCGCCCGCCATCGAGTACCTCGGAGACAAAACACTCGAGTAGCGTGGAGCCCACCAGCACCGACAGGATCTTGCGCTCCACCAGGCGGGCCATGAGCGCGGCATCGGCGGCGACGAAGCCGACCCGCAGCGACGGACCGATCAGCTTGGTGTAGCTGCCGACGTAGATGACGTGCCGCAGGCCGTCGATCTGCGCCAGCCGCACCGCCGGGCCCTGGTACAGGTCCCCGTAGACATCGTCCTCCACGATCGCGAAGCCGAACTGCTCGGCGAGGGAAAGAACGCGGTGGCAGTGAGCCGGGTCGGCGCTCGAGCCGGTCGGATTGTGCAGCAGCGTCTGCAGGAAGAAGGCGCGCGGGCGGTGCGCGCGGCAGGCCGCTTCCAGCGCCTCGAGATCCGGGCCGGCGGCGTGCCGCGGCACGGGGATCAGGCGCACGTGATGCGCGCGCAGCTGCTCGAACAGCACGAAGTAGCCCGGATCCTCCACCAGCACCGCGTCACCTGGCGCCAGCAGGATGCGCGCCAGCAGGTCGAACGCCTGGCTTGCGCCGTAAGTGGTCATGATGTTGGCCGCTCCCGCGGCGATGCCGTGCTGCACGAGCCGCGTGGCGATCTGCTCGCGCAGCTCCGGCAGACCCTGCGGCGGACACGGGAGCCAGGGCTGGGAGCGCTTGCCGCGCGTCAGGCGCGTGAGCACGCTCGCGGAAACCGCCTCCAGGAGCCAGTTCTCGGGCAGAAAGCCCGAGCCGGCGGCGACGATATCCGCCGAGGGCGCCAGGCACAGTCGCGCGAGCGCCAGCGCATCGGCGCCGGGGTCCGCGAGTGCCTCGATCGCCACCAGCGGCGCGGACAGCCGCCGCTGCGTGACGAAGAATCCTCGTCCGGCCCGTGACTCGATGACGCCGCGGGCGACCAGGCGGTCGTAGGCGTCGACCACCGTGAAGGGACTGGCGCTCACCAGGTGGGCGAGCTTGCGGATCGAGGGCAGGCGGGTCCCGGCCGGCAGCTGGCCATGGCGCACCAGCTGCGTCATGCGCTCGCAGATCTGATCGACGAGGGGTACGGCGGAATCGCGAGTCAGCTCGAACATCCGCGCCTTTCGGGACAGTTACCTCAGCGGATCATCATGACTGCCGTGCTGGCGAGTGCAAGCGCCATGGCGACATTGAACACCAGCCGCCCGCGCGGAGCGCCGAGCAGACCGCGCAGCGAGCTGCCGAAGAGGGCCCACACCATCATGCAGGGCACACCGATCCCCTCCATCACCCCGGCCATGTAGCCTCCGCGCGCGAGCAGCCCCAGTTCCCGCGGCAGAAACAGGGTCGCCGCGGTGACCGTCATCACCCAGGCCTTGGGGTTGAGGAACTGAAACAGCGCGGCTTCGAGGAAGCTTACCGGACGGGCATGCTGACGGGCTGCGGCTGCATGGCTCCCGAGCATCTGCCATCCCAGATACAGCAGGTACGCCGCACCCACCCATCCCAGCGCGCTCTGCAGCGCCGGCCAGCGATCAAAGAGCGCCGACAGCCCGGCGCATACCGCGAGCAGCTGCGCGACGAAACCAAAGACGATGCCGAGAATGTGCGGCAGAGTGCGGCGGAAGCCGAAACTTGCCCCCGAAGCGGTCAACATTACGTTGTTGGGCCCGGGGGTGATCGACATCACGAACGTGTAGGTCATGAAGGGCAGCGGGTCGACCATGGGTGTTAAGCGTGCGCATTCGCGCGTCCACGCGGCAGATACAGCGCGCCGGTTCCGCGCGCGCACTGTATGGGTTGGGCACCGGTACGGCGCCTCGCCGGGGGAGCGCCTTCCGCTATCATTGGGCGCACCATGAACGAGGCTTTCATCTGCGACGCCGTGCGCACGCCCATCGGTCGTTACGGCGGCGCGCTCGCGACGGTGCGGGCGGATGACCTGGCCGCGCTGCCGATCGCGGCGCTGATGAAGCGCAACGCTTCGCTCGAGCCGGCGGCGGTCGAAGAGGTATTGCTCGGCTGCGCCAACCAGGCGGGCGAGGACAATCGCAACGTGGCGCGCATGGCTGCGCTCCTCGCAGGGCTGCCGGTGTCGGTCGCGGCAGCCACGATCAACCGCCTGTGCGGGTCGGGCCTGGATGCCGTGGCGCAGGGTGCGCGCACCATCCGCCTGGGCGAGGCGCAGGTGGTGGTGGGGGGCGGCGTCGAGTCGATGTCGCGCGCGCCCTTCGTTATGCCGAAGGCGGACGCGGCATTCAGCCGCAACGCGGAAGTTTACGACACGACCATCGGCTGGCGCTTTATCAATCCGCGCCTGAAGGAGCGCTTCGGCGTCGATTCCATGCCCGAGACCGGTGAGAACGTCGCCGCGCAATTCAACATCACGCGCGCCGACCAGGACCGCTTCGCTCTGCGCAGCCAGCAACGCGCCGCCGCGGCCAGTGCGCGCGGCTTTTATGCGCAGGAGCTCGTGCCGGTCGAGATCGCGCAGCGCAAGGGCAAGTCGCTCCTCGTCAGTCGCGACGAGCATCCGCGCCCCGAGACCACGCTCGAGCAGCTCGCCTCGCTCCCGGCGCCGTTTCGTACCGGTGGCACGGTCACCGCCGGCAACGCTTCGGGGATCAACGACGGCGCCTGCGCGCTCCTCATCGCCTCCGCCGAGGGGGCACGACGCTACAACCTCACGCCGCGCGCACGCATCGTGGCCGCCGCGACTGCGGGCGTCGAGCCGCGGATCATGGGTATGGGTCCGGTGCCGGCGACACGCAAGGTCCTGGCGCTCGCACACCTCACGCTCGGGCAGCTCGACGTGATCGAGCTGAACGAGGCGTTCGCCGCCCAGGCGCTCGCGGTGCTGCGTGAGCTGGGAGTGGCCGATGATGCCGGGCACGTGAACCCGAACGGGGGGGCCATCGCGCTCGGCCACCCGCTCGGCATGTCCGGGGCGCGCCTCGCGACCACCGCGACCTGGCAGCTCGCCGGCGCCGGCGGCCGCTATGCGCTTTGCACCATGTGCATCGGGGTCGGGCAGGGAATCGCCGTCATTCTCGAGCGCGTGTGACCTCGAGTGCGGGAGGTGCCACGCCCGGGCCCGGCACGCCCCACGGCAGCTGATCGAGATCCACGTTGCCGCCGCTCAGCACGATCCCGATCCTTCGGCCGTGCAGTTCCGCACGCCGCGCGAGCAGCGCGGCGTAGGGCACCGCGCCCGATGGCTCGACGACGATCTTCAGCACCTCCCACAACTGGCGCATCCCCGCGACGATCACCTCATCGGGCACCGTGACAATGTCATCGACCCGGCGGCGGATCTCGGCGAACGGCCGCTCGCCGAGAGCGCTGCGCAGGGCATCGGCGATGGTGTGCGGATTCACGCTCGGGAAGATGCGGCCGGCGCGGAAGGAGCGGGCGGCATCGTCGGCGCCGGCCGGCTCAACCCCGATCACGCGGATGCCGGGACTGAGCGCCTTCGCGGCGACCGCCGTGCCCGCGAGCAGTCCGCCGCCGCCGACCGCGCAGAGAAGGAGGTCAAGATCGGGAACCTGCTCGAGCAGCTCCGCGGCGGCGGTCCCCTGGCCGGCCATCACCGCAAGATCATCGTAGGGGTGCACGAGCGTTGCACCGGTGGCGGCCACCACCTCGCGCGCGCTGGCCTCGCGCGCGGCGAGCGTCGGCGCGCACCAGGTGATCTCGCCCCCGTAACGAGCGACCGCGGCGCGCTTGGCCTGCGTCGCGTTCTCCGGCATCACCACATAAGCGCGGATTCCCCGCAGACGCGCGGCGCGCGCAAGCGCTGCGGCGTGATTGCCGGAGGAGTGCGTGGCGACGCCGCGCTGTGCCTCGCCATCGGGAAGTGCGAACACGGCGTTGGTGGCGCCGCGGGCCTTGAAGGCGCCGCACTTCTGAAGGTTCTCGCACTTGAAGTACAGATGCGACCGGCTGAGCGCGTCGAGCGTCGCACTGGTGAGCACCGGCGTGCGATTCACCTTGTCCGCGATGCGCGCGCGTGCCTTCTCGATCAGGCTCCAGGTCAGACCGCCGGTGTCGCTGGACATGAGGCGCTCGAGCATGGGCACGCGCTCCGGCAGGGTCAAGCCGCGGCGCAAGAGGCGGGCGGAATGCTTCTGACCCGGCGGGGGAGCCTCAGTGCGCCGCGCTCGCCGTGACGGAGCCGCCGCGTTCGGCGTCGAGACGCGCGAGGGCGGCATTCACATCGACCGGGGAGGGGTCGCCGGCGGCCGTGTGCACCTGCGCGGTGCTTTCGCTCAGGAGCGAAGCGATGCGCGCGGTGTCGAGACGCTTGGAGGACGCCGACATCAGCAGCGCGATCACCCCGGTGAGCTCGGCTGCGGCCACGGAGCTTCCGGATTCAAAGTCGTACTGCTCGGCCGGGCGAAGCGTGAGCACGTGTTCGGAAGGGGCGGCGAAGGCGCCGGGCGGCAGCGAATGCTCGGTGCCGCCGGCGCTGATGACTCCGGGAATCGCAGTCGGGAAGCCACCGTCGGGGCCCGGGGCCGCGCCGACGAAAGTCACACCGCGCCGCAGCCCATGCTCCACCAGCGCCGACAGCAGCGGATCGGCCGGACCGGCGATGCTCAGGTTGACGAGCGGGGCGCCTGAGGCGAGAGCGGCGGCAAGCGCTTGCGCCAGAGTGAAGGTATTGCACGCGGCCGCGTCGCTATCGGGAGCGAGCTGCCAGCAGGCTTCGAGGACTTCCAGCCGCGCCAGCGGCGCAATGCCGACGATGCCGATGTGATTGTTGGCAACCGCGGCGATCACGCCTGCCATGGCGGTGCCGTGGCGCAGCGAGCCGCCCGGGGCGCGGGTAGCGATGAAGGAACGGGAGTGCACGACGCGGCCCCGCAGATCCGGGTGGCTGGCGTCGACGCCGGTATCGATCAGGGCGATGCGCACACCCTCTCCCTGCGTGCGCCGGTGGGCGCGGGCGATGCCCAGCGCCACGAGATTGGTCTGCAGGTCGTACAGCGGGTCGTTGTACGCCGGCGGCGCCGGGAGCGAGTCGGCGAGGGTATGAAATTCCTGCAGCGGCTGCGCGAGCACCACGCGCGGATCTTTCGACAATGCGGCGAGCACTTCGGGTACCAGCCGGCCGTTGGTGATCTCGAACACCACGCAGTGCATCTCCAGCGCCTGGATCGGCCAGCTCGCCACCTCGCGCAGTGAATAGGCCGCGGCCACGCGGCGCGCCTGCGCCTGGGCGCTCTGCGACACGCGGTATCCGCCTCCGCCATAGTGACTGCCGGTCGCTCCCGCAGCACCCGGGGCGCTGTGCGCGTGGTTCGCGAAGGCCACGACGATGCGTGGCAGCGGCGCTTGCGCGGGGGGCGCGGCGAGCGCGTAGGATGCCAGGATCGCAACCGAGGCGATGGCGGCGCGCGCGAATGCGTGCCTCAAGGTAGCGGCGCGCGCGGTCCCTGCGCGCCCTCGGGCGGTTCGCTCGCTGCGAGCGGCTCGACCCAGCGCACGCGCGCATCGGAGCGCAGCCGCGCCGCCAGCGCGCGCATCTCCGCACTCACGTCCCGGGCGTGCGGCGCGTGCTGCGTTGCGGCGGCGATGGGAGTCACCCCGAAAATCCCGCTCGTTCCCGGACCCTCGACTACGCGCGCGCCCGCCGAGCTCAGCAGCTCCTCGACTTCACCTATCGAGAGCGAGCGTTCGAAGGCGATGTGCAGCATGTCCGGGCTCTGCGGGACACTCGCGGTGTGCGTGGCGTAGAGCGGCTGCGACCAGCGGTACGCGGTGCCGGTGAGGGCCACGAGGCCCACGGCCA
Organism: Steroidobacteraceae bacterium; assembly: GCA_035937715.1. GTDB lineage: Bacteria > Pseudomonadota > Gammaproteobacteria > Steroidobacterales > Steroidobacteraceae > 13-2-20CM-66-19. The sequence goes on along the minus strand of DASZHQ010000064.1, from coordinate 3,094 downwards.
GCACGAAACTCGCCGCCCAGGCAAGACCCGGCGGCCGCCACGCGGCGAGTACCGCCGGGCGCAAGCCGGACACGCGCGCCCGCGGCCGCTCCTGCGGCGCGATCGGGCGACCATCGATGCGCTCCATGAGCTTGCGGAAGGAGGGTCCGGGCGCGTAGGTGACCCGGTCGGGCTCGGCGAGGGCCCGGCAGGCGAGACGCTGCCACGCGACTTCGCGCGCGCACAGCCCACACTCGCGCAGGTGCTCTTCGACGCGGGCTCGTTCCGCCGGCGGCAGCCGGCCGTTGGCGAGCCACGGCAACAGCAGCCAGATCTCTTCGTGACGTGAGGCGCTCGCCATCATGACTGCCTCCGCGGCGGCGCGTGGGCGGCCGGCGCGCCCGTACCGGTACGCCCTGCCGCCAGGCTCACGGGGTCGGCGAGCTGCGGCAGCAGACGCTGCAGCTTCGCGCGGGCGTGAAACAGCCGCGTCTTCACGGTGTTCACCGGGCAGCTCATGATCGTCGCGATCTCCTCGCAGGAGTAACCAAGCTCGTAGCACAACTCCACCGCCAGCCTCTGCTCCACCGGAAGCAGCGCCAGCGCCTGCGCGAGCCAGTCGCGCAGCTCCTCGGTGCCGCAGGGCTCCTCGCTCGTAAGTGGCTCAAGGTCCACCTGCAGGTTCTTTTCCGCCAGCCGCGCCGAGAGACGAAACGCGTTGCGGGCCTTGCGGTAGGCGATCCCGAGGATCCAGGTCGAGGGCTGCGAGTCGCCGCGAAAGGTGCGCGCCTTGCGCCACACCACCCAGAAAGTGTCGTTGATGACTTCCTCGGTGATGTCATAACGGTGCGTCAGGCGCGTGAGAAAGCGCGCCATGCGGCGGTGGTACAGGTTGTAGAGCTCTTCGAACGCTTTGCGGTCGCCCTCGGCGACGCGCGCGATGAGATCCACCTCGTGGGCAACGCCAGCCGCGCTGCGAACGTTGGGTTCCGACATGACTTTGTCGCTGTAACCTATGGCCTTCACTTAAACCGCCCCTACAGCGGTAAGTGTCGCTGGCACCGGTGCCGGTTCAGTCGTTCCCTACTATCCCCCGGGGCGGCAGGGGCGTCAAAAGCGCCACACCAGTGTGCCGGCCACGCGATCAACGGGGGCCGGATAGGGGACCAACTTGCGCGCTTTGTCCTGCGTCGCGAAGTAGCCGATCTCCAGACGCCAGTGGCGATGCTCGAAGGCCAATCCCGCGTCGCCGTACGCGTAGCCGCCGCCGGCGCCAATTCCCGGCCCGGTTCGGCTGGCATAGTAATAGCCGGCGCCGCAGGTTACGAAGAGCCCGTCGGCGGGCAGGAGCCACTGTCCGGCCGTTTCGGCGACCCAGGCGCTGCTGCGGCCGACGCGCTGGTCAAACCAGTAGTGCGTGGCATTCGGGATGGCGGCGAGGGAGAGCGTCCAGCGGTCGAGGTAGGTGAGCGAGCCGGCGAGCTGCTCATAGTCAGTCGAGCCTTCCGGCCCGCCGCCCACGAAATAGTGTCCGCGTGCGCTGAGCGCTGCGCTCCAGGCATTACTCAGCTTGAAACGCTGCCCGAGATAGATCTCCAGGTCGAAGTCCGTGTAGGGATCGAGGTCGTGGTCCCGGGTCGAGCCCCAGGCCCCGAGGAAGGTGCCGCCGCTGCTTTCGGCGTGCAGGTCGGCCTGGACGGCGGCGTGGCCGTTGCTTTCGGATACGCCGCGGTAGATGTAGTTGCTGGTGACGGCGAGGCTGCCGCCCAGCGTGAACCCGCCGGCGAGGTCCGCGGCCGGGACGGGCCGGAGGCCGGCCGCAAGCAGCAGACACGCCAGTAGTAGTGCCGCCGGTGCGGGCCTGCGGAGGTGCGAGTCGAGCACGGGTTCTTCAGGGCTTCTGGTGGCGGCAGTGTAGGGCCATCGACTCCCCGGCGGGCACCCCGCGCGTGCTTTTGGGGTGAGATTTAAGCCCTCCGCGGCCCCCGGGGCGGCCATGTACACGCCCCGGCAATGGCGCCCGACGTATACTCATCATCCTATGGAGACTCTACCGCCGGCCGAAGAGGCCGTCGTGCGGCGCATCGTCGCTGAACACAAGGCACGCCCCGGTCCCCTGCTCGAAGTGTTGCACGCCATCCAGTCGGCGCTGGGATTTGTCCCCGCGACCGCCGTTCCCGCGGTAGCGGAGGGGCTCAATCTGTCGCGTGCCGAGGTGCACGGTGTGCTCACGTTTTATCACTATTTCCGCCATTCGCGCCCGGGCAGGCATACCGTGAGCCTGTGTCGGGCGGAATCCTGCCAGGCGATGGGCGCAGACGCGCTTGCCGCGCACGCGCGCCGCCGTCTCGGCATTGATTTTCACCAAACCACCTCCAACGGTCAGTTCTCGCTCGAGCCGATCTACTGCCTCGGCAACTGCGCCTGCTCGCCCGCGGCCATGATCGATGGGCGGCTGTATGGGCGCGTGACGCCCGAAGCCTTCGACGCGCTGATAGCGGAGAACGCACCCACGCCATGACTGTGACCGTATATGTTCCCGGAGACGCGGGCGCGCTGTCTGTCGGGGCGGGCGGGGTCGCGGCGGCAATTGCCGCCGAAGCCGCCCGCCGCGCCGTGGCGCTGCGCATCGTGCGCAACGGCTCGCGCGGGGCATACTGGCTCGAGCCGCTCGTCGAGGTGGTGACGCCCGCCGGGCGCTGCGCCTATGGGCCGGTCAAAGCGGCGGATGTGCCCTCGCTGTTCGCCGCGGACTTCCTGAGCGGCAAGGCTCATCCGCTGGCTCTGGGACTCGCCGATTCGATTCCGTGGCTGAAGGGCCAGCAGCGCCTCACTTTCGAGCGGGTCGGGATCGTCGACCCGGGGAGCATTGCCGATTATGTTCAGCACGGCGGTTACCGCGGCCTGACGCGCGCGCTGTCGCTCGCGCCCGCCGAGATCGTGCAGGCGGTGACGGCTTCGGGGTTACGTGGGCGCGGCGGCGCCGCCTTCCCGACCGGCATCAAGTGGAAGACGGTGCTCGATCAACCGTCGGGGCAGAAGTACGTCACCTGCAACGCCGACGAGGGGGACTCGGGCACGTTCTCCGACCGCATGCTGATGGAGGGCGACCCGT
>DASZHQ010000063.1:0-8689 GCA_035937715.1 Steroidobacteraceae bacterium | reverse complement strand
GCCGAGATTGATCACCTCCAGAGTCGCGTTCAGGACGCGTGCCAGCACGTTGATTGCCGCCCCGCCGCGCACGAAGTTCCTGATCATCTCTGCCGTGACCGCGGCCGGAAACGCCGAGACGCCCTCCTCGGTGACGCCGTGATCGGCCGCGAACACACTGATGTGCACCCGCTCGACGCGCGGCTGCGCGCGACCCTGCCAGCCCGCGAGCGTGATAGCGAGCGCCTCGAGGTCTCCGAGTGCACCGGGGGGCTTCGTGAGCTGGGCCTGGCGGGCGCGCGCCGCAGCGGTGGCATCCTCGTCGAGCCGCCTGGCTTCCTAATCCAGCCACTTCAGGTTTGAGCTCACGTGTGGGTGCCTTTCAGCAGGAATGGAAGTCCGGCCACGGCGAGTGTCACGCGATCGCACATCGCGGCAAGGCTTTGATGTAGCTCACCGCTCGCATCGACAAAGCGGCGAGACAGTACGCCGAGCGGTACCACGCCCAAGCCGGTCTCGTTACTGACCAGAATGATGTCGCCGGCAAGCGCCGGCATGCTACCGAGCAAGCTCAGGCGTTCGTGCTCGAGGCGATCTGGCGCGTTGCAAAGCAGATTCGTGAGCCACAGCGTCAGACATTCCACGACCAGGCAACGCTGCGGCGACGCGTGGGCGCGCAGCGCATCGCCAAGTGCCAGCGGTTCCTCCACGACGGTCCAGGTGGCGGGACGGCGCGCCCGATGCTGCCGGACCCGTTCCTCGAGCTCCGAGTCGCCGGCAGCGATTGCCGTGGCAATGTAGAGGACCTGCAGGCCGCTGTCGCGCGCCCGCTGTTCGGCGAGCCGACTCTTGCCCGAGCGCACCCCTCCCAGGATCAGCTCCTTCATTTATCCCCTCGTGCGCCACTCGCCGCGGCGCGAGTGCCTGCTCGTCGTACCCGAGGCAGCAGCCGCGAAAGGTCCAAGAAATATTCCACCGTGTCCGCGAGGCGATCGAGCAACTGCTCGCGCCGCCGCCCATGGTCCGGCGCAAGCGGCGCGCTGACGCCCGCCCATCGCAGCAGCGCCGCACAGGCCGAGGGCTCCTCGAACAGCCCATGCACATAGGTGCCGAGAATCTGCCCGTCAGCGGATATCGCACCGTCGGCGCGACCATCCTCGAGGAGCAGGGCCGGCCGATCGAGCGCCACTCCCGCGCTTTGGCCCATGTGGATCTCGTAGCCGCGCGTACGTGCCGCATCGAGCGTGAGGCGTCCACTCACGTTGCGGAGTTGCTTCTCCTTATGCAGTACGGTGTGCAGCCTCAGCCAGCCCAGGCCCGCGCTCTCACCCGGGGGGCCTTCGATACCTTCGGGGTCGGCGATCCATTCGCCGAGCATCTGCAAGCCACCGCAGATACCGATCACCTTGCCGCCATAGCGCAAATGGTGCTCGAGGTAGTTGGGCCAGTCGCGTTCACGCAGCCACGCAAGGTCGGCGCGCACCGACTTGGAACCCGGCAGAATGATGAGATCGGCGCCGCCGAGATCCCCCGCATCCTGCACGTAGCTGAAGTCGATCTGCGGGTGCTGGCGCAGTGGATCGAAATCTGTGTGGTTAGCAATGCGCGGCAGCACGGGCACGAGTACCCGCAGCGCCGCTGCGGCCTGCGCGTGCCTCGGCACGCGACTGATGGCATCCTCGGAATCCAGATGCAGGCCCGGCAAGTACGGCAGCACGCCGAACATCGGCTTGCCGGTGTGCGCCTCGAGCCACTCGAGGCCCGGTTGCAACAGCGCCAGGTCGCCGCGGAAGCGGTTGATCACGAAGCCCGACACGCGTGCGCGCTCGGACTCGCTCAACAACGCCAGGGTGCCGACCAGATGGGCGAACACGCCGCCGCGGTCGATGTCCGCGATCAGCACCACCGGGCAGTCGATCGCCTCCGCAAACCCCATGTTGGCAATATCACCGGCGCGCAGATTGATCTCCGCAGGCGAGCCTGCACCCTCGACGAGGATGAGGTCGTAGGCCGCGGCCAGGCGCTCGTAGGAAGCGAGCACCGCTTCCCGCGCGATGCGCTTGTAGTCGTGATACTCCGCGGCGCTCAGTTCGCCAATGGCGCGCCCATGAACGATGACCTGCGCACCGGTGTCGCTGTTGGGCTTCAGCAGCACCGGGTTCATGTCGCTCGTCGGTTCGATGCCAGCGGCCTGCGCCTGCAGCGCCTGGGCGCGACCCATCTCCCCGCCGTCGGCGCCGACCGCGCTGTTCAGGGACATGTTCTGCGGCTTGAAAGGCGCCACGCGCACCCCCTGACGGTGCATCACGCGGCACAATCCCGCCACCAGGGTGCTCTTGCCCGCATCCGAAGTGGTCCCCTGAACCATCAGCGTCTGCGCGCTCATCCGCCGGCCTCGATGGGAAGAGCGCGCCACGCGGCCTCCAGGCGCCAGTCCAGCAGCGTTGCCAGTACTGCGACACCCACCCAGATCAGGAGCGCCCGCCGGACGAGTCGCAACGCGCGCGCGATATCGCTTGCCTGCGGCTCTGGTCCCTCGCCCAGCTCCGGTCGGACGCGCCATTGTCCATGGTAGAACGCTCCGCCTCCGAGCTGCACCTGCAGCGCGCCGGCACCCGAGGCCATGACGGGCCCAGCGTTGGGGCTGTCCCACAAGACCCCCTGCCGTCGCCAACAGCGCAGCGCCGCGCGAAGATCACCGGCAAGCGCGTAGGTCAGTGCGGTGAGACGGGCGGGAATGAAATTCAGCAGATCATCGCCGCGCGCTGCGGCCCAACCGAAATGCAGGTAGCGCGGCGTGCGATACCCCCACATGGCATCGAGCGTGTTGACCAACCGATAGAGCAGAGCGCCGGGGCCTCCAGCGACGAAGAACCAGAACAGCGCGCCGCAGAGCGCATCGTTGCCGTTCTCGAGGACCGACTCGGCCGCGGCACCTGCGACGCGTGTGGCGTTCATGTCCGCGGTGTCGCGGCTGACCATGAGACCGACCCGACGGCGAGCCTCAGGCAATTCGCCGCAGTCCAGGGCCTCCTGGACGGCGTAGGCGTGGTCGTGGAGGCTGCGATGACCGACGGCCGCGTAGAGCACCAACACGGTGAGCGCCGTACCGATCACCGGTACGCGGCAGAGAGCGGCGCACAGCGCGACGGGCGGCAGCACGGCCAGGCACGTGGCCAGGGCGCCGCGCCCGCGATCTCTCGCCGCGCGGTGGCCTCTGGCCTCGCCAGGCCCATGGAGCCAGCGCTCAAGCGCTTGCGCATAGGCCCCGAAGCCGACGAGCGGATGCCAGCGTCGTGGTTCCCCGAGCCACCAGTCCAGGCCCAGCGCCAACACTGTCACGCCGCAGCTCCTTCCCAGGACTGGGGCGGAAATGAGGAACGCCGCGACCGATGCAGTCATCGCCCCTCTCGCCGCTTTACAACTCGATCCCACGCTGCGCGCGCACGCCGGCCTCAAAGGCGTGCTTCACCACGCGCATGTCGGTGACGGTATCGGCGGCCTCGATGAGCTCCACGGGCGCGCCCCGACCGGTGATCACCACGTGCTGCGCGGGGGGCCGCGAGCGCAGCGCATCGAGCACCGCTTCGAGTGCCAGGTACTGATAGCGCAGCGCGATATTCAGCTCATCGAGCACGACGAGCGCATACGCCGGCTCGCGCAGCATGCCGGCGGCGACTTCCCAGGCCGCCGCCGCGGCTCGCACATCGCGCTCGCGGTCTTGCGTTTCCCAGGTGAAGCCCTCGCCCATCACGTGATAGCTCACCTCGGGAAAACGCCGGAAGAAGGCTTTCTCCCCGGTCGCATACTTGCCTTTGATGAACTGCACCACGCCGACGCGCATGCCGTGCCCAAGGGCGCGGGCTACCATGCCGAAGGCAGACGAGCTCTTTCCCTTGCCATTGCCCGTGAGGACCAGCAGCACTCCCCGTTGCTCGGTCGCCGCCGCAATACGCGCGTCCACCACCGCCTTCCTGCGCTGCATGCGCGCGCGGTGCCGCGCCTCGAGGTCATCGCCGGGTTGCCGCTCATCGCTTGCGGTGACGCTCATGGGATACACCTCCTGCGAAAATCAACAGCTGGACGCGCGGCGCCTTCAGTGCGCGTGCTGCGCGGCGGCGGGGTGCGAACGATGTGTGAACGCGACGTGTAACAGCGCCACGAACCCCACATACATGCACGGGACCAGCAGGAAGCGCCCGTACCAGCGCGTGAAGTGCGACCACCAGTCGACCAGGTCCGGGTGCTCGACGCGACCCCCCAGCCAGTAGGAGCTTGCGTTGGTGAGCAGGAAACAGAGCGTGACGGCGAGGAGGAGGCTCATGCAGAGCCGCGCAAGATCGGGCGCAGCCTGCCGGTAACCGCGGCGCAGCCAAGCGCCACCCAACCACAGCACCGAGTGCGCGGGGACGATGAACCAGTACGCGAGGGTCGCGCAGTAGTTGCTGAGACCGTAGTAGCGGATGGCGAGGCCGTCGATGGCGAGGGCTTCGATCAGCAGCAACGCGAGCGCCCAGCGCCATTCACGGGCCAGGTAGAAACCGCCGACAAAGAACACGGCCCAGGACGCATCGGGGGGCAGCCACGCGGTGCCGGCGTGGTTGAGACGCGTTGCTGCCATCGACAACGCCAGCAGGGCGAACACTGCGAACCGTCTGGGAATTGGCGCAAACATGAGTAATCACTCCTTGCATGACTAGGATTGGAGGGGCAGGTAGCGCAGCGTCAGGTAGGCGCTGCGTCCGGGTCGGTTGTAGTACAGCGCGGTCTCGTAGTCCTTGTTGAGTGCGTTCTTCAAGAGTGCCTGCAATTCCCAGCGGGACTGAAAGTGCCATGAAGCGCGCACATCGAGCGTTCCGTAACCGCCGAGCCGTTGGGTATTGGCAGGATCCTGAAAGCGCGGGCCGCTCTCGAGGAGCGTCGCACCGACGCTCAAGCCACCGATGTCCCGGTCCAGATCCAGGCGTGCCGTGTACTGCGCGCGCTGCGGCAGGAGCTCACCGTAGTTGACACCGCTATCGCGTGGATCAAGCAACGTCAGCTGCAACTGCGCGCGCCACTGCTGCCGGCGGGCGGCGAGCTGTGTCTCAAGTCCCCGGATGCGCGCCCGGTCGATGTTGGCCGCGCCGAACGTCACCGGGTTGTACTCGATCAGGTCGTTGATCTGCGTCTGGTAGGCGTTGACTGCCCAGCTGAGGACACTCCAGCGGCCGTTGAGGCCGACTTCGGCGCTGTGCAGGGTTTCCGGCCGCAGCGTCGGATCGCCAAAGAAAGGGAAGTACAGATCGTTGAAGGTTGGCGCCTTGAACGCCGTGCCATAGGATGCGGTCAGGCGCAGCGCATCGCTCCAGCGGTAAGCCCATTGCGCGGAGCCGGTGTAGTGATCTCCAAATTGCTGATTGTGATCGTAGCGCCCCGACAGCTGCAGCTCCTGATGGCCTGCGAGCCATTGATAGAGCCCGAACACGCCCGTGTCGTTGCGTGATTGCACCGCGTAGTTCGTGTCGCTCGCGATGACGTCGCGCTCGAAATCCGCACCGAGCAGGACTTTCTGCCCCGGCATCAGCGACAACTGGTTGAGCCAGGAGAACGTACCGCGCCGGGTATTGAAGAACCCGTCCGGCGTGCCGCTGAAGTATTGCTGACTCCGATCCAGACTCTGAGCGGCGCTGAGCGTGATGCTGAGCGGCGCGAGCGGCACCACGGTGACAGTTCCGCCGAGCGCCTGCTGGACGAGGCGTGATTCATCGCCGCTGAAGATGTTGCCGTCGTACCTGGTGTCGCCGTCGGCCCGCAGGAAATCGAGCGTCGCGGTAGCGTTAGCCCAGCGATACCCTGTGCTGAGCGCTGCAGATCCGTTCCAATATCCCTGCTGCGGAGTAGTCGTATAGCAGTCCGCCGTCACCGGGGCGTTGGCGACGCAGATCGGAATGCCGTTGGTATACAGGCCGCTCGCGCTGGCGTTGTACCATCCATTGCTCGCGCTGCCGGAGTAGCCGACCGCGCCTTGATAGGTGCCACGACTGCCGCCGCTCATCGCGAGCGATGGCAGATCGGGCGCAGCTGGCGCGCCGTGGCGGGTAAAGATCTGCACGACGCCGCCGAGCGCCTCGGAGCCGTACAGGCTGGACGTCGGCCCGCGCACGACCTCGATGTGATCGATCTGCTCCACCGGCAACTGCTCCCAGGCCGCGCTACCGGTGGTTGCCGCCCCAATCTTGATCCCGTCGATCAGGACCAGGATGTGATCAGGATTCGTGCCGCGGACGAAGACAAAGGTCGTCTTGCCGAGATCCCCGTTGTTGGCGATCGATACACCAACCAGGCCAGTCAGCAGCTCATCGACGGAGTGAGGCTGGAGGCGGTCAATGTCGGCCCGCGTGATGACCGTCACGGACGCTATCGCGGTGTCCAAGGGCTCGGCACTGCGCGATGCGGTGACGATCACCTGGGTCAGATCGAAGACGTCTTCCTGCGCAATGCAGATAAACGGCCAGCTGGCGGGGAGCAGCGCCGCGAAAAGAAAGAGCCTCACCTGTCAACTCCTGCACGCGCTCCACGCGCGATGGGGTTGGTCCGGAGCGACAGGGAAGGAGGAGACAGACGTGCGATACCGGAGGGCATCGCAAACGGTCTGGCATCGCCCAGCGCGAGCCGCCCATTGCGTGTCTCGGCCGGTCTCCGGGCTTGCGAGTGGATCGTTATCCTTGGAGACCGCACCTTCCCATGCTCGCAGCACAGTGGTCTGTCGCGGTCTCGGGCTCGCTTACCGTTGCGTGGGCAGCGCCGGCATTGCATTCGTCTGGCGAATGCGCACCGGCTTCCCGTTTCACCCCAAGGGCGCTTTTGCGCCCCAGGGACACCTGAGACGAGTGGGACTCTACGCGGCTGTTTTCAGGCGTGCAAGTCGGCTGCGTCTGTGTCCCGCAAGGGCGTGGCGCCGGTGAATGAATTCACGCCCCTCATGACGACTTGTCCGTCGCGCGGCTACGAACTCGTGCTGATTTTGGATCTGGCTTCGCGGGCGCGTTGTGCGTGCGGGATGCGGTTATCACGATTTCGGGGAGATCGGGGTGTGCTCCGGGGAAGACTGTCGGTTTTGCGGCGGCGGTCGAAGCGCTCTGTGAGCATGCGGTGAGTAGTGCTGCGAGCGCGACGGCGCACAGGCCACCGGCGTAGCGGCTCGTTGAGATCATGTGCATCCTGCGGTTCATCGGCGTCACCTTTGGCGTTGTGTGGCCGACTACTTCGAGCGGCGGTTGCCGGCCGAAGTTCGCGGTGGACTGTGAATCTTGCGTGAAAGCTCGGAATGAGAGCTATAGAGGCAGTGTCGCCTCGAGGACACATTGCAGGATAGTGTACATCCTGCTACAGGCGAAATTTCGCCGAGTGACGGCGCCGCACGCAGGCCTCGAGTACGAGTGCGCCGTGTCCGCGCTTTCCGCACGCAACCGAATGAAATCGACTACTTCGCGTGGGCAACGCCTGCCCGGCGAGTACCAAACGCAATCGATCCTCACTTCCTTGAACTGGCGAACCGACCGGCGATTCTCTTCGGGAGCGGCGCGCCCCAGCGCGCGCGCCGCATCCTGACGCAGACTCAGCGCCTCGGTCGTTCGACCGTTCGGGGGCGGTGCGCTCCGCTCCGGGTGGCCGGGTGCGCCTGGCACGTGGCATAGTCGCGCGGTCGCCAGACGGCGGCGTGCAGGGGGATCAAAACCGTGAATGCAGTAACCGCCACGCACGCCACACCCGCGCGTGTGATCCTGATCTCGGCTGTCGCGGCGCTCGGCGGCTTCTTGTTCGGTTACGACACCGCGGTGATCAACGGCGCGGTCGATGCGGTACGCGCCAGCTTCGCGCTCGACGCGGGCCAGATCGGCATTGCGGTATCGTGCGCACTGCTCGGCTCGGCGATCGGCGCCTGGTATGCGGGCTGGATCGCCGATCGCTTCGGTCGGGTGCGCACCATGCAAGTCGCCGCCGTGCTGCTGACGGTCAGCGCCGTCGGCGCGGGCCTGGCGCACGGCGTCTGGGCGCTGATTCCCTGGCGGCTGATCGCCGGCATCGGTGTCGGCGTCGCCTCCGTAATCGCCCCCGCCTACATCGCAGAGGTCTCACCCGCGCACGTGCGCGGCAGACTCGGCTCGCTGCAGCAGCTGGCGATCGTGCTGGGGATCTTCGTCGCCCTGGCCGCAGATGCCTTGTTGGCGGGAGCGGCGGGCAGCGCGGCGGCGCAGTTCTGGCTGGGCCTTGCGGCGTGGCGTTGGATGTTCATCGTGGCGGCAATTCCTGCGGTGGTTTACGGCACGCTGGTGCTCGCGGTGCCGGAATCTCCCCGCTTCCTGGTGGCGCGCGGCGAGTCGGGCCTGGCGGGGGACGTACTGCGCCAGGTGCTGGGAGTTTCGGATAACGACGAGCTGCGTATCAAGGTGCGGGACATCGAGGCGAGCCTTCGCGGCGAACATCGTCCGCGGCTGCGCGATCTGCGCGGCCCGCGCGGCCTGCTGCCGGTGGTTTGGATCGGCATCGCGCTGTCGGTATTCCAGCAGTTCGTCGGCATCAACGTGATCTTCTATTACTCGTCGACGCTGTGGCATTCGGTCGGGTTCAGCGAAGCGGACTCGTTCAAAATCACCGTCGCCACGTCGATCACCAACGTGTTGGTGACGCTCGTCGCCATAGCGCTGGTCGATCGTATCGGACGCAA
>DASZHQ010000062.1:0-9765 GCA_035937715.1 Steroidobacteraceae bacterium | reverse complement strand
GGCGTCCGGCTCGAGAGCCGGCTGCTGAAGGTTCTTAAGGCGCTCGCCACCGAGCTCGACCTCTCCCTCGGCGACCTGCTCGAGGGCATCGTGCTGCACGCCTTCGAGGGCAAGGCACCCTTCTCGGCCGCGACGCTCCGTAAGGTCAAAGCGCTGCGCGCGGTCTACGGCCTGGATTTGACCGCGAAGGACTCTCACCAGCTGCGTGAGGCCGGCGAAGATGAATCCTGAGTGTCCCGACCTGGAACGCTTCCTGCGCGGCGAGATCGACGCCGCAGCCTTCCCGCATCGCGAGCACGTGCGCATGGCATACGAGATGCTGCGGCGCTACGACTTCGCGGAAACGCTGCTGCACTATTCCAGGGCACTGCGTGTGATGGCGGAAAAGGCTGGAAAGGCGCAGGCGTTCAACCAGACGGTGACGATCGCCTTTCTGTCTTTGATCGCGGAGCGTATGCAAGCTGAGGAGGAAGCAGACTTTGCCGCGTTCGCAAACGCCCATCCGGAGCTGTTCGACAAGGGCGTGCTGTTGCGCTGGTACCCCTCCGGGCGCCTCAGCAGTGATGCGGCGCGCCGCACCTTTCTGCTGCCGGATCCGCCGCGATGAGCGCAGCGCGTATCCTGGCAGTCTACCGGGTCACTTTCGTGGCGCTGCTGTCTGTTGCGAGTGTTGAAGCGCTGCTCGCCGGTCACGAGGGCGGGCACAACGTAGCGCCGCTGGCGGCGGCGGAACTCGTTGGCGCGGTGGCGCTGCTCTGGCGCAGGACCCAACTGCCCGGTGCCTGCGTGTTGCTCGCGGTCTTTGCCGTGGCCCAGATGCTGGCGGCGCTCGCCGGACACTGGCCCACCCACTTGCTGCAATACGCCGCCAGCACCGTCCTCATCCTCACCCTGGATCGCGCCATCGGCGGCGCACGCGACCTGGCGCGCTAGAGCTCAGCGCGCGGCCCGCCGCTGACGCAGGCAGCGCGCCACGACCAGCGGCAGCAACGTCGCGACCCGTATGAGCGCGCGGCGCCGGCGTGTTGACTCTCAGTACAGCATCGCCAGCTGACGCTGCGCCTGCCAGTCCGACTCGTCCGCCGCCGCGAGCGCCTCGAGATCGGCAGGCGTCGCGGTCGGATCATCCACCCAGCGGCGCAGCAGCTCGCCGCCGTTGATCAAATCGATGGCGAGACGCCCCTGCTCGTACTCGTAAGGAAAGTCGCGCCACAGCGGATAATCCGGCCGCAGCCGCCGCAGCGCCTTGAACACCAGCGCCACCAGCCGCCACGGCCGGAAAGCCTCATGGTCGTAGTACGCGGCATCCTCGACGTGCACCTGCAATCCCGCGCACAGCGTGCCGGAGTGCTTGTGGAACGTCGGCTCGAACCAACATGGCCGCAGCCGGCAGCCCTGCAGCCATTGCGGCGCTAGCGTGTGCATCTCCTGCAGCAGCGCCTGCACATCGAGCTCGGGAGCGCCGAGCAGCTCCAGCGGCCGCGTGGTGCCGCGGCCTTCCGACAGCGTCGTGCCCTCCAGCATCACCGTGCCCGCATAGCAGCGTGCCATCCACGGGCTCGGCGCGTTCGGGCTCGGATTCACCCAGGTGCGCTCGCGCAGCGGCCAGCCGTACCCGGGCGGCGCCTGCGGCTGCCATCCCTGCAGGCGCACCACCTCGCACTCGAGATCGAGCCGCAGCGTCGCGACGAACCAGCGCGCCAGCTCCCCCACGGTGAGACCGTGACGCATGGGCAGAGCGCCCGAGCCGACGAAGCTCTCCCAACCGGGCCGCAGCGTCAGTCCCTCCACGGGGCGGCCGGCGGGGTTCGGACGATCGAGAACCCATACCGCCTTACGCTGGCGTGCGGCCTCCTCCAGCACATAGCGCAGCGTTGTAGTGAAGGTGTAGATGCGGCAGCCGAGATCCTGCAGGTCGACCAGCAGGACATCGAAAGCCTCCATCATGGCCGGGGTCGGCCGGCGCACCGTACCGTAGAGACTGAAGACCGGGATGTGGTGCAGCGGATCGAGGTAGTCCGGCGACTCGATCATGTTGTCCTGCTTGTCCCCGCGCAGCCCGTGCTGCGGCCCGAGCGCTGCGGTGAGGCGCACGTCTCGCAGCGCCGCCAGCGCATCGAGCGCATGCGTGAGATCGCGCGTCACGGACGCCGGATGCGCGAGCAGTGCGACGCGCCGCCCGGCGAGTGGCTTGCGCAGCCCCGCCTCTTCGATGAGCCGCTCCAGGCCGACCTTCATGCGTTGCGCAGTTCCAGTGCGAAGCCGTCGGGATGATGGAAGTCAGGGTTACCCGGCGGATGCTGCAATGCCCAGTAAGAGAGCCTGCCGTCGTCTTCCTCGATCACCGCCGCGAGCGCCAGGCGCAGCACCAGTGCGCCGTAAAGCTTGGCGAGCCCGGCGAGGTGTACGGTGGCGCTGAGCTCGAGCTCGCTGCTGGTCCTGCGTACCTGCAGACCCGGCGCCTGGGCGAGCGTCGCGAACGTCATGCCGGCGCGGTAATGCGCGAAGCGGTACGCCGCCCACTCGAGCGAGGGCGAGAAATTGAATTCGAAATAACCAGGAGTGTCGTCCACGGCGACGAACGCCTCGAAGCAGGTGTGCTTCCACAGGTCATCCGCCCTGCGACCCGCGCGCGCACCCGGTACGCACACGTGCCGCATGTCGCCGTGGAGGGAATAGCGGCAGGTGAGCGTCTCGCCCGCGGTGAGCTGCGCCTCGACGGCGATGCTCCACACCCACTCCCCCCCTGCGTCCGGGTGAGCGAACAGCAAGCCCCGTTCCGATACGACGCTATTCATGCTGCCCAAGCCTCAGGCACGCAGCCATTCGAGCAGCGCGCGCGTCACCTCGTCCGGCTGCTCCAGAGTGGACATGTGTCCGCAGCGCGGCACGCTCACGAGGCGAGCGCCGGCGATCCCCTCGGCCATCTCGACGGCGCGCTCGGGAGGGGTGAGCTCGTCGTCCTCCCCCACGAGCACCAGCGTCGGGCAGCGGATGCCGCCGAGCGTCGGCCGCGAGTCCATGCGCCCCATGATGGCCGCCTGCTGGCGGGTGAACGCCGCGACGCCCACTTCCTGCGCCATGAGGTCGAGCAGCTCACGCAGCGAGGTGTCCGTGCGTCGCGAGCGCCCCACGAGACGCGGGAACTGTGCGTCCAGGACCTGGCTGAAGCGCCCCTGTGAGGCGAGCGCCATCTGCGTGCGGCGCGCGGCGCTCTGCTCGGGCGTGTCAGCACGGGCGGAGGTGTCGAGCAGCGCGAGCCGCGCGACGCGCTGCGGGGCCTGGCGCACGATCTCGAAAGCAATGTAGCCCCCCATCGACAGACCCACCAGCGCGAAGACGGGCGGTGCGTTCGTGAGAATGCGTGCGGCGATTGCAGCCATGCTGTCATCGCGGGTATGGTCCGCGACCATCACCGGCCCGGTGCTCCACAAAGCCGGGATCTGCGGCGCGTAGAGTCGCGCCGAGTCGAGAAGTCCGGGAATCAACATCACGGGCAGGGACTCGTTCACGGCGGCGAGGGTAACATGCACCCATGAGACGCCGCATGGTGAGCGCCGCCTCCCTCGCCGCTCTGGCCGGCGCCCTCGCGGGAGCGAGCTTTTCCGCGGCGGCGACCCTTTGCGCGGCGGCGAATCCGGCCGCGTTCGCCACGCCATCAGCGGCAGCACCCGAGCGTCCGGCTGCGGCCGGCACGCTCACCGCCGACGCCGGCGCGCGCTTCGCTGCGCTGGCGCTGAAATGTCTGCACCAGGAATATCCCAATCACATCAGCCACACGCTGAACGGCGCCGCAGATGCGCGGCCGCCCCACGAGCTGACGCCGGCCTTTTATGGCTGCCTCGACTGGCACTCGGATGTTCACGGTCACTGGCTGCTGGTGCGGCTGCTGCGGCTGTTCCCGGATGCGTCGTTCGCGGCCGACGCGCGCGCGGAGCTCTCGCGCAGCCTCACCCCGCAGAACATTGCCGGCGAAGTCGCTTATCTGCGCGCGCAGGGCCGCGCCTCTTTCGAGCGTCCCTACGGGCTCGCGTGGCTTCTGCGGCTGGCGGCGGAGCTGCGCCGCTTCGAGGATGCGGACGCTCGGCGCTGGGCGAGCACCCTCGCGCCGCTCGAAAGCGAAGTAGCGGCGCGCCTCGGCAGCTGGTTACCGAAGCTCCACTATCCGATTCGCATCGGCGAGCACGATCAGACCGCCTTCGCCTTTGGCCTCATGTGGGACTGGGCAGAGGTGCGCGGGGATACGCAGATGCGGGCGCTGCTCAGCGATGCGGCCGGGCGCTTCTACCGGGATGACCACAACTGCCCGCTTGCCTACGAGCCTTCGGGCGAGGACTTCCTGTCGCCGTGTCTGGCGGAGGGCGACTTCATGCGCCGGGTGCTCGCGCCCGCGCAGTTCGCGCGCTGGCTGTCGGCGTTCCTGCCGCAGATCCCGCGCAGCGCGCGTTCCCAGGCTGCCGGCGCGTACGCCTCCTGGCTGACGCCTGCGGTGGTCACCGATCGCGCCGATCCGAAGCTTGCGCACATCGACGGACTGAACCTGAGCCGCGCCTGGATGCTCGAGGGGATCGCGCAGGGTCTGCCCGCGCACGATCCGCGCATCGCAGTGCTGCGCGCCGCCGCCGCGCAGCACGCCGCAGCCGCGCTGCCCGCAGTCACCGGTGAGCACTACGAGGGCGGGCACTGGCTCGGCACCTACGCCGTGTATCTCACCAGCGCCGCAGGGCTTCACCCCTAGAGAGAGAGGGATCGCGCGCTCAACCGAGCGCCTGGCGCAGCTCCGCGATCAGATCCTCGACGTCCTCCACGCCCACCGAAAGGCGGATCAGCCCGTCGCCGATACCCAGGGACTCGCGCAGCGCCGGCGGGAGCGAGGAGTGCGTCATGATCGCTGGATGCTCGATCAGGCTTTCCACACCCCCTAGGCTCTCGGCGAGCGCGAACAGCCGGCAGCGCTCGAGCGCACGGCGCGCCGTCGCGAGCCCGCCGCGCAGCACCGCGGTGACGATGCCGCCGAAACCAGCGCTCATCTGCTGCGTGGCGAGCGTGTGCTGCGGGTGGCTCGCGAGCCCCGGATAGTAGACGCGCTCGACCTGCGGGTGCTGCTCGAGGAACTGCGCGATGGCCAGCGCGTTGCTGCAGTGGCGCTCCATGCGCAGCGCCAGCGTCTTGATGCCGCGCAGCGTCAGGAAGGAGTCGAAGGGACCCGCGACCGCGCCCACCGCGTTGTGCAGGTAAGCAAGTCGCTCCTGCAGATCCGAGCCGGCGCGCACGATCGCAGCTCCGCCCAGGGCATCGGAGTGTCCGTTGAGATACTTGGTGGTCGAGTGCATCACCACGTCGAAGCCGTGCTCGAGGGGACGCTGGATGAAGGGCGTCGCGAAGGTGTTGTCGCACACCGCGAGCAGCCCGTGCCGGTGCGCGATGTGCGCGACGGCGCTCAGGTCCACGAGTTTCAGCAGCGGATTGGTGGGCGTCTCCACCCACAGCAGGCGCGTAGCGGGGCGGATGGCGGCCTCGAGCGCCGCTGCCTTCGACAGGTCTACGAAGGAGACGCTGTGGCCGGCGGAGCGCTTGCGCACGTTCTCCAGCAGCCGGTAGCTGCCGCCGTAGAGGTCATGCATGGCGATGATGTGCGAGCCGGCATCGAGGAGCTCGAGCAGCGTCGCGGTTGCGGCCATCCCGGAGGCGAAGGCGAAGGCCGCGGCACCGCCCTCGAGGTTCGCCAGCGCCGCCTGCAGCGCATCGCGGGTGGGATTGCGCGTGCGGGTGTAGTCGTAACCGCGGTGCACGCCGGGGCTCGACTGCACGTAGGTGGTGGTCGCGTAGATCGGCGGCATCACCGCACCGGTCAACGGGTCCGGATGCTGTCCGCCGTGGATCACGCGCGTGGCGAAGCGTTGTGCGGAATTCTCGTCACTCATGGCGGAGTCCCTCGGCCCTGTTCCCGGCGCGATCGCAAGAGAGGCTTTTCGGGGCCGCCGCAAGTACGTCCATGTAGGCTGCGTGCGCGCCATCCATGGCGCGCACGCCCCCGAAAAGCCTCTCTAGCACTCGCGCCAGACTTCGGCGAGTGTGCCTCACGTTCTGCGGCGCAGCCAGTTAAGCAGGTCGATGCGCGTGATGAGTCCCTGGAACTCGGTCCCGTGCATGACGATCGCCACCATGCCGCGCTTGAAGATCTCCATGAGCTGCGACATCGGCGCATCGACCGGCACCGTCACCAGGTGACTGGTCATGGCGCGGCTCACCGGCTCGTTGAAGTGCTCGGGGTTGTTGACCACCTCGAGCAGTATGTCCTCCTCGTCGACAATGCCGACGATGCGCCCGTCCTGCATCACCGGCACCTGCGAGACGTCGTACAGCTTCATGCGGCGGTAGGCCGCCATCACCGCTTCGGTGGAATTCACCGTGACCGCGGCGTGCTCGGAATGGCGCCGCGCGATGAGATCGCGCAGGTCACCGAGCCGCTCGCGCTCGAGGAATCCCTGATCGAGCATCCAGTAGTCGTTGTACACCTTGGAGAGATACTTGTTGCCGCTGTCGCAGACGAAAGTCACCACGCGCTTCGGTGCGCGCTGCGCCCGGCAGTAGCGCAGCGCAGCCGCGAGCAGCGTACCGGTGGACGTGCCGGCGATGATGCCTTCGCGCGCCAGCAGCTCGCGGCAGGTGCGGAAGGCTTCCGCGTCCGGGATGCTGTACGTGGCAGTGATGCGCGAGAAGTCCGCCACCGGCGGCACGGAGTCCCCGCCGATCCCCTCGACCAGCCAGGGGGTCATCTTCGCGGGCAGCTTGCCGGTGCTCGCAAAGCTGGCGAGCCCCGAGCCCGCCGGGTCCGCGAGCACCATGTCCACGTGCGGCGCGGTGCGCGCGAAGTAGTGAGTGAGACCTGCGAGTGTGCCGCCGGTGCCCGCGCCGCACACCACCGTGTCGAGCCGCCGCCCCATCTGCTCCCAGATCTCGGGTGCGGTGGTTTCCTCGTGCGCCTGGGCGTTCGCGGGATTGCCGAACTGGTTGACGAAACATGAATCGGGGATCTCGCGCGCCAGCCGCTCGGCCACGTCGCGGTAGTACTCCGGATGCCCCTTGCTCACGTCCGAGCGTGTCATCACCACCTCGGCGCCCATGGCTTTGAGGTGGAAGATCTTCTCCTGACTCATCTTGTCGGGGATGCAGAGCAGCAGGCGGTAACGCTTCTGCGCCGCCACCAGCGCCAGCCCCAGGCCGGTGTTGCCGGCGGTGGCTTCGAGGAGCGTGCCGCCGGGCTTCAGCGCGCCACTGCGCTCGGCGGCCTCGATCAGGTACAGGCCGACCCGATCCTTGATGGAGCCGCCGGGATTCTGATTCTCGAGCTTCAGGAACAGCTCGCACGGGCCGGTTTCCAGGTGCCTCACGGCCAGGAGCGGCGTGTTGCCGATCATCTCCAGCACGTTGCCGCAGGTCGGAGAGCTCATGGCGATCCTGGGGAGAAAAACTCGCAGCGCGATTGTACGCCAGGGCGAGCGCCCCTCCGGCGCAAAGGCCCGCGGGGTGCATGCGCCGGGTTGGTCGGATGTATTTGCGCCGCGAGGTGCGGCGGATGTTCTGCGCCGGGCGCGCGGCGGGGCTCAGGCCGCGCCGACGATGAGTCCCGCGTCGACCCAAGCGTGCAGCAGTGTGGCTGCCTGCCCCGGCGCCTGCTGCGTGCCAACCTCCTCGCACAGCAGCTCGCACAGCTCGCCGAACGCCCAGCCGCCGCGCGCTGCGTCCAGTGCCGCCGCCTCGGTCTGTTGCAGCGAGCGGAAGCGGGTGGTCAGCTCCTGGCGCCACAGCAGCCATTGCACCGGCTTGGCGCAGAGCGCCGCCGCCGGCCGCTCGACATCAGCGGTGAGTGCCTGCCACTGCTGCGGCACGTTCCAGGAGAGCGCGAGCCGCTGCACGCTCGGATGCCAGGTGAAGCGCAGCTGCGCCCACTGCGGCGGCGGGATGCGAGCGAGCGCCTCGTGGCCGAGCGGGGCGGCGTCGGCGGCATCGAACACCGCGGTCATGGCCCACTCCCAGCGCGCCAGCTCGGCGAGCACCGGCGCTGCGACGTAGTCCTCCTGGGTCGCCAGGAACTGTGCCAGCGCGTCACCGTAGTAGCGGATGGAAAAGAACGGCGAGTCGTGCGTACGCACGTAGTCGTCGGCGAGGATGTGGAAATCGGTCTCGCCCAGAAGCTGCGCGAGCGCCGGGAAATTGGTCGCAAGCGCCTCGGCCAGGCGGCTGCGGTAGGCTCCGCCGTAGATCTGAAGCCGCGTGGCCACCGGCACACGCGCCGTGCCGACGATGTGCTCCTCCACCGCCGTGCTGCCGCGCAGCAGGTAATCCTGAAAGTCTCCCTGCACGCGGGTGAGAGCGGCGCTCATGGCGTGCCTCCCGCCAGACGCGCGCGCGGGTTGCGCTCGCCGGAGCGCTGCCCGGGGCGCGCGCCGTCGGCGGCATCGGCGTCCGGGCCGGGGAGCTGTGCGAGGGTGCGCTCGCACAGCGCGCGCGCCTGGGCGAGCTCCGCGCACAGCTCCGCGAGCGGCGGGATGTGATCGTCGCGCTCGATCATGGTCGAGACGGCACCACAGCGGCGCACCGCTGCCGCGTACAGCTCCCACACCGGGTCGGACACGGGGTGATCGTGGGTGTCCACGAGGTAGTCGCCGTGGTTCTCGTGCCCGGCGAGATGAATCTGCTGCACGCGCTCGGCCGGAATCCCCTCCAGGTACGCGAGCGGATCGAACTCGTGATTGACCGCGCTCACGTAGATGTTGTTGACGTCGAGCAGGATCAGGCAGTCGGCGCGGCGGGCGATCTCGGCGAGGAACTCCCACTCGCTCAGGCGTGAGTCGCGGAAGGCGACGTAGCTCGAGACGTTCTCGAGCAGAATGCGGCGCCCGAGGAACTCCTGCACCATGCGCACCCGCTCCGCCACGTGCGCCAGCGCCTCCTCGGTGTACGGCAGCGGCAGCAAGTCATGGGTGTTGCGCCCCGCCACACCGGTCCAGCACAGGTGATCGGAGATCCACTGCGGCTGCACGCGCTGCGCCAGCGCCTTCACCTGGCGCAGATACTCCCGATCGAGCGGCGCGCTGCTGCCGATCGAGAGCGAAACGCCGTGCATCGCGAGCGGATAGCGCTCGCGCATGCGCATCAGGTAATGCAGCGGCTTGCCGCCCGGGACCAGGTAGTTCTCGGTGAGCACCTCGAACCAATCCACCGCCGGCCGCTCGGCGAGGATCGCTTCGTAGTGATCGACCCGCAGCCCGAGACCGAATCCGAGCGAGGGGTACGTCAGCATGGCAGGGAAAGGCGGGCCGGGCGGTCAGCGCACCCGGCCCGCAGGCGATTTACTTGGCGGCCTTGGCCTTGGCAGCGTCACACTCCGCCTTGCTCATCTCCAGGAATCCCTTGCCCTTGCAGGAGTTCTGGCCCTTGCAGGCGTTGTTGGCGCTCTTGCAGGCAGAATGGCCCTTGCAGTAGTTGACCCCTTCGCATTTCACTTTTCCATCCTCGCCGGCGCTGGCGGTGCTCACCGCCACCGTCGAGAACATGAACGCGGCGGCCGCGGCCAGTGCAACACTGGAGAGTTTTCTTGAATTCATTCGACAATCTCCTTCCGTCAGGACGTTGAGCGCCGCCGATTGTAACGCCGGGCGGCTGGAGTGCAGCGTGTCGTGCGTGCACGACATCGGTACCCGCCGGGCAGCCGGCGGCACGTTACACAGTAGACCGGGAGAGGCGCTACTGGATTGCACC
>DASZHQ010000061.1:0-2376 GCA_035937715.1 Steroidobacteraceae bacterium | reverse complement strand
CGGCTGCGCGGCCTGCTTGCGCGCCGCGAGAAGCGCCGCGCGCTCGCCGGAACGCCCGGCGGCGCGTACGCCATGCGCCGCGAAACGCTCGCGATTCTCCTGCGCTGCGGGGGCGGGCGGGGCATCGCTCAGGCTCGCCCGCGGCACCATCGTGATGCAGTCGACCGGGCAGGGGGCGACGCACAGCTCGCATCCCGTGCACAGCGCCGCGAGTACCGTGTGCATCCGCTTCGCCGCCCCGACGATGGCATCGACCGGACAGGGCGGCAGGCAGCGCGCGCAACCGATGCAGGCGTCCTCGTCGATCTGCGCCACGAGCGGCGGCCCCTCGACGCCGTTGGCGGGGTTCAGCGGTCGCACCGCTCGCCCGAGCAACCTCGCCAGTGCGGCGATGGTCGCGGCGCCGCCCGGCGGGCACTGATTGATCTGCGCCGCTCCGGCGGCGATGGCTTGCGCATACGGACGGCACCCGCTGTAGCCGCAACGCGTGCACTGGGTCTGCGGCAGCAGGGCGTCGATGTCGTCGGCAGTGAGCATGGCAGGGAACGTGGCGCCGCTTCAGGTGATTCGCATGCCCGGGGTCGCCCCCGAATCGGGGGAGAGAAGGAACAGCCCGCCCCCCTCGCCGCTGGCGGCCAGCACCATGCCCTCGGAAACGCCGAACTTCATCTTGCGCGGAGCGAGGTTCGCCACCATCACCGTGAGGCGGCCCCGCAGCTGTGCCGGATCGTAGGCCGACTTGATGCCGGCAAACACAGTGCGCGTTTCCGAGCCGAGATCGAGCGTCAGCTTCAGCAGCTTGTCGGCACCAGCGACGGCCGCGGCGTCGACGATGCGCGCCACGCGCAGGTCGACCCTCCTGAACTCCTCGATCGAGAGCGCGGCGGAGGGCGGCAGGCCGAGTGCGCCGCCGTTCGCTGTCGTCGCAGGTGGGGCCGGCGGCGGCGTGGCTGCAGAAACACCCGCGGGCGCTGGCGCGCCGTCGCTGTCGAACAGTGCGTCGAGCTGTCGGGGTTCCACCCGCTTCATCAGGTGCCGGTAGGGGTTGATGCGCTCGGGCAGCACTGCCGCGTCGCTCCAGCGAAAGGGGCGATCGAGCCCGAACAGCTGCCGCGCGACGCGCTCGGCGACCTCGGGCAGCACCGGCGCCAGCAGCACCGAGAGCACCTTGAAGGCGTGGAGCGCACGCGAGCACACTTGCTGAAGCGCCACGGCTTTGCCCGGGTCCTTGGCGAGCACCCACGGCTGGCTGGCATCGAAGTGCTGGTTGATCCAGTCCGCGAACGCCATGCACTCGCGCATGGCTTTACCGAACTCCCGTGCCTCATAGCTTTCACGCACCGCAGCTGCGGTGTTGGATGCGGTGTCGGTGAGTGCCGCCCGATCGGCGTCGTACCTGAGCTCGCCGCCGAAATGCCGGGTGATGAAATTTGCCGCGCGGCTGGCGATGTTGACGTACTTGCCGATGAGATCGCTGTTGACGCGCGCCACGAAGTCATCGGGGTTGAAGTCGATGTCTTCGACGCTGGCGTTGAGCTTGGCGGCGATGTAGTAGCGCAGCCACTCGGCGTCCATGCCGATCTCCAGGTAGCGTAGCGGGCTGATCCCGGTGCCGCGTGACTTCGACATCTTCTCGCCCGAGACCGTGATGAACCCGTGCACGTAGACCCGGTCGGGCACCTTGTACGGCGGACCTGCGAACTTCAGCATCGCCGGCCAGAAGAGCGTGTGGAAGTAGATGATGTCCTTGCCGATGAAGTGGATCTGCTCGGTATCGGGTGCCGCCAGGAATTCCGCGAAGCTACGCCGCTCGCCGCGCGCGCGCGCCTTGCCGCTCTCGAAGTAGCTCTTGAGGGCCGCGAGGTAGCCGATGGGCGCATCCAGCCACACGTAGAAATACTTCCCCGGCGCGTCGGGGATGGGGATGCCGAAGTAGGGCGCATCGCGCGAGATGTCCCAGTCGCTCAGGGGCTGCGCGCCGCCTGCGGCGAGCCATTCGCGTGCCTTGTTGGCGACCTGCGGCTGCAGTCTCCCCGGCGCAGCCAGCCACTCCTCGAGGAACGCGACGCACTTCGCGTCGGAGAGGCGGAAAAACAGGTGCTCGGAGCCCTTCAGCAGCGGTTTCGCGCCGGAGAGCGTCGAGTACGGGTTGATGAGGTCGGTCGGTGCGTACACGGTGCTGCACACCTCACACGCATCGCCGTACTGATCCTGGGAGTGGCAGTTCGGGCACTCGCCCTTGATGTAGCGGTCCGGCAGGAACATGCCCTTGACCGGGTCGTAGAACTGCTCGATCGGCTTGCGGTAGATGAGCCCGGCGGCCTTCAGCCGCGCGTAGATGTCCTGCGAGAGCTGCGTGTTCTCCGGCGAATCGGT
>DASZHQ010000060.1:0-2082 GCA_035937715.1 Steroidobacteraceae bacterium | reverse complement strand
CGCGTTGCTCGCTGAGCACACCGCGGCCGGGGAAAGCACACCCGCCACCTGAGCCGCGCGTGCTGCGCGAGTAATCGCGGAGGAGGCGTTATTTCGCCTTGGCGCGCTCGTGGCGCCAGAGAACTTCCGCGCCGCGCTCGTGTCGCGCGAGCACCCGCGCGAGTACGAACAGCAGATCCGAAAGGCGATTCAGGTACTTCGTAACTTCCGGGCTCACGCTCTCGGCCCGGGCGAGCGTGCAGACGCGCCGCTCCGCGCGCCGCGCGATGGCGCGGGCGAGATGGCAGGCGGCGGCGGCCGGACCGCCACCGGGGAGTATGAATTCCTTCAGCGCCGGCAGCGCGTCGTTGAAGGCATCGAGCGATTTCTCCAGCCGCGCGACATGCTCCGCCGTAATGAGGTGATGACCCGGAATGCACAGCTCCCCGCCCAGGTCGAACAGCTCGTGCTGCACCTCGGTGAGGCGCTCTGCCACCGGCTGCGGCACGTTCGGCACGGCAAGCAGCACTCCCACAGCGCAGTTGAGCTCGTCCACGGTGCCGTAGGCCTCCACCCGCACGCTGTCCTTGGGCGTACGGCTGCCGTCGCCCAGGCCGGTAGTGCCGTCATCGCCCGTGCGGGTGTAGATCTTGCTGAGGCGGTTTCCCATGCCCCTATCCTAGCCAAACTCTGCTCGGGACATCGATGACTTAAACTGGCGCCGGTTCCTCGCCCTTCAAGCGAATATGCCATCCAGAGAACTGCAGGCGGCAATCGATGCGGCGCGCGCCGCGGCAGAGGTGATCCTGCCCTATTTTCAGAAGAATCCGGCCGTGCGCATCAAGCCGGATGCCTCGCCGGTCACCGAGGCGGACGTGCGCGCCGAAGAGGTGATCCGCGCGAGGCTCACGCGGGAGTTTCCCGGTTACGGTTTCTACGGCGAGGAGACCGGACAGCACGCCATGGGGGCCGAGAGCATCTGGCTGGTCGACCCGATCGACGGCACCAAGTCCTTCGTGCGTGAGAGCCCGTTCTTTTCCACGCAGATCGCGCTCATGCGCGCCGGGGAGCTCGTGCTCGGGGTTTCCAGCGCGCCGGCCTACGGCGAACTGGCCTGGGCCGAGCGCGGCGCCGGGGCTTTCCTGAACGGGCGCCACATCCAGGTGAGCAGGGTTGCGGATCTCAAGGAGGCGTTCTTTTCATCCGGCAACCTGAGGAGCCTGGCCGGCTCCGCGGGCTGGGCACGCCTGGGCGAGCTCATCGCGCGGGTTGCCTACAACCGCGGTTACGGCGACTTCGTGCACTATCACCTGTTGGCGCGCGGCTCGCTGGATGTCGTCATCGAATCCGACGTCAACATCCTCGACATCGCCGCGCTCGTCGTGCTGGTGCGCGAGGCCGGCGGCACATTCACCGACCTGGCAGGCGCGCCAGTGGGGCTCGACACGGGGAGCGTCCTCGCGACCAACGGGCTGCTGCACGCCACCGTGCTCGAGGCGCTCACGCGCTGACGAATACCCTGCGGCCATCCATGCCGAGCTCGAGCATGGGCGTCAGGTAGAGCTCGCTGAGCGTCGTGGCGCTGAGCGCGCTGGCCACCGGCCCGAGCGACCAGCGCCCGTCGCCGAACAGCAGCAGCACGCGGTCGGCGAAGCGCGCGGCAAGCGTCGGGTCGTGGAGTGTCGTGATGACGGTGCGCCCCGCGTTCGCCAGTTCCCGGAAGACTCCCAGCACGGCCAGCTGGTGATGGGGGTCGAGGTGATTGGTCGGCTCATCGAGGAGAAAGATCGCCGGTTGCTGCGCCAGGAGCGAGGCGACCGCCACGCGCCGCTGCTCGCCTCCGGAGAGCGTGTCGGTGCGGCGCGCCGCGAAATCCGCCATGTCCACCGCCGCGAGCGCTGCGCGGGCGAGGCGCTCATCTTCGACCGATTCCCACTGCCACAACGCCAGGTGCGGATGGCGGCCGATCAGCACCGTCTCGATCGCGCTCGTCACGAACGCATCTTCCAGATCCTGGGGCAGGAGCCCGAGCCGCAACGCCACGGCGCGGCGGCTGAGCTCGGGGATCGGGACGTCGTCGAGGCAGACCTCACCGCGCGCGGG
>DASZHQ010000059.1:0-21326 GCA_035937715.1 Steroidobacteraceae bacterium | reverse complement strand
CAGCGGGCGGGTTACCGCGGCGTTCGAGCTCATACTGTCCAACTCCCGGGTGCGCGCGGTGCTGGTGAACATCTTCGGCGGCATCGTGCGCTGCGACGTCATCGCCGAGGGCGTCATCAATGCGGTGAAGAAGGTCGGCGTTAAGGTCCCGGTGGTGGTGCGCCTGGAGGGCACCAACGCGGACGCCGCGCGCGCGATGCTCGCCAAGAGCGGCCTGACTATCACGCCGGCGGAAGACCTGACGGATGCCGCGCGCAAAGTCGTGACGCTCGCCAGGAAGGGCAAGACATGAGCATTCTGGTCAACAGGAACACCAGGGTCATCTGCCAGGGATTTACCGGCAAGCAGGGAACTTTCCACTCCGAGCAGTCCCTCGCTTACGGCACAAAGCTCGTCGGCGGCGTGACTCCGGGACGCGGCGGCCAGAAGCACCTGGGGCTGCCGGTGTTCGACACGGTGAAGGATGCGGTACGTGAGACCGGCGCCACGGCCAGCGTGATTTACGTGCCACCGGCAGGCGCGGCGGACTCGATTCTGGAGGCGATCGATGCCGGTATCGAGCTCGTGGTGTGCATCACCGAAGGGGTGCCGGTCAATGACATGGTGCGTGTCAAGGCGGTGCTTGCCGGTGGCGCAACGCGGCTCGTCGGGCCCAACTGCCCGGGCGTGATTACACCGGAGGAGTGCAAGATCGGCATCATGCCGGGTTTCATCCACAAGAAAGGCAGCGTTGGCATTGTGTCGCGCTCGGGCACCCTCACATACGAGGCCGTGTTTCAGACTACGAAAGTCGGGCTCGGCCAGAGCACCTGCGTCGGCATCGGCGGTGATCCGGTGCGCGGCATGAACTTCATCGACGTGCTGGAGTTGTTCGAGCACGACCCGCGCACCGAGGGCATCATCCTGGTCGGCGAGATCGGCGGGAGCGATGAGGAAGCCGCCGCGCGCCACATCCA
This sequence comes from Steroidobacteraceae bacterium, assembly GCA_035937715.1. Classification (GTDB taxonomy): domain Bacteria; phylum Pseudomonadota; class Gammaproteobacteria; order Steroidobacterales; family Steroidobacteraceae; genus 13-2-20CM-66-19. Next base: position 20,370 of record DASZHQ010000059.1, on the reverse strand, counting down.
CCGCTTCGTCTCCAAGCCCGTCGTGGCATACGTCGCGGGCGTCACCGCGCCCGCCGGCAAGCGCATGGGACATGCCGGCGCCATCGTCGCCGGCGGCAAGGGCACGGCTGCCGACAAGTACGCGGCGTTCGCGGCCGCAGGTGTGCGCACGGTGAAATCTCCCGCCGAGCTCGGCGCGGCGATGGCGCAGCTGTTGCGGCGCGGGCGCCCGGCGCGGCCTCGCAAGCGTGCGCGCCCCGCACAGCCGCGCAAGAGTGCGCGCCCCGCACGTCGCCCGGCCCGGGGCAAGCAGCGCCGACCCGTGAAACAATAGCGGCGAGCCGCGGGGATGCGCCCGCGGCAGGCCCGAAGGCCGCGCACATGCCACAGTCGCTGAAAATCGCGCTGGCGCAACTGGACCTGCTGGTCGGGGATGTGCGCGGCAACGCGCTGCGCGTGATCGCGAGCGCACGCCGCGCGCAGGACGAGCAGGGTGCGGACCTGGTGCTGTTTCCGGAGCTGACGCTCTCGGGCTATCCGCCGGAGGATCTGCTGTTTCATCGCGGCTTCCGCCGCCAGATCGAGGAAGGTCTGGCACGGCTGCGCAGCGAGCTCACCGACACCGCGATCATGGTGGGATTCCCGGAATACACGCCCGCCGGCATCTGCAACTCCGCCGCACTCATCGCCGGCGGGGAGATCGCCGCGGTTCACCGCAAGGCGGAGCTTCCCAACTACAAGGTTTTCGACGAGAAGCGCTACTTTCAGGCCGGCACGCAGCCGACGGTCGCCCGGTGCCGGGGCTGCAAGGTCGGCCTGCTCGTTTGCGAGGACATCTGGGTGCCGGAGCCGGCGCAGCTGGCGCGCGCAGCCGGCGCGCAGCTGCTCGCGGTGATCAACGCCTCGCCTTACGAGATCCACAAGCAGCGCGAGCGCGAAGAGGTGGCGCGCGCGCGCGTCCGCGACGTCGGACTGCCGCTCGCCTACGTGAATCTCGTAGGGGGGCAGGACGAGCTGGTCTTCGACGGCAACTCCTTCGTCATGGACGCACAGGGCGAGGTGCTGATGCGCGCGCCCGCCTTCACCGAGGGCATCTGGGTGGCGGAGTTCGTGCTCGATGCACAGGGCAGGATGGCGCCGCGGCCGGGCAGCGTCGCGCCCGAGCTGTCCGATGAGGCGAGCATCTACAACGCGCTCACTCTCGGGGTGCGCGATTACGTTCACAAGCACGGTTTCCCGGGCGTCGTGATCGGTCTTTCCGGCGGCGTCGATTCCGCGCTCACCCTCGCCATCGCCGTGGATGCGCTCGGCCGCGACCACGTGCACGCCGTGATGATGCCCTCGCGCTACACCTCGTCCATGAGTCTGGCGGACGCGCAGCAGCAGGCGCAGACGCTCGGAGTGAAGTACAGCGTGCTGCCGATCGAGGGCATGTTCGAGGCGACGCTCGCCACGCTCAAAGACGAATTTGCCGGGCGGCCCCCGGATGCAACCGAAGAAAACATCCAGTCGCGCTGTCGCATGCTGCTGCTCATGGGGCTGTCGAACAAGACCGGACGAATGCTGCTTACCACGGGCAACAAGAGTGAGATGGCGGTCGGCTACGCGACTCTCTACGGCGACATGGCCGGCGGTTTTGCTCCGATCAAGGACTGCAGCAAGCTGCTCGTGTACCGCCTCGCTAACTACCGCAACTCGCTCGGCCGGGTCATTCCGCAGCGCGTGATCGAGCGGGCGCCGTCCGCGGAGCTGCGGCCCGGGCAGAAGGATTCCGATGCCCTGCCGCCCTATGAAGTGCTCGACCCCATTCTGGAAGCGTTTATCGAGGAGGATCTCTCGGTCGATGAGCTCGAGGCGCGGGGGTTCGACCGTGCCACCGTGGCGCGCGTGCTGGACCTGGTGAAACGCAACGAATACAAGCGGCGACAGGCGCCGCCCGGCGTGCGCGTCAGCCGGCGTGCCTTTGGACGCGACTGGCGCTATCCGATTACCAGCGGCTACCGGCGCTGAGGCTGCGGCGCAGGGCGCTGCCGCGGCTCGCCGCGCGGGTGGGGGCTACCAGATGCGCCACCAGGACTTCTTCACCTGCGCTACCGAGGTGCGTACCTCGGCGGAGTAATTGGCTGCGTACACCTGGCGGGCGTCCGCGGCGAGGGGCTGCAGGTTCAGCCGGTCGTAGCTGTTGATCATGATTTCGAGCGCCTCGCGGATCGCGGGGGCGCCGTCGTATTGCTCGATCGCTCCCTTGGCACGCTGCGCCGCGGCGACGTAAGCGCCGCGCTTGAAGTAGTAGCGCGCCACGTGCACCTCGTAGCTCGCCAGGCGGTTGCGCAGGTAGATCATCCGCTGCAGTGAATCGTGCGCGTACTCACTCTTCGAATACTGCTCGACCACGGTCTTGAAGGCCGCGAATGCCTTGCGGGCGGTGCTCGGCGGGCGCTGGGTGAGATCGGCGCGGAACAGCCGCTCGATCGCATTGGGCGAGCGCTCGAAGTCCACGAGCCCCTTGACGTACCAGGCGTAGTCGACGCGCGGATGCGTCGGGTTTTCGCGGATGAAGGTCTCGGCCGCGTCGGTCGCGGACTCCTTTTCCCCCGCGCGGTAATATGCGTAGATGAGGTCGAGCCGCGCCTGCCGCGCCTCGTCGGTGAACGGAAAGCGCGCGGTCAGCTGCTCATAACTCTTGATCGCGGTGTTGTAGTCGGAAGACTCGAGACTCTTGTGGGCCTTCTTGTAGAGGATGTCCGGGGTTACTTTCTTTTCATCACGCTCGCGGTGCGCGCGGCACCCGGAAACTGCGAGCAGGACGATACACAGCGCGACCACGCTGCCGCGCATGGGACCGGGCAGGAACATCTGCAGGGGGCCTTTCTTTGGCTTCGCGCCGTGTAAGGGTGCCGAGTATAGCGAATCCCGGACCTCCGACCGCGCAGCCGGGCGCGGAGTTCCGCTCGCACGCGCTCGTGCTGCCGCCGCAGAGTGCGGGGCTGCGCTTCGATCAGGCCCTGGCGCGGGCATTGCCGCAGTATTCGCGCGCGCTTCTTTCCGCCTGGATCGGCTCGGGCGCCGTCCAGGTCGACGGCCGCCCGTTGCGCGGCAAGGACCGGGTGCTCGGTGGCGAGCGGGTGCGAATCGACGCGCCGCTGCCATCGGCCACGCGTGTCAGCGCGGAGAGCCTGCCGCTCGCGGTGGTGTTCCGGGACCGCTCGCTCCTGGTGATCAACAAGCCGGCGGGACTCGTGGTGCACCCGGGCGCGGGCAACGCCCGCCACACCCTGCAGAACGCGCTGCTGGCGCTCGACCCGAAGCTCGCCTTCGTGCCGCGCGCCGGGCTCGTGCACCGCCTCGACAAGGACACGAGCGGGCTGCTGCTGGTGGCGCGCACCCCCGAGGCGCACGCCGCGCTCATCGCCGCCCTGGGCGCACGCGCGGTGACGCGCGAGTACCTGGCGGTGTGCACGGGAGTGATGACCGCAGGAGGCACGGTCGATGCACCGATCGGTCGTCACCGCACGCAGCGCACGCGCATGGCGGTGCGCGCCGACGGCCGTCGCGCAGTGACGCACTATCGCATCGTGCGGCGTTTCCGCGCACATACCCTGGTGCGTGTGACGCTCGAGACCGGACGCACCCATCAGATCCGCGTGCATCTCGCGCACCTGGGGTTTCCGCTCGTGGGTGACCCGGTGTACGGCGGGCGTCGTCGCATTCCCCCCCGCTGCCCGCCGACACTCGCCGCCGAGCTGCGCAGCTTCCCGCGCCAGGCGCTGCATGCGGCGCGCCTCGCACTCACCCATCCCTTTACCGCGCGCGAGATGCAATGGGAGGCGCCGCTCCCGCATGACATGCGCCGGCTCCTCCAGGCTCTCGAGGCCGAGCGGCCGTGAGCACACCAGTCGCCGGCGCGCGCCTCGCTATCCTGGTGCCGCAATGGCCCGCCCCCCACGCCGTGCACGCCGCATTCACCCTGCGCGACGGCGGCGTCAGCACCGGCCCGTACAAGTCACTCAACCTCGGCGCGCATGTCGGGGATGCCGACGCCGCCGTAGCCGAGAACCGCCGCCGCGTCGCTGCTCACCTGAATCTGCCGGCCGAGCCGGCCTGGATCGAGCAGGTGCACAGCATCGGGGTTCTCGATCCCGATGCGGCCACCGATGCGACCACTCATGCGACGACGCCAGCCACTGCGGCAGCCAGCCCGCCGGCGCTGCCGCTCTCGCACTCCCCGCCATGCGCCGATGCCAGCATCGCCCGGCGCGCCGGGCGCGTGTGCGTCGTGCAGGTGGCGGACTGCCTGCCGGTGCTGTTCGCCGCGCGCGATGCCGCCGCGGTCGCCGCCGCACACGCCGGGTGGCGCGGCCTGGCAGCGGGCGTGCTGGAAGCCACGGTGGCGCAACTCGGCATTGACCCCGCGCAACTGATCGCCTGGCTCGGGCCCGCGATCGGCGCTGAGCACTTCGAAGTAGGCGGGGAGGTGCGGGAGCTCTTCATGACGCACGACCGCGCTGCTGCGGCCGCTTTCGCGGCCAATGCACGCGGGCGCTGGCAGTGCGATCTCGGTAAGCTCGCCCGGCAGCGGCTCACAGCCCTCGGAGTCGGAGCAGTGTACGGGGGCGGATGGTGCACTTTCTCCGATCCGCTGCGCTTCTTTTCCCATCGTCGCGACGGGCGGTGCGGCCGCATGGCGGCGCTCGTCTGGCTTGGCGAAGGCACGTGTTAGGATGATCAGGTGCCGCTGTTGCTCACGATCATGCTGTTCGCCGCGCTCGGCGGCATCGCCAGCGCGGCGTTCGCAGTCGTGTTCCTGTGGGTGCGCGAGGAGCACAGCACGCGCATCCTGCCGCACTTCATCAGCTTCGCCACCGGGGCGCTGCTCGGCGCGGCGCTGCTGGCGCTGTTGCCCGAGGCCATCGAGGGCGCCGGCACCGCGGGCGCCCACCGCATCGGGCTCGTCCTGATCGCAGGCCTTGCCGTGTTCTTCGTCATCGAGAAACTGGTGCTGTGGTGGCACTCCCATGCGCACGATGAGAGCCACGCGGATGCCGGCGCTTGTGCGCAGCACGCGGACGACCCGCCGGCCGCGCACGCTGCCGCCCACCACGCCGGTCACTCTCATGCCGGCCACGATCATGCCCGCGAACACGCCTCCGGCGTGCTGGTGCTGGTGGGCGACAGCCTGCATAACGCGCTCGATGGGGTGCTGATCGCGGCGGCGTTTCTCACAACCGTGCCGCTCGGGATAGTGACGACCTTCGCGGTCGCGGCCCACGAAATCCCGCACCGCGTCGGGGATTTCGCCATCCTGGTACAGGCAGGGCTATCGCGCCCGCGCGCGCTGCTGCTGAATCTGGCCACCGGCATCGCTTCGGTGGCCGGCGCGGCCGCCGCCTACTTCGGCCTGCGCCAGACGATGGGGGCGCTGCCGTACGCGCTCGCCTTTGCCGCCGCCGGTTTCCTGTACATCGCGGTCGCGGGCCTCATTCCCGGGCTCCATCGCCGCGTCGACGTGCGCACCAGCGCCACCCAGGTGATCCTCATCGGCATCGGAATCGCCGTCATCGCCTGCGCCGAGCGCTTGACTCACCCGTAGCTCCCTGCCGGCCAGACGTCACTCCAAAAGTTCAGCCGCTGCTCGAGCTCGAGGGACCTCGAGCCCGGCCCGGCTGCGGCGCCTCACGCGCAAGCCCGCGCAGGCCAGCTGCATGCGCTATCTTACGGGTCACGGATAGATGCTCGGCGTCGCCGAAAGCGCCGCAGCCCCTTGAACGGACAGCGGTTTGTCCCCACAAAGCGCCTGTCTCCCACGGTCCCACCGCAAGGTTGAATTCACATGCGCATGGACAAGCTCACCAGCCGTCTCCAGCAGGCGCTGGCCGATGCCCAGTCGCTCGCGCTCGGCCGCGACCACCAGGTGCTCGAGCCCGCGCACCTCATGCAGGCGCTGCTGGACGCTTCCGGCGGCTCGGTGCGTCCGCTGCTGATGAAGGCGGGGGTCGACGTCAACAAGCTGCGTGCGGGGCTGCTGGCCCTGCTCGACGGGCTGCCGAAGGTCGAAGGCGGGACGCCCGGGGAGCTGCACATCTCCAATGACCTCAACCGCGTGCTCAATGTCACCGACAAGCTCGCGCAGCAGCGCGGGGATCAGTTCATCGCGAGCGAGCTGTTCGCGCTGGCGGCGTTCGAGGATCGCGCACTGGCGCGGCTGTTCAAGGAAGCGGGCGCGGTGCGCGGCGCGATCGAAAAGGCGATCGATGAGGTGCGCGGCGGCGAGAAGGTAGCCGATCCCAATGCGGAGGAAAGCCGCCAGGCGCTGGAGAAGTACACCATCGATCTCACCGCGCGCGCGGCCGCCGGCAAGCTCGACCCGGTGATCGGACGCGATGACGAGATTCGCCGCACCATCCAAGTGCTGCAGCGCCGCACCAAGAACAACCCGGTGCTGATCGGCGAGCCCGGCGTCGGTAAGACCGCGATCGTCGAGGGGCTGGCGCAGCGCATCGTCAACGGCGAGGTGCCGGAGGGGTTGAAGAACAAGCGCATCCTCGCGCTCGACATGGGCACGCTGATCGCAGGAGCGAAGTTCCGCGGCGAGTTCGAGGAGCGTCTCAAGGCCGTGCTGAGCGATCTCGCCAAGCAGGAAGGGCAGATCATTCTCTTCATCGACGAGCTGCACACCATGGTGGGCGCAGGCAAGGCCGAGGGCGCCATGGACGCCGGCAACATGCTCAAGCCCGCGCTGGCGCGCGGGGAGCTGCATTGCGTGGGCGCGACGACCCTCGATGAGTACCGCAAGTACCTCGAGAAGGATGCCGCCCTGGAGCGGCGTTTCCAGAAGGTGCTGGTGGATGAGCCCTCGGTGGAGGACACCATTGCCATCCTGCGCGGGCTGCAGGAGCGCTACGAGGTGCACCACAAGGTGGAGATCACCGACCCTGCGATCGTCGCTGCCGCCACCCTCTCGCACCGCTACATCAGCGACCGCCAGCTTCCCGACAAGGCGATCGACCTCATCGACGAGGCGGCGGCGCGCATCCGCATGGAGATCGACTCCAAGCCCGAGGCCCTCGACAAGCTCGAGCGGCGCATCATCCAGCTGAAGATCGAGCAGGAGGCGCTGAAGAAGGAGCGGGACGAGGCTTCGCGCAAGCGCCTGGCGACACTCGAGAGCACGCTCGCCGGCCTGGAAAAGGAGTACGCCGACCTCGAGGAAGTCTGGAAGTCCGAGAAGGCGGCGCTGCAGGGCACCGCGCAGATTCGCGAGGAGCTCGATCGCGCGCGCCTGGAGCTCGAAGCGGCGCGCCGTGCCGGCAACCTCGGGCGCATGGCGGAGCTGCAGTACGGCAAGATCCCCGATCTCGAGCGGCGCCTGGCGAGTGCGACAGCCGCGGAGGAGAAGGCGCCCACGCTGGTGCGCAACAAGGTGACGGAGGAGGAGATCGCGGAAGTCGTCTCCAAATGGACCGGCATCCCGGTGTCGAAGATGCTGCAGGGGGAGAAGGAGAAGCTGCTGCACATGGAGGAGGCTCTCGGGAAGCGCGTGGTGGGCCAGGCCGAGGCGCTGCGCATCGTCTCCAACGCCATCCGTCGCTCGCGCGCGGGACTCTCGGATGCGCGCCGTCCGACCGGCTCGTTCCTGTTCCTGGGTCCCACCGGCGTCGGCAAGACGGAGCTGTGCAAGGCGCTCGCCGAATTCCTGTTCGACACCGAGGACGCCATGGTGCGCATCGACATGTCCGAGTTCATGGAGAAGCACTCCGTCGCCCGCATGATCGGCGCGCCGCCCGGCTACGTCGGCTACGAGGAAGGCGGCTATCTCACCGAAGCCGTGCGGCGCCGCCCGTACTCCGTGATCCTGCTCGATGAGGTGGAGAAGGCCCATCCCGACGTTTTCAACGTGCTGCTGCAGGTGCTCGACGACGGGCGTCTCACCGACGGGCAGGGCCGCACGGTCGACTTCCGCAACACCGTCATCATCATGACGTCGAACCTCGGCTCGCAGGTGATCCAGGAATTCGCCGGCGAGCAGAACTACGCCAAGATGAAGAGCGCGGTGATGGAGGTCGTGCAGCAGAGCTTCCGGCCGGAGTTCATCAACCGCATAGACGACATCGTGGTATTTCACCCGCTCGGCACCCGGCAGATCCGCGCCATCGTCGACATCCAGCTCATCTACCTGCGCAAGCGCCTCGTCGAGCGCAACATGGATATCACGCTCGATGACAGCGCCCGCGACCTGCTCGGGGAGTCGGGATTCGACCCGGTGTACGGGGCGCGCCCGCTCAAGCGCGCCATCCAGCAGCAGATCGAGAATCCGCTGGCGCAGAAGATCCTGCTGGGCGAGTTCGCCCCCGGCGATCGCATCCGTGTCAGCGCGCGCGACGGGCAGCTGACCTTCACCAAGGCTGACGAGCGCCGCGCGGTGCGCGCTTAGCGGTGCGCCCGACCGGCTGAGCGCGCCGCGCGTCCGCTATACTTGCGGTACAACACTGCTACAGCACATCTCATGCCGTTCTACGAATACGAATGCCAGGCCTGCAAGTACTACACCGAGGTCATGCAGAAGATCACCGACGCGGCGCTCACCCGCTGCCCCTCCTGCGGCAAGCGGCGGCTCAAAAAGCTGGTGTCGGCACCGGTTTTCCGCCTCAAGGGCGGCGGCTGGTACGAAACCGACTTCAAGTCCGATAAGGAAAACAAGCGCAACCTGCTCGCGGCCGAGAAGGAAGAGCCCAAGCTCGAGAGCAAGCCCGAGAGCAAGCCCGAAGCGAAGGAATCCAAGGATACGAAGCCCGAGGGCAAGGAGGTGAAGGAATCGAGGGAGTCCAAGGACAGCGCCGCGGCGCCGGCCAAGGCGTCTGCGGGCGGCGGGGCCGGCGGGGACCGCCGTGGCCGCGGGAGCGCTGCACCCAAGGCCGCGCGCGCCGCCGCGGCGCGCCGCCCGTCGCGCCCGGCTCGCTCCGGCAAGGGGCGCCGGGGCCGGCGCTAGCGCGATGGACGGCGCAGGCAGTACGAAAAAGTGGGGACTACGGCGCTACATGGTCGCCGGGATCCTCGTGTGGTTGCCAATCCTCGCCACCATCTGGGTGGTGACTTTCATGCTCCATCTCATGGACCGCACGCTCCTGCTGCTGCCATCCGCCTACCGCCCGGAGGCCCTGGTGGGCTTCACGCTCCCCGGCGTCGGATTGCTGTTCGCACTCATCGTGGTGCTGCTCACGGGACTGCTGGTGACCAACCTGATCGGCTATCGCCTGCTTGCCTGGGGCGAGGAGCTGCTCGATCGCATCCCGGTGGTGCGCACCGTTTACGGTGGCGTCAAGAGCTTCACCGAGAGCGTCCTGTCGCAATCCAACTCCTTTCGCAAAGTGGTGATGGTGGAGTACCCGCGCGCCGGAGCCTGGAGCATCGGGTTTCTCACCGCGGAGGACGTTCCCGAGGTGAGCGAAAAGCTGGGTGAGCCGCACGCCGCCGTGTACATTTCGCTGGCGCTGAACGCCACCGCGGGCTACCTCGTCATCGTGCCGCGCCGCCAGGTGGTGGAGCTCGACATGTCGGTGGATGCGGCCATGAAGATGATCATCACCTGCGGCGTGGTGGTCCCCGCGGCCGCCGCCGACAAGGCGCAGCTGGCAAAACCCGCTGCCTGAGCGCCCGTGAAGGCCATGCGACTGTTGGCCCCGGCCTCCGCGCTCACCCCGACCGAGGTCACGCTGCCCGCCCCCGGCCCGCAAGAGCTGCTGATCCGGGTGGAGGCCTGCGGCGTGTGCCGCACGGACCTGCACCTCATCGACGACGAGCTCCCCGACATTCACTTCCCCCTCACCCCCGGACACGAAATCGTCGGCAGCGTCGCGGCGCTCGGAAGCGGGGTGTCGCGTTTTCACGTGGGTGAGCGCGTCGGCGTGCCATGGCTCGCCTCGACGTGCGGGGTCTGTGAATACTGCCGCGCAGGGAGCGAGAACCTCTGCCCGCAGGCGCGCTTCACCGGTTACACGCGCGACGGCGGCTATGCGCAAGAAGTGCTCGCGGATGCGCGCTATTGTCTGGCGCTGCCGCGCGACACCGCGGCCGCCGAGCTCGCCCCGCTCCTGTGTGCCGGGCTCATCGGCTACCGCGCCTACCGCAAGGCGGGCGCGGCGAGCAACCTCGGCATCTACGGTTTCGGTGCCGCCGCGCACCTGCTCGCGCAGCTGGCGAAGCACGAGGGCCGGCGCGTGTTTGCTTTCACACGCGCCGGCGATTCTGCCGGCCAGCGCTTTGCGCGCGAGCTCGGGGCCGTGTGGGCCGGTAGTTCCGCTGCCGGAGCTCCGGAGCTTCTCGATGCCGCGATCCTCTTCGCCCCCGTCGGCGAGCTGATACCCGCCGCGCTCGCCGCCGTGCGCCCCGGCGGGCGCGTGGTGTGCGCGGGCATCCACATGAGCGATGTGCCGGCGTTTCCTTATCGCTTGCTGTGGGGGGAGCGCTCGGTGTCATCGGTCGCGAACCTCACCCGCGCCGATGGTGAGGAATTCCTCGCCCTGGCTGCGCGGTTGCGCCTCAAGCCCACGGTGGAGCGCTTCGCGCTCGCCGATGCGAACCTTGCCCTCGGACGGCTGCGGAGCGGGACTCTCAGGGGGGCTGCGGTACTGGAACCGGCGTAGAACTGACCCGCGGTTGCGGGCACCTGCACGCCTTCCGTAACATCGCGCGCCTCATGCGCTCACATTACTGCGGACAGGTCGATGAGCGGCTCCTCGGCCAGCAGGTCACGGTGGCCGGCTGGGTGCATCGCCGGCGCGACCATGGCGGGGTCATTTTCGTCGACCTGCGCGATCGCGAGGGGTTGCTGCAGATCGTGTTCGATCCGCAGGCGGCCGCCGTCTTCCGTGAGGCCGAGCGGCTGCGCAACGAATTCGTCATCCGGGTGGCCGGCAAGGTGCGCGCGCGGCCGGATGGCACGGCGAACGCCAATCTCGCTTCCGGGCGGGTGGAGGTGCTGGCGCAGGAGCTCGAGCTGCTCAACCGTTCCGAGCCGCTGCCGTTTCAGCTCGATGAGCAGGTGGGCGAGGAGGTGCGGCTGCGCTATCGCTACCTCGATCTGCGCCGCGAAGTGATGAGCGAACGCCTGAAGCTGCGGCATCGACTCACGCGCTCGATGCGCGCCTACCTCGATGCCCACGGCTTCATCGATCTCGAGACGCCGATGCTCACCAAGGCCACCCCGGAAGGGGCGCGCGACTATCTGGTGCCCAGCCGCACGCACCCGGGCAAGTTCTTTGCACTGCCGCAGTCGCCACAGATCTTCAAGCAGCTGCTGATGATCTCCGGCTTCGATCGCTACTACCAGATCGTGCGCTGCTTCCGCGACGAGGATCTGCGCGCCGACCGCCAGCCGGAATTCACCCAGCTCGACGTCGAGACTTCCTTCCTCGCGCAGGCCGATATCATGGCGCTCATGGAAGGGCTGGTGCGGCACTTCTTCGGCGAGGTACTGGGGGTTGCGCTCCCTGATCCCTTCCCGCGCATGACGTTTGCGGAGGCCCTGCGCCGCTACGGCTCCGACAAGCCGGATCTGCGCATTGCGCTCGAGCTCGTCGACGTGGCGGACCTGGTGAGGGATTGTGACTTCAAGGTGTTCGCCGCGCCGGCGAAGGACCCGCGCGGGCGCGTCGCGGCGCTGCGCGTGCCGGGCGGGGGCGCGATGCCGCGCTCGCAGATCGATGCGTGCACCGAGTGGGTCACTCGTTACGGGGCGAAGGGGCTCGCCTATATCAAGGTGAACGAGGCGGCACGCGGGCGCGAGGGCCTGCAATCGCCCATTATCAAGTTCCTGAGCGATGCCGCGCTCGCGGGTATCCTCGAGCGCACGCAGGCCGCCGACAATGACCTGATCTTCTTCGGTGCCGATGTGGCGCGCGTGGTCAACGACGCCCTCGGCGCGCTGCGCCTGAAGATCGGCCAGGAGCTCAAGCTGGTGAGGGGCGGCTGGCAGCCGCTATGGGTGTTCGACTTCCCGATGTTCGAGTGGGACGCAGAGGAGAAGCGCTGGGTCGCCATGCACCATCCGTTCACGGCGCCAAAGAACGAGGACCCGGCGGCACTGCGTGCCGCGCCCGGCGAGGCGCTCGCCCGGGCCTACGACCTGGTGTTGAACGGCTCTGAAATCGGCGGCGGTTCGGTGCGCATTCACCGCCAGGAGATGCAATCGACGGTGTTCGATCTGCTCGGCATCCCCGCGCAGGAAGCGCAGCGAAAATTCGGCTTCCTGCTCGATGCGCTCAAGTTCGGGGCGCCGCCGCACGGCGGCATCGCCTTCGGGCTCGATCGCCTGGCAATGCTGATGGCCGGTGCCGACAGCATCCGCGAGGTCATCGCCTTTCCCAAGACTCAGACGGCTGCCGATCCGCTCACCGACGCGCCGACGGAAGTGAGCGAGGCGCAGCTGCGCGAGCTGCACATACGCGTGCGCCTGCCGCAGCCCTGATCCGCCCGCCGCGCAGCGGACGCCGGACGGTTTGAGCGGTGGCGCCGGTCGTCTATGTGCACGGTCTGTGGATGCCCGGGCAAGAGTCCCTGATGCTGCGCCACCGCCTGGCTCAGGAATTCAGCCTCACGCTGCATTCGTTCCGCTACTCCGCCGCTTCCTCCAGCATGAGTGCGGTCACGGAACGCCTCGAGGCCTTCGTGCGCGAGTTGCGCTCGCCCGTAGTACACCTCGTCGGCCACAGCCTCGGTGGACTGGTCATCTACCGCTTCCTCGAGCGCTTCCCCGAGCAGCCCGCCGGCGGCGTGGTATTTCTCGGCACGCCGTGCGTGGGGAGCCGTGCCGCCGAGCGCGCGGCGCGCTTCGCGCCGATCGGTCATCTCATGGGGCAGTCGGTGGCGCAGGAGCTGTTGCGGCCGCAGGAGCGGCGCTGGACGCATCCACGGCCGCTCGGGATCATCGCCGGCACTCAACCCCTCGGCGTCGGGCAGCTGCTGGCCGACTTCGACGAGCAGAATGACGGCACCATCGCGGTGAGCGAGACGCGTATGCCCGGAGCCGCCGATCATATCGTCCTGCCGGTGAGCCATCTGGGAATGCTGTTGTCGGCGCGCGTCGCGCACGAGACCGGGCTCTTTCTCACCGCGGGGGGTTTCTCGCTGCGTTAGTCGCGGCGGCTCACGGCGGACCATCGAGCAGCCGGCGCAGGGCGTAGAGCGCCTCGAGCGCGGCTCTGGGGGAGAGCTGGTCCGGGTCGATGGCCGCGAGCGCCCGTCGCAGTGCATCCGCCGTGGCGCCCGCGGGGGCACGTCCCCCAGCCTGGCTGGCACCAAACAGGGGCAGCTCGCTCTGCGCCGCGCTCGCCTCGCCTGCTGCGATGACGAGCCCGCGATGGCGATCGCGCTCGGACTCCAGGTGCTCGAGGTAGCGCCGCGCCTCAACGATCACGTTGGCCGGCACGCCGGCAAGCTGCGCCACCTGCAGCCCGTAGCTGCGGTTGGCGGGCCCGTCCTTCACGGCATGCAGGAACACGATGCCCTCGCCGTGCTCGGTCGCGTCCAGGTGTACATTGGCGCACCCTTCGACTTCACCGGCGAGCGTCGTGAGCTCGAAATAGTGCGTGGCGAACAGCGTGAAGGCACGTACGCGCGTGGCGATCTCGCGCGCCATCGCCCAGGCGAGCGACAGGCCGTCGAAAGTGCTGGTGCCGCGCCCGATCTCATCGAGAAGGATCAGGCTGCGCGCGCTGGCGTTGTGCAGGATATTGGCGGCTTCGGTCATTTCCACCATGAAGGTAGAGCGTCCGCCGGCCAGGTCGTCCGCCGCCCCGATGCGTGTGAAGATGCGATCGAGCGGACCGAGCAGCGCGCGATCGGCCGGCACATAACTGCCAATGTGCGCCAGCAGCGCAATGAGGGCGGCCTGGCGCATGTAAGTGGATTTCCCGCCCATATTGGGTCCGGTGATGATGAGCATGCGCCGCTCGGCATCGAGACGCAGGTCATTGTGCACGAAGGGCGCGTCGGCGAAGCGCTCGACCACCGGGTGGCGACCGCCCTCGATGGTCAGGCGCGCCTCGGCGCTGAGTTCCGGGCGGCACCACTCGAGCGCTACGGCACGCTCGCCGAGAGCGGCGAGGGCATCGGTTTCCGCGAGCGCCGCGGCGCTGGTCTGCAGCGGAGCGAGCGCATCGATCAGCTGCGTCAGCACCTGCTCGTAAAGCTGCCGCTCGCGTACTAGCGCGCGCTCGCGCGCCCCGAGCACCCGGTCTTCGAAGCTCTGCAGCTCCGCGGTGATGAAACGTTCCGCCGACTTCACCGTCTGGCGCCGGACATAGTCCTTCGGCACCCGCTCGGCGTCGCGCCGCGGGATCTCGATGTAGAACCCCTGCACGCGGTTGTAGCCGAGCCTGAGGGTGGCGAGCCCGGTGCGCGCACGCTCGCGCCTTTCCAAGTCCAGCAGGAATTCGTCGGTGTGCGTGGAGATACGCCGCAGCTCATCGAGCTCGCTGTCGTAGCCTCGGGCGATCACGTCTCCGTCGCGCACCAGCGCCGCGGGCTCTGCGGCAATTGCGGCCGCGAGCAGCCGCAGCACGTCGTCGTGAGTGGTGATGCGCGAATGCAGCTGCTGCAGCAGCGGGGAGTCGAGGCCCGCGAGCGTGGCACGCAGCGCCGGCAACGCGCCGAGCGAGCTGCGCAGCTGCGTGAGGTCGCGCGGGCGCGCCGAGCGCAGCGCCACGCGCGCGAGAATGCGCTCGACATCGCCGACCGCTCCCAGCTGCCCGCGCAGCGCCTCGAAGCGCCGCCCGTCGATCAGCGTGGCGAGCGCGTGATGGCGCTCGCGCAGCAGCGGCTGGCTGCGCAGCGGCCGGTTGAGCCAGCGGCGTAGTTGGCGCGAACCCATGTACGTGACGCAGCTGTCGATCACGGCGAGGAGCGTCGCGTCCTCGCTGCCCGTGAGGCTCACGTCGATCTCGAGATTGCGGCGGCTGGCCGCGTCCAGCAGCAGCGCATCGCTCCGTTCCTCGACGTGCAGCGCGCGGATGTGCGGCAGCGCCGAGCGCTGCGTGTCGCGCACGTACTGCAGCAGCGCACCGGCGGCGCGGATGGCGAGCGGCAGCTCGTCGGCGCCGAATCCCCTGAGGTCGAGCGTGCCGAGCTGGTCGGTGAGCAGGCGCGAGGCGCTCGCGAGCTCGAAATGCCACGGCGGTCGCGTGCGTACCGCGCAGCCGGGACGCGCGCATTCCTCCCCCGCTGCGCCCTCCGCCAGCAGCAATTCCGCGGGTTTGAGGCGCTCGAGCTCAGCCACGAGGTCCGCCCGGCCCTCACTCTGCAATACGGTGAAACGCCCGGCGGCCAGATCGAGCCAGGCCAGGCCGAAGTGCACCCCATCGCGGACCAGCGCGGCGACCAGCGTGTCGGCACGTGCCTCGAGGAGCGCGCTGTCGGTCACCGTGCCGGGCGTGATGATGCGCACCACCTGCCGCTCGAGCGGGCCCCTGGCGCTCGCCGGATCGCCCAGCTGCTCGCAGATGGCGACGCTTTCGCCCTTGCGGACGAGCCGCGCAAGGTAGCTGTCCAGCGCATGAAAGGGCACGCCGGCCATGGGGATGGGCGCCCCGGCGGATTGACCGCGCGCGGTGAGGGTGATGTCCAGCAGTGCCGCGGCGCGGCGGGCGTCCTCGTAGAACAGCTCGTAGAAGTCACCCATCCGATAAAAGAGGAGGGTGTCCGGATACTGACTCTTGATGCGCAGGTACTGCTGCATCATCGGCGTATGTGTCAGGGGCTTATCGTTCAAGAGCTTACGGGCCGCCGTGTCTAAAATTGTCTAGAAAATTCTGGTACTGAACGGATCATTTTGCCTTGGGGCCGCTCGGCTTCGTGCCCGGGCGATTCAGCCGCCCCAGATCTGCAGAGCCGAGCGCCTGATCAAGTAGACCGAGCCCGCTTCCGTCAAGTGTGCCGCGTCCCATGCGAGTGGCGTCCATTTGTCCCGATCCGTGGTCAGCAGACAACCACGCTCATTACAGAGTTCGTCGATCGGAGAGACAAACACCGCACCGGTGCGAGCGATCGCGGCGCGCACCGCGGCATCGGCGCGCAGCGACGCCGTATTCAAATACGCCCGGGTTCGCTCCGGCAGCGCATGCGTTTGCAGCCATAGCTTCACGCTCACCTTCGGTTGGGCGATCTGCCACACCGGCACGTCGCCGAACACCACGACGCGGCGCACTCCCTGTGATTCGAGCCGGTTCACGGTGGTTTGCAGAGCCGCGACATCGAGCTTATCCCGGCCCTCGGAGCCCGCCAGATACCACCACCAGGAGCCCTCCAGCAGGACGACATCGGGATGCAGTGATGAGATCTTCTGAACCACCGCCTCGTTGAAGGCCTTACATGTCGGGTGCTTGGCAAACGGCTGGCCCACAACCGGGGGGCAAGCGCTCGCGGTAAACTCGGCAATGCGGAAGCTCCCCTTCTCATTCTGTAGCATCCTGAGACCAGGGTAGAGTGAGGCGGCGTGCGAGTCGCCCCACAACACCAGCAGCTTCTTCTGCCCGTCGCGTTTGTCGATGCACTGCGCACCGATGTCGGCGAATTTCAGCTCTGCGGCGTCGATGAAGCAGGAGCGCACCGTCAAAAGGTTGCTGTAGTAGGCGCGCTCCTTGTCGTACTGGTAGGCGGCCAGGGGACGAATGGCCGCCGGATAGCGCGCCGCAGCCCCGTCGCTCGAGTCCACCGCCAAGCCCAGCAACCCGACTACCCCCATCAGCGCCAGCAGCAGAATCGGTTTGAGGGCAGTGCGCGTGCCGAAGCGGATCGGCTTCTCAATCAGCGCATACGTCAGCCACGCCAGCATGAAGCTCAAGGCCACCGCCGCAATGCGCTGCGACCGGGGCGCCTCCGCCCCGTCCTCATACAAGCGCATCCGCAGGATCGACAGCAGCACCCAGTGCCACAGATATAGCGGATAACTGATCAGTCCAATGAAAACCAGGACGCGGTTGGACAGCACCACCCGATTCAGCCACGCCTCCGGCGCCACAATGATCAGCAGCGTGCCCAGCGTCGGCAACAGCGCCCACCCACCGGGAAAGGTGCGCTCCCGGTCGATGAGCAGCACGGCCGCACCGATCAACACCATCCCGGACCAGGCGCATGCCTCCTGCCAGCGCCTGCGCCCACGGCCCTCGGCCGCCGCCGCCTGCGCCGCTAACGTAACGACCGGCGCGCGTTCGCGGCCGAGCATCGTCAGGTACGCCAGTAGCGCGCCGCTCAACAACTCCCAGAAGCGGGCCATCGGCAGATAAAAGGTGGCCGAGGGGTGGCTGTGTACGAAGGCAACATTGCAGGCGAACGAGGCCACCAGCAGCCCGCTCACGATCAGCGGCAGATGACGCGTGCGCTGGTACAGCAAAGCCAACAGCAGCGGCCACAGTAAATAAAACTGCTCCTCGATGCCGAGGGACCACAGGTGCAGCAGCGGCTTGATGGCCGCCTCGGTGTCAAAATAACCCGCCTGGCTCCACAACAGCAGGTTGGAAGCAAAACCCGCGCCGGCCGCAATCTGCCGGCCCAGTTGCTGGTACTCATCGGGCAGCAGCAAAAACCAGCCCGCCACCAGGCACGCCGCCAGCACCGTCAGCAGCGCAGGAAAAATGCGCTGGATCCGACGCACATAGAACTCCAGGTAACTGAACGCATCCCGGCGCAGTGCGTTGTAGATGATGCTGGAGATCAAAAAGCCCGATACCACAAAGAAAATATCAACCCCGACAAAGCCTCCCCACACCACCCGCGGAAAAGCGTGAAAGCCAATCACGCTCAGCACCGCAAGCGCACGTAGCCCGTCAATGTCAGGCCGATACTCGGTTCTTTGCGGCGTGTCGTCGCTCCGGACAGGCTCGCTGGCCCTGGCCGCTTGCGCGGGGGTCAGCAACAGGCCCAAAGGAGCACGCCAGCGATCGCGGGATAGTGCTGCATCATCGGCGTGTGCCGCGGCAGGCCGAGTCGTTCATGGTGCGTGAAGGCTACCCCAAGACGCCCCCGCTTGCGTGCCGCCCGAGGCGGGCGGCGCCTGACGCCGCCCGCGGCTTCCGGCCGGGGTGCCCGCTGCGGTAGCCTCGCTCCCATGGTGAGCGATTCGGAGCTGTATGAGCTCGCGGCCCGCGTCGGCCACAAGCTGCGCGCCGCCGAGCGTCGAGTTGTGACGGCCGAGTCGTGCACCGGCGGCTGGGTGGCCAAGGCGCTCACGGATATTCCCGGCAGCTCGCAGTGGTTCGAGTGCGGCTATGTGACCTACTCCAACGCCGCGAAAGTTCGCGATCTGGGCGTCTCCGCCGCCACCCTCGAGAGCTTCGGTGCGGTGAGCGAGCAGGCCGTGCGCGAGATGGCGGAAGGGGCGCTGCGGGTAGCGCACGCCAGTGTGGCGTTGGCGCTCAGCGGGATCGCAGGTCCCGATGGCGGAACGCCCGAAAAGCCCGTCGGCACGGTGTGGTTCTGCGCCGTCGCCCGGGCGGGAGCCTCCGCAGACATCATCGCCGAGGAGAAGCTCTTCGGCGGGGATCGTGCCTTCGTGCGCAGCCGTTCGGTCGAGCATGCCCTGCGGCTCATCCTGCGCCTCGACCTGCCGGTGCGCGCGGAAGTGTCGCGCACGGGCGCAGATTGAGTCCCACTGCTTGCGAGCCGACGCAGCGCCTGTTCTTGGCGCTGTGGCCGCAGGAGCACGAGCGGCAGGCGCTCGCGCGGGCCACGGCCAAGGCCGCCCGGAGCTGCGGCGGCCGGCCGGTGCCGGCGCCGAACCTGCACGTGACGCTGGCCTTCCTCGGCAGCGTCCCACTGCGGCGGGTGGGAGAACTCCGTGCCCTCGCGCAGCGCACGGCCCGCGCTTTCTCCCAGGACGCGCCGCTGGCGCTGCGCTTCGAGACTCTGGCGCACTGGCCCCGGCAGCAGATCCTGTGTGCGCTCGCCGCCGCTGCACCCCGCGGCGCGCAGGCACTCGCCGAAGCGCTCAAGGATGGCGCAGCCGCCGCAGAATTCAGCCCGGATCTCAAGCCCTTCCACGCACATGTCACGGTAGCGCGCAAGGTCACGCACGCCCCGCCCCGGCCCGCGCTGCACGCGGTCGTGTGGCGCTTCGACGCGTTCGCACTCCTCGACAGCCGCACCGAGCCCGCCGGCCCCATATACAGTGTCATCGAATCGTATCCACTGGCTAACACGGAGAAAGCGCACGAATAGCGGCAAAACGGTGCGCGCGACGCGCGCCGGGCGCCATGACTTTGTGTGATAATTGCGCCTCATGTATCCGCTCGCCGCTCACGCAACACTGCCGGGAAATCCATCGATGGAAGAAAATCGCAAGAAGGCGCTCGCCGCCGCCCTGGGCCAGATTGAGAAGCAGTTCGGCAAGGGAACGGTGATGCGCTTGGGCGATGCCACCGCAAGCTACGACGTGGAGACAGTGTCCACCGGATCACTCGGGCTCGACATCGCGCTCGGCGTCGGCGGTCTGCCGCGCGGCCGCGTGGTGGAGATCTTCGGGCCCGAGGCCTCGGGCAAGACCACCCTGACGCTGCAGGTGATCGCCGAGGTGCAGAGAGGCGGCGGCACGGCGGCGTTCGTCGACGCCGAGCACGCGCTCGACCCGGCCTACGCCGAGAAGCTCGGCGTCAACATCAACGATCTGCTCGTGTCGCAGCCCGACACCGGCGAGCAGGCGCTCGAGATCACCGACATGCTGGTGCGCTCGAACGCCGTTGAGATCGTGGTGGTGGACTCCGTGGCGGCGCTGACGCCCAAGGCCGAGATCGAGGGCGAAATGGGCGAGATGCAGGTGGGACTGCAGGCACGCCTCATGTCGCAGGCACTGCGCAAACTCGCCGGCAACATCAAGCGCTCGAACACGATCGTGGTCTTCATCAACCAGATGCGCATGAAGATCGGCGTGATGTTCGGCAATCCGGAAACCACCACCGGCGGCAACGCGCTGAAGTTCTATGC
The DNA here is from genome assembly GCA_035937715.1 of Steroidobacteraceae bacterium. Taxonomy (GTDB): domain Bacteria; phylum Pseudomonadota; class Gammaproteobacteria; order Steroidobacterales; family Steroidobacteraceae; genus 13-2-20CM-66-19. Next base: position 423 of record DASZHQ010000059.1, on the reverse strand, counting down.
CTCGGTGCGCCTGGATATCCGGCGCATCGGCGCGATCAAGAACGGCGAGGAAGTCACTGGCAACATGACGCGCGTCAAGGTGGTGAAGAACAAGGTGGCCCCGCCGTTCCGCGAGGCGGAATTCGAGATCATGTACGGGCAGGGGATCTCGCGCGAGGGCGAGATCATCGAGCTCGCGAGCTCGCTCGGGATCATGGAGAAGTCCGGCGCCTGGTATGCCTACAAGGGCAACCGCATCGGCCAGGGCAAGGACAACGCGCGCACGTACCTGCAGTCGAACAAGGAGGTCGCGCGAGAGATCGAGGAGCTGGTGAGAGCGCGCCTGCTGCCCCCGCGCCAGGAGCGCCGCGGCGATCAGGCGGCCAATTCCGCATGAACCTGAAGGCGCGCGGTCGCGCCGCCCGCCGGGTGGTATCGGACCCC
>DASZHQ010000058.1:0-11002 GCA_035937715.1 Steroidobacteraceae bacterium | reverse complement strand
TGGCTTCTGCTTAAATGCCTGGTTGCATGCAGAGCGCGCCCGACATTACCGCCTACCGCAGGCACTGGGCCGCGCGTTTCGGCGCGGCACCGTTTCTGCCCATGTCGCGCGCGGAGATGGAGCTGCTCGGGTGGGACAGCTGCGATGTCATCATCGTGAGCGGCGACGCTTACGTCGATCATCCGAGCTTCGGCATGGCGATCATCGGCCGCGTGCTCGAGGCGCAGGGCTTTCGCGTCGGCATCATCGCGCAGCCGGACTGGCACAGTGCGGAGGCGTTTGCGGCGCTCGGCCCGCCGAACCTGTTCTTCGGCGTCACCGCCGGGAACATGGATTCGATGGTCAACCGCTACACCGCCGACCGCCGCATCCGCAGCGACGACGCTTACACGCCCGCAGGCGTCGGCGGGCGACGCCCCGACCGCTCGGTGATCGTCTACGCGCAGCGCGCGCGTGAAGCGTTCCGCGACGTGCCGATCGTGATCGGCGGCATCGAAGCCTCGCTGCGCCGCATCGCGCACTTTGATTACTGGTCGGAGAAGGTGCGCCGCTCGGTGCTGCTGGATGCGAAGGCGGACCTTCTCATATACGGCAACGGCGAGCGCCAGATCTGCGAGCTCGCCCATCGCCTGGCGGCGGGGGAGGCCATCGCCGACATCACCGACCTGCGCGGCACGGCATTCGCACGCAAGGGCACGCCGCCCGGCTGGATCGAGATCGACTCGACGCACCTCGATGCGCCCGGCCCGCTGAATCCTCCGCTGGATCCTTACGCCATGGCGGCCAACGGTCCTTCCGGCGCGGCCGGCGCCTCCGGAGAGATGTCGCCTGCGGCGGCTGGAGCGCGTGCCGGCCCTGCGCCGTGCGCGAGTGCGCAGGCGGCGCCGGCGGCGGAGAGCGTGGTGCGCTTCGTGCGCCGCGTGAAGAACGCCGATCGCGAGCGCAGCGTGATTCGAATGCCGTCCTTCGATGCGGTGACCGCGGACCCGGTGCTGTACGCACACGCCTCGCGCATCCTGCACCTGGAATCAAACCCCGGTAACGCGCGTGCGCTGGTGCAGCGCCACGGCGACACGGACGTGTGGCTGAATCCGCCGCCGATCCCCCTCACCACGAACGAGATGGACTGGGTGTACGAGCGCCCCTACCGCCGCGCACCGCACCCCTTCTACGGCAAGGCGAACATCCCCGCCTACAAGATGATCCGCTTCTCGGTCGCGATCCAGCGCGGCTGCTTCGGCGGCTGCACGTTCTGCTCGATCACCGAGCACGAGGGCCGCATCATCCAAAGCCGCTCGGAGGATTCGGTGGTGCGCGAGATCGAAGCGGTGCGCGACAACGTGCCCGGCTTCACCGGCATCATTTCCGATCTGGGCGGCCCGACCGCCAACATGTATCGTCTCGCCTGTAAGAGCCGCGAGATCGAGAGCGCCTGCCGGCGTCCCTCGTGCGTCTACCCCGGCATCTGCCCGAACCTCAACACCGATCACACTCCGCTCATCCGTCTCTATCGCCGTGCCCGCGCTCTCCCGGGGATCAGGAAGGTGCTGATCGCCTCGGGCGTGCGCTACGACCTCGCCATCGAGTCCCCCGAGTACGTGAAGGAGCTCGCGCAGCACCACACCGGTGGCTATCTCAAGGTCGCGCCCGAGGCGCTCGCCGAGGGGCCGCTGTCGAAGATGATGAAGCCTGGGGTGGGCGCCTACGAGCGCTTCAAGCAACTGTTCGAGCGCTACTCGCGCCAGGCCGGCAAGCAGCAGTACCTCATCCCCTACTTCATCGCCGCGCATCCGGGCACTTCCGATCAGGACATGCTCGAGCTGGCACTGTGGCTGAAGCGCCAGGGCCTGCGTGCCGACCAGGTGCAGGCGTTTCTCCCCGGGCCCATGGCGACCGCCACCGCCATGTATCACTCGGGCAAAAACCCGCTCCGGCGCATCACGCGCACGAGCGAAGAAGTGCTGATCCCGAAGGGCCTCAAGGTGCGCCGGCTGCACAAGGCGTTCCTGCGCTATCACGACGCCAACAACTGGCCGATGCTGCGCGAGGCGCTGCGCCGCATGGGACGCGCCGATCTCATCGGTAACGGCCACCAGCAGCTGGTGCCCGCCTGGCAGCCCTCCGGCACCGGACACGCGCCGGAGGGCCGGCGCGGCGCCGGCACGCAGCCGTTTCGCACGCAGCACACCGGGCTGCCGCGCGTGCCGCACCCGCGCGGCAGTAAGCGCGAGCGCTCACCCCGGGCCTCCTGAACACCCCGGCCTCGGCCGCGCCACCATCCGCCCGCCGCGCCGCAGGCCGCGCGCCTGCCGGCGCGCGATGGGCTGCGCTATACTATACCCCCCACCCTATAGGCCGTTTCGGGAGCCAGGCCGACATGACCAGCTTTGTCACCCTGCTGCAGCAGGGCAATTCCTGGCTGTTCGTGCCGAGCGCGGTGCTGCTGGGCGCACTGCACGGCCTCGAGCCCGGGCACTCCAAGACCATGATGGCGGCCTTCATCATCGCCATTCGTGGCACGGTGACGCAGGCGGTGCTGCTCGGCCTGTCGGCGACGCTCTCGCACACCGCCGTTGTCTGGGCGGTCGCCCTCGGCGGACTGTACTTCGGCAGGCAATGGAACACCGAGACCAGTGAGCCGTATTTCCAGCTGATCTCGGCGGTGCTGATCATCGCCGTGGCGCTGTGGATGCTGCGGCGGACCCGGCGGCACCTTGCGGATGCTGAAGCCGCTGCGCACGGGGACGATCACGGTCATCGCCATGGCCACGAGCAGGGTCATGACCACGACCACGGGCATCCCGAGCACGCTCACGACCACGGTGAGCGTCGCATCGACACCGGCCATGGCGTCGTGCGCCTGCAGATCTTCGAGCAGCGAGTGCCGCCGCGATTTCGCCTGCATTCCGAGAGCGGCGTTACCTGGCCAGAGGACGAGGTGCAGATCGAGACCGAGCGCCCCGACGGCAGCCGCGAGACCTTCACCTTCCGCAGGCGCGGGGATTACCTGGAGTCGGCGCAGGCAGTCCCGGAGCCGCATGAGTTCGTCGCGCGCCTGCGGCTTGGACGCCGCGGCCATACTCACGACTACGACGTGGAATTCGTCGAGCCGCAGCACCGTCACGCCATCGGCGCCTACGAGGCGCTCGATGTGACCGCGCCCGGCTACCAGGATCCGCACGAGCTGGCGCACGCCAACGACATCCGCCGCCGCTTCGCCAACCGCCAGGTCACCACGGCACAGATCGTCGTGTTCGGGCTCACCGGCGGGCTCATCCCCTGTCCCGCCTCGATCACCGTGCTGCTGCTGTGCCTGCAGTTGAAGAAGATCGCCCTGGGGGCCGCACTGGTGGTGTGTTTCAGCATCGGGCTGGCGCTCACCATGGTGGCCACCGGCAGCGTCGCGGCGCTCGGCGTGAGGCACGCCGCGCGCCACTTCTCCGGTTTCGGCGAGCTGGCCCGCCGGGCCCCGTACGTGTCCGGAACGCTGATCCTGCTGGTGGGGTTGTACGTGGGATACCAGGGACTGCACGCGCTGGCGTAGCGGCGAGGCGCCGGCGCATCCGGGCGATTGCGGATGCCGGCATTGCGAGAGTAGGGTGATGTCATGAATATCTCCGCGCCGCGCGCCGGCAGCGCCAGGCTCGCCGCGATCGTCCTCGCGCTCGCCGCCCTTCCCGTGCTCAGTCAGGTCCCCACGGCGCCCACGCCTCCTTCCGCAGCGGCCGCGGCGCACCCCGAGGCCGGCACGGCCGCGGTGCTCGAAATCAACGGCGCGATTGGACCTGCGACCTCGCGCTACGTGGTGCGCGGGCTCGAGGCGGCGCAGAAGGCCGGCAGCCGCCTGGTGATCCTGCAGCTCGACACGCCCGGCGGGCTCGATAGTGCGATGCGCGACATCATCCGCGCGATTCTCGCCTCCCCGTTGCCGGTGGTCAGTTATGTCAGTCCCTCCGGCGCGCGCGCCGCGAGTGCCGGGACCTACATTCTCTACGCCAGTCACATTGCCGCCATGGCCCCGGCCACCAACCTTGGCGCGGCGACGCCGGTCGCGATCGGCGGCGAGCCGGAGCCCCCGTCCACACCCTTGCCGCTGCCGGGCCGTCCCGCGGGCAAGAGCGGCGACGGCGGCGCGGACAAGACACCCGCGGGAGGCGCGGGCGGCGCCGAGCCGCCCAACGTGCCCGGGGGCACCATGGAGCGCAAAGTCGTCAATGACGCCGTTGCCTACATCCGTGGCCTCGCGGAGCTGCGCGAGCGCAACGCCGATTGGGCCGAGCAGGCGGTACGCGGCGCCGCGAGCCTCTCCGCCACGGCGGCGCTGCAGCAGAAAGTCATCGATGTCATCGCGCGGGACCTGCCGGATCTGCTGGCGCGCATCGACGGACGCGAGGTGAAGGTCGACAACCGCACCGTGAAGCTTGCGAGCCGCGACCTCTCAGTCATGCACATGAAGCCGGACTGGCGCACCGAGCTGCTGGCGGTCATCACCAATCCGACGGTTGCCTACGGGCTGATGGTGATCGGCATCTGGGGACTGTTGCTCGAGGGGTACAATCCCGGTGCGGTGCTGCCCGGCGTGGTTGGCTCGATCTGCCTGCTGATTGCGCTGTTCGCTTTCCAGATCCTGTCGGTGAATTACGCCGGGCTCGCACTGGTCGTGGTGGGCACCGCTATGATCATCGCGGAGTTTTTCTTTCCCGCTTATGGCTCGCTGGGCGTCGGAGGGCTCATTGCATTCATCGTCGGCTCGCTCATCCTGTTCGACACGGACGTGCCGGGCATGAACGTCGGCCGCTCGGTGATCGCGGCGTTCGCAACCGTCGGCGGCCTCATGATCGCGGGCATCGTGTACCTGGCGAGCCGCTCCATGCGCCGTCCGGTCGTCACCGGGGCGCAGGGCATGATCGGGGCCTCCGCCGAGGTGATCGCGGACTTCACCGGCAAGGGCAAGGTGCGTTACGGCGGAGAGCTGTGGAACGCGCGCAGCGAGCGCGCGCTGCACGCCGGCGAGCAGGCGCGCATCGTCAGGGTGGAAGGTCTAACATTGTGGGTCGAGCCGCAGTAAGCGTGCTCTAGCAGCGGAGAAACTCATGCCGTTCGGGATCGCCATCGTCGTACTGCTCCTGGTGCTGCTGTTCAGCGCCCTCAACGTGCTGAACGAATACGAGCGCGCCGTGGTGTTCACGCTGGGGCGCTTCGGCGGGATCAAGGGTCCGGGAGTCGTGCTGATCATTCCCGCCATCCAGCGCATGCGCCGCGTGGACCTGCGCGTGATCGTGCTCAACGTGCCCAAGCAGGACGTCATCACGCGCGACAACGTGTCGGTCAAGGTGAACGCGGTGGTCTACTTCCGCATCGTCGATCCCGGCAAGGCCATCATCCAGGTGGCGAACGCCTTCGACGCTACGAGCCAGGTGGCCCAGACCACGCTGCGCTCGGTGGTCGGCCAGCACGAGATGGACGACCTGCTCGCGCAGCGCGACAAGCTCAACGTCGATCTGCAGCGCATCCTCGACCAGGCCACCGAGGCCTGGGGCATCAAGGTCTCCACTGTCGAGATCAAGGACGTGGATCTCGATGAGACGATGATCCGCGCGATGGCGAAGCAGGCGGAAGCCGAGCGCACGCGGCGCGCCAAGATCATTCACGCCGAGGGCGAGGCCCAGGCGGCTCAGCAGCTGGTCGAGGCCGCGGCGACGCTTGCCAAGCAACCGGCCGCCCTGCAGCTGCGCTACCTGCAGACGCTCGCCGACATTGCGCACGAAAAAACGCAGATCGTCGTATTCCCGCTGCCCATCGATCTGCTCAAGCCGTTCTTCGGCCCGCGCGGTGAGTAGCGGCCGGGCGCTGGCCACTGCCCATTTGCTGCTGGCGATCGCCACCCCTTCGCCTGGGGCGCCTGGCGCGCTTGAGTCAAAAACGGGTGCGGGAGTGAGGCACGTGCTGAATCGATGCACGACGATTCTTGGCAGCCTCGCTGCCAGTGCGGCGCTTGCGGCCGGCTCACCGGCGGCGCCGCCCGGGCACGCGCAGATCGGGGCCTGGGGCGTGGATCTGTCCGGCGGGGACCGAAGCGTGAAGCCCGGGGATGACTTCGAGCGTTATGCCAACGGCCACTGGGACGACACCACGCAGATTCCGCCCGATCGCGCCTGGTGGGGCTCGTTCGCGGTGCTGCGCGAGCGCTCGGTGCAGCAGGTACGTGAGATCCTCGAGACACTCTCGCCGGATGCGCCTGCGGGCAGCAACTCACGCAAGCTCGGCGATTTCTATCGCGCCTACCTCGACACCGACGCCATCGAGCGCGCCGGACTCGCGCCTGCCCGCCCGGCGCTGGATGCGATCGCCGCCGCCCGCAGCCACGAGAATCTCGCGCGCCTCATGAGTCGTCCCGAGCTGCGCATCACCTGGCCGCTCGACTTCAACACGCTTCCCGATGAGAAGGATCCGGACCATTACATGGTGACGGTTGACCAGAGCGGACTGGGGATGCCGGACCGTGATTACTATCTGAAGGACGAGCCTGTCTACCGGGAGCTGCGTGCCAGCTACGCAGCGCACATCGAGCGCCTGCTGAAACTGGCCGGAGACGCTGATGCGGCGCAAGCCGCCAAATCCATCGTCGAGCTCGAAACGCAGATCGCCACGGCGCACTGGCCGAGTGCCAAGCGTCGCGAGCGCGACCTGCGCTACAACCCGCACACCCGCAGCGAGCTCCCTGCCTTCGCGCCCGGCTTCCCCTGGCCGGCGCTGCTGCAGGGAGCAGGACTCGACACGCACCCCCGTTTCATCGTGCGCGAGCCCGACGCCACGCAGGCGCTCGGCGCGCTGTTCCGCGCGGTGCCCGTGAAGCGCTGGCAGTCCTATCTCAGGTACCACTACCTGGTGGGCAACGCGGCCGTGTTGCCCAGGGCCTTCGACGAGGAGGTCTTCGACTTCTACGGCCGCGCGCTGCACGGTCAGCGCGAGCAACGGGCGCGCTGGAAGCGCGCGGTGAGCGCGGTCGATGCGGGGCTCGGGGAGGCGGCCGGAGAGCTGTACGTGCAGCGTTACTTTCCAGCGGCTTCCAGGCAGCAGATGCTGGAGCTGGTGGAGAACCTGCGCGCCTCCTATGCGCAGCACATCAGCCAGCTCTCGTGGATGACGACGGCGACCAAGAAAGTCGCGCTGGAAAAGCTCGCGGCGTTCCATCCCAAGATCGGCTATCCCGACAGGTGGCGTGACTACTCGGCGCTCGAAGTGAAGGCGGGCGATGCATTCGGCAACGCCACGCGTGGGGTGGCCTTCGAGTGGCAGCGCCAGGTCAGCCGCCTCGGCGGACCGACCGACCGCGGCGAGTGGGGTATGACACCGCAGACCGTCAACGCCTACTACAACCCGACGTTCAACGAAGTGGTGTTCCCGGCCGCCATCCTGCAGCCGCCGTTTTTTGATCCCAACGCCGATGCGGCCGTCAACTACGGTGGCATCGGCGGCGTCATCGGGCACGAAATGGGCCATGGGTTCGATGACCAGGGTGCGAAGTCCGATGCGCGCGGCGTGCTGCATACCTGGTGGCAGCAGGAGGATACCGATGCCTTTCACCAGCGCGTCGATCACCTGGCGGCCCAGTACGACGCCTACACGGCGCTCCCCGGACTCAACGTCAACGGCCGGCTCACCCTGGGCGAGAACATCGGTGACCTCGGCGGTTTGTCCGTGGCCTACGACGCGTATCACCGCTCGCTGCACGGCGCGCAGCCGCAGATCCTGGACGGCCTGAGCGGCGACCAGCGATTCTTCCTCTCCTGGGGACAGGTATGGCGGGAGCTGGATCGAGACGAGGAGCTGCGTTCGCAGGTCACGAGCGATCCGCACAGCCCGCCCAAGTACCGTATCAACGGCGTGGTGCGCAATATCGATGCCTGGTACGGCGCCTTCGAGGTGCGCCCCGCGGACAAGCTCTACCTGCCACCCCAGGAGCGCGTGCGCATCTGGTGAACTCGGGGCTGCCCATCGATGAGGCGCTGCCGGCGCTTCGCGCAGCTCTGAGCACCTCCGACTCGGCCGTGCTGCAGGCGCCACCCGGCGCCGGCAAGAGTACCGTGGTGCCGCTCGCCCTGCTCGGGGAGAGCTGGACGCGCGGTCGGCGGCTGCTGATGCTCGAGCCGCGGCGGCTCGCGGCGCGCGCCATCGCCGCACGCATGGCCTACACGCTCGGCGAGAGCGTGGGCGGCACCATCGGCTACCGCATGCGCCTCGATACGCGCATCTCGCGCGACACGCGCGTGGAGGTGATCACCGAGGGTGTGCTCACCCGGGTGCTGCAGGAGGACCCTTCGCTCGAAGGCGTAGCGGCCGTCATCTTCGACGAGTTCCACGAGCGCAGCCTCGAGGCGGACCTCGCGCTGGCGCTCACGCTCGATGCGCGCGCGGCGCTCAGCCCGCAGCTGCGGATCCTCGTGATGTCGGCGACGCTCGAGGGCGCAGCGGTGGCGCGGCTCATCGGCGCAGCGCCGCTCATCAGTGCTCCGGGCCGCGCCTTCGCGGTCGAGGTGCGCTACACGGGCACCGGTGCGCCGCTGCTGCCGGCGGCACCCTCGGGCCCGCGCGCGCAGCACACCCCCGAGCAACTCGTGGCGCAGCTCATCCGGCGGGCGCTGCGCGAGGAGCACGGCGACGTGCTCGCATTCCTGCCCGGCGCGCAGGAGATCCGCCGGGTTCGGTCGCTCCTCGAGGGCGCCGCAATCGGCACCGGTGTGCAGGTCATGCCGCTCTACGGCGAGCTCGCGAGCGAGCAGCAGGACGCAGCGCTGGCGCCTGCCGCGCACGGCACCCGCAAGGTCGTGCTGTCGACCAACATCGCGGAAACGAGTCTTACGATTCCCGGCGTACGCGTGGTTGTCGACTCAGGGCTCGTGCGCCGCGCGCGCTTCGATCCGGTGACCGGCATGGGCCGGCTCGAGACGCAACGCATCTCGCGCGCTTCCGCCGAGCAGCGTGCCGGGCGCGCCGGGCGGACGCAGGACGGTGTCTGCTACCGCGCCTGGAGCGAGGGCGCACAGGGCTCGCTGGCCGCCTTCACTCCGCCGCAGATCTTGGATGCGGACCTCGCGCCCCTGGCTCTGCAGCTCGCGAGCTGGGGAGCGCGTGAGGCGGCAGAGCTGCGCTGGCTCGATGCCCCCCCGCCGGCGATGCTCTCGAGCGCGCGCGACCTTCTGGCACGCCTCGGCGCGCTGGACGCCGCCGGTAGCATCAGCGGCCATGGGCGCGAGATGGCACGTCTCGCGGTGCACCCGCGCCTGGCGCACATGCTGCTGCGCGCCCGCGCGCTCGGCAGCCTGGCGCTCGCCGCCGAGCTCGCAGCGCTCCTCTCGGAGCGCGATCTGCTGCGCGGCAGCGCCGCCGGAACGCAGGATGCGGATGTGCGGGCGCGGCTGGAAATCCTGCGCGGTGAGCAGCGCCCCGCGGGATCCGACCAGGCAGCGCTGCAGCGCGCGCGGCGCGCCGCGCGCGAGCTCGAGCGACAGCTCCACGCAGCGGGCGCGGTGGTCCCGGAGTCACGCGCGCATCACAAACCTTCCGAAGCGCACGCGGGTCTGCTGCTCGCATTCGCCTATCCGGACCGCATCGGCCGCAGACGGCCGGGCGGGGAGGGGCGCTACACCCTCGCCAACGGCCGCGGCGCGGCCTTTGCGCAGGCACAGTCGCTCGCGCGTCGCGAGTTCATCGTGGCCGTCGATCTGGATGACCGCGAGCGAGACGCCCGCATCCTGCTCGCGGCGCCGCTCGAGCGCGGTGAGCTCCTGGAGCATTTCGCCGAGCGCCTGCGTCGCCGCGAGTGCATCGAGTGGCGCACTCGCGAGCAGGCGGTGCTGGCGGTGCGCACGCTCGAGCTCGACGCGATCGTGCTCGAGGAGAAGCCGCTCGCCGAGATTCCCGCCGACGCCGCGCGCAATGCCATGCTCGCGGGCGTGCGCGAGCTCGGCATCGCAGCGCTCCCCTGGGACCGCGAGGCGCGCGATCTGCAGGCGCGCATCGAATTTGTGCGCGGAGCTCTCGACAGCGCCGGCGTGAACTGGCCGGCGGTGGGTGATACGGCGCTCGCGCAATCGCTGGAGCGCTGGCTCGCTCCCTGGCTCGAGGGAGTCACGCGCCGCGAGCACCTGGCGCGCGTGCCACTCGCCGATGCACTGCGCGCGCAGCTATCATTCGAGCAGCAGCGCGAGCTCTCCGCATGGGCGCCGACGCATCTCACGCTGCCGAGCGGCGCGAAGGTGCGCGTCGACTATCTCGGCGAGCATGCGCCGGCGGTGTCGGTGCGGCTGCAGCAGGTGTTCGGGCTCGCCGCCACGCCGCGCCTCGGGCGTGGCCGCGTGCCGGTCACTTTCCGGCTGCTCTCGCCTGCCCAGCGCCCGGTGCAGGTGACGCGTGATCTGGAGAGTTTCTGGCGCGGCGCATACGCCGAGGTGCGCAGGGATCTGCGCGGCCGCTATCCCAGACACGACTGGCCCGAGAACCCCCTCACGGCGCAGCCGACACGCGCCACCCGCCGTCCGCGTTGAAGGCCCGGCGCGCAGTGAGCCACGGCCCGGCCACGAGGAGACCGGCGGCAGCGGGAGTTTGTTGCCCCTGCTACCCGCTCACCCCGCCGGCGCGCGCGCCCGGTCGCGCGGCGCCGGCGTTGCGATCGTACCAGCGCTGCAGCCAGTGATCGACCGCCACCACGCCGGGTCCGGCGATCGCGAGCCACAGGAACAGCGCCAGGTATTCGAACTCGTCGAAGCCGAGCAGCGTCTCGAGCGAATCGACATCGGCCCACTTCGCGGAAGCGATGGCGACGATCATGGTGATCCCGAGCGCGCCTGCGGAAATGCGCGTCAGCAGTCCGAGCAGCAGGAACAGTCCGCCGAAGAATTCCACCCCCGCGGTGAATGGCGCCAGCAGATGCGGGGCGGGAATTCCCCAGCCGATGAAGTTCTCGATCACCTGCGGCAGGGCATGGAGCTTGCCCCAGCCG
>DASZHQ010000057.1:0-3687 GCA_035937715.1 Steroidobacteraceae bacterium | reverse complement strand
CAGTCCACAGGTGGAGACGCTCTGGCGCTGCGCCTCGCGCTGCTGTCGTTCGCGCTCGGGTTGCTGGGACTTCTGGCATCGGAGCTGCTGGTGCGGCGCGTGCGCGGCTACCTGGGCAACTGACATGCTGCAGGTATCGGTACTGAGGCAACGCCCGGGGTTTTCGCTGCAGGCCGACTTCGCCGCACCGACTCCCGGAGTCATCGCATTGTTCGGCCGCTCCGGCAGCGGCAAGACGACGCTGGTCAATCTGATCTCCGGGCTCCTCACTCCCGATAGCGGCCGGATCTGCATCGGCGACGAGGTCCTCACCGACACCCGCGCCGGGATCGCCGTGCCGGTCGAGCGCCGCCGCATCGGCTATGTGTTTCAGGAGCCGCGGCTGTTTCCGCACCTCACCGTCGCCGGCAACCTCCGCTACGGCGAGCGGCGCTCGGGCGCAGCCCCCCGCATCATCGGCTTCGAGGAGGTCGTGTCGCTTCTCGGTCTGGCCGGGCTGCTGCAGCGCCGGCCCCGGCAGCTCTCCGGCGGCGAGCGCCAGCGCGTCTCCGTGGGACGCGCCCTGCTCACGCAGCCGCGCCTGCTGCTGCTCGATGAGCCCTTCGCCTCGCTCGACCTCGCGCGCCGCGAGGAAGTGCTGCCTTACCTCGAAGCGCTGCGCGACCGCCTTTCGATTCCGATGGTGTATGTCAGCCACCAGTTCGACGAGGTGCTGCGCCTGGCGACGCAGCTCGTGCTGCTGGATGCCGGCCGCGTGCTCGCCCGTGGCCCGGTGGACGAGATGTGCCTGCTGCCCGAGCTGCAGAGCATCGTCGGCCCCGATCTCGTGGGCGCGGTGCTCGAGGGTGTCGTCACGCGCCTCGACCCGCAGCAGGGGAGCGCCACGCTGGCCGTGGGCCGCGGCACACTGCAGGTGAGCCTGCGCGGGGTCGCCGTGGGGGCACGCGTGCGCCTGCAACTCCTCGCGCGCGACATCATCCTCGCCACTCAACCCGTACAGGGGCTCTCGGTGCGCAACGCGCTCGCGGGCACCGTGACCGCGTTGCGCGATGATGATTACGGCGCGGTGCTGGTGAACGTCGATGTCGGCGGTGCCACCGTCCTGGCACGCATCACCGAGGAGGCCCGGCGGGCGCTCGCTTTGCGTCCCGGAGATGCCGTGTGGACCCTGGTCAAGGCCGTCTCGACGCGCGGACATGCCTTTCGGCTGGCCGCCAAGCCCGGGTAAGATCACAGCGGAGAGACTGGAGCCACGTGCCCACACCGCACCCACACCTGCGCCGCTACTACGAGACTGAAGCCGATCGCAGTGCGTGGGTGCGCGGGATCTTCGATCGAACCGCCGCGGACTACGATCGCCTCGAGCGGATTGTTGGTTTTGGAACCGGCTCCTGGTACCGCAGGCGCGCCCTCGAGGCGGCGGGTCTGAAGCCCGGGATGAGCGTCATCGACGTCGCGACGGGTACCGGATTGCTGGCGAGCGCCGCCGCCGGCATCGTCGGCGATCCGACGCGTGTCACCGGCGTGGATCCGAGTGCCGGGATGATCGAACACGCCAAAGTCCCTGCGGGCGTGCGGCTCCTGTCCGGCAGTGCCGAAAGCATTCCGGCCGCGGACAACAGCGCCGATTTCCTGAGCCTGGGCTACGCGCTGCGCCATATCGGCGATCTGTCTGCGGCGTTCGCCGAATTTCACCGCGTGATACGCCCCGGGGGCCGGCTGTGCGTGCTCGAGATCACCCTGCCCGCGGGAGGCGTGCGGCGCGCGTTGCTCAAGGCCTGGCTCCAGGGCCTGGTGCCGAGGATCGCCGCCTTAGTCGCGCACCGCAGGGATGCCCCGCTACTGATGCGCTACCACTGGGACACCATCGCCGCCTGCGTACCCCCGGAGACGATCCTGCGCGCGCTCGCCGCGAGCGGCTTTGTGGACATCGAGTGCCAGGTCGAGCTGACAATCTTCTCCGCATACCACGCGCGCAAGAGGCTTTGAGCCTCGCGCCGTTGCCTTCTGAGGGCTCGGCGCGGACTCAATCCGACGGGGACGCTCCGGGCCGGAGCCGTGCCTCGATCCAAGGGTTCTGTGAGGCGCTCGCCAGCTCCGTCCGAAAGTACTGATCCAGCTGCGTCATGAACGCGCGCACATCGGTTGGCGGGTCGAAGCGACGCCCGAGCCGCATCCGATAGTTGATGGGCTGCGGGGGTCGCCTGAACAACGACCATCCCTTGCTCAGGACCGCGGAGTCGGTCTCAATGATGAGAGTCTGGACCGATACCCGCGCGTGCGCGGCGATAATGCCGACCCCGGCTTGCAGGGCGTTGATCGGCGAGCGCGTCGTGCGCGTGCCCTCCGGGAACAGCAGCACGATCCCGCCGCGGCGCAGCTCCGCAATCGCCTCGTGAATCATGCGCCTGGGCGGATCGCTGCGAATGTAGCGCGCGAGGCGTGCGCCGGGGCCCAGGAACACATTGTTCATCAGCGAGGACTTCATCACGCACGCTACGCGCGGCTCGTGCGCGATGATCAGCAGAGCGTCGATCAGGCTCGGGTGATTCGGGGCGAGTACCACTGGCGGGCCAGTCCGCAGGGCCCGCAGCGCGCGCAGATCGAGCCGGTAGATGCCCATCAGGCGTAGTGACCAGACATACAGGCGAAACCCCGCCAGGATCCCAAGTCGCCCGCAGCGCCGTCCCGGCCCGGGAGGCAACAGCCACAGCAGCGGCAGCGCCACGACGGTCCACGACAGGCAGATGGCAGCGAGAAGCGTCAGAGACGCGAACTGGAATACGGTCTCGACGAGGTGGCGCAGGCGCATCAGCATCAGGCGTCGGGCAGCGCCTTCTCACTCACCATCGTCAGCACGTCGTAGTGAGCGACCGCCTCACCGGTCTGATTGGTGATCGCAGTGTCCCAGCGCACCTCGCCGTAGCCGGCACCGGCACGCAGGGATTTCTCTTTGCAGGTGAGGCGCACCTTGATGCGGTCGCCGGGCCTGACCGGCTTGAGAAACCTCAGGGCGTCGATGCCGTAGTTGGCCAGCACCGGCCCGTACGCCGGTTCGACGAACAGGCCGGCCGCGGCCGACACCAGGAAATAGCCATGCGCCACGCGGCCGCCGAACAGCGGGTTGCGCGCCGCCTGCGCCTCGTCCATGTGCGCATAGAAGCGATCGCCGGAGAGCTCGGCAAAGCGCTCGATGTCTTCGACGGTTACTTCACGCTCGGCGGAGTTGAAGGTGTCGCCGATCGCGAGCGCCGCGAAGGGCTTGCGGAACGGGTGCGTACCGGGATCGAGCTCGCGCGCCCCCTTCACCCAGCGCCCGCTCGCCGCGGTAATGACATCCGGCGTGCCCTGCAGCGCCGTGCGTTGCATGTAGTGCATCACACCGCGAATGCCGCCCATCTCCTCCCCGCCGCCGGCGCGCCCGGGACCGCCGTGCACCAGATGCGGAAGAGGCGACCCGTGGCCGGTGGACTCCCTGGCGCAGTGGCGATTGACGATCACGATGCGTCCGTGAAAGGGCGCGAGCCCGAGCGCCAGTCGTGCCGCGAGCGCATCGTCGGCGCTGAAGATCGAGGCGGCGAGACTGCCGCCGCTGCGGCGCGCGAGCGCGATCGCCTGCTCGGGGCTGTCGTAGGGCAGCAGCGTGCACACCGGCCCGAACGCCTCCACGGAGTGGATCGCCCGCGC
>DASZHQ010000056.1:0-4340 GCA_035937715.1 Steroidobacteraceae bacterium | reverse complement strand
TGGCCGAGCGCGAGGCGACCGTCGAGGTGCGCCACATCGAGGACGTCGTGGCACGCATGGCGCGCATTCCGGCCAAGAATGTCTCGACCTCCGACCGCGAGGTCCTCAAGAACCTCGAGCGCAACCTGAAGCTCGTGATCTTCGGTCAGGACAAGGCGATCGAGGCGCTGGCGGCCGCGATCAAGATGGCGCGCTCGGGCCTGGGCGAAGCGCGCAAGCCGGTCGGCAGCTTTCTGTTCGCCGGGCCCACCGGCGTTGGCAAGACCGAGGTGACACGGCAGCTCGCGATCGCCATGGGGGTCGAGTTCCTGCGCTTCGATATGTCCGAGTACATGGAGCGGCACACGGTGTCGCGCCTGATCGGCGCGCCCCCGGGTTACGTCGGCTTCGACCAGGGGGGGCTGCTCACCGAGGCCATCACCAAGCACCCGCACTGCGTGCTGCTGCTCGATGAAATCGAGAAGGCGCATCCGGATGTGTTCAACCTGCTGCTGCAGGTGATGGATCACGGCACGCTCACCGACAACAATGGCCGCAAGGCCGATTTCCGCCACGTCATCATCGTGATGACCACCAATGCGGGAGCGCAGGAAATGGCGCGCGCCCCGATCGGTTTCACGCACGCCGACAACGCCCCCGACGGCATGGAGGCGATTCGCCGCATTTTCACGCCCGAGTTCCGCAACCGTCTCGACGCCGTCATCCAGTTCGCGGCTCTCGATCCGATCACCATCGAGCGTGTGGTCGACAAGCTCGTCGTCGAGGTCGAATCGCAGCTCGAGCAGAAAGGCGTGACGCTCACCCTCGACGATGCGGCGCGGCGCTGGATCGCAATGCGCGGCTATGATCCGAAGATGGGCGCGCGGCCGATGGCGCGCACCATCCAGGAGTACATCAAGCGCCCGCTGGCGGAGGAATTGCTATTCGGACGGCTCGCCGGTGGCGGCCACGTGCGCGTATCGGTGTCCGAGGACGGCTCGCAGCTGACGCTCACGTACGAACCGACACAGGTACCGGCCGTGCCGGCCTAGGCGTTAGCGGCCGCGATAGATGATGCGGCCCTTGGTCAGGTCGTAGGGCGTCATTTCGACGGTGACGGCATCACCGGTCAGGATGCGAATGTAGTTTTTGCGCATCTTGCCGGAGATGTGCGCGGTCACCACGTGGCCATTCTTCAGCTTCACCCGGAACGTCGTGTTGGGCAGGGTCTCGACGACCTCGCCTTCCATCTGGATCGCGTCTTCTTTGGACATACCGCCTTAAACCCCTGACGGGGCGCGAATTGGAGCACAAAGCGCGCTGCCGTGGCAATTTACCTGCCAGCGTGCGTGCACCTGACGCCGGGTGCACGTCACGGCGCTGCGAGCGGCGGGGCCACCGCCTGCACGTGCTCGCGCAGCAATGCCTGGAACTGAGTGCGCGGGATGGTGCGGGCGCCGAGGCTCGCGAGGTGGCGCGAGGGCAGCTGGCAGTCGATCACGGCCAGAGTGTTGCGCCGGCACACCGCCACCAGGTGCGCCAGCGCCGCCTTGGAGGCATCGCGCTCGCGGCTGAACATCGACTCCCCGAAGAACACTCCCCCGAGCCGCACCCCGTAGAGCCCTCCGGCGAGTGCGCCGGCGCGCCAGATTTCGATGCTGTGAGCATGGCCGAGGTGGTGCAGCTGCAGATACGCGGCGCGCATCTCGGAGGTGATCCAGGTGCCCGGACTTGCCGCGCGCGGCGCGGCGCAGCCGTCGATGACCGCGCTGAAATCGCGATCCAGCGAGGGCGTGAAGCCGGCCTTGCGCAGCGTCCTGGCGAGGCTGCGCGCGCAGTGGAACTCCTCGGGAAACAGTACCGCGCGCGGGTCGGGCGACCACCACAGCACCGGTTGCCCGGGCGAGTACCAGGGGAAGATGCCGCGCCGATAGGCCCCGAGCAGCCGCTCGGGCGAGAGGTCCCCGCCTGCCGCGAGCAGCCCGGCGGGCTCCTCGAGCGCCTGCTCGAGGGGCGGGAACCACTCCGGCGCATCCTGTGGCGACAGCCAGGTGATGGTCTTCAAGCGAACCGCCGCGCGCCGCGGCGCCCGCGATAGGGGACGTGGCCCTGCACCTCGAGCGCATAGGCCTCAACCGCCGCGCCCTCACGCGCGAGGTATTCGCCGATCGCGGCGCGGAAGTCGGCGTCGGCGATGTAGTGCGCGGACCAGGTGATGGCGGGCTCGAAGCCGCGGCTCACCTTGTGCTCGCCCTGCGTGCCGGGCTCGAAGCAGGCAATCTGCCGCTCGATGCAAAACTCTATACCCTGGTGATAACAAGCCTCGAAGTGCAGGCTGTGGTAGTCGTCAGCCGCGCCCCAGTAGCGCCCGAACAGCGCCTGCTGCGAGCAGAAGAAGATCGCCACCGCCACGACGCTGCGCCCGCGCAGCGCGAGCTTCACCATCAGGCTCTCCGGCAGGGTGCGGGCGATCTCGCCGAAGAACGCGCGCGTGAGATACGGCTCGTGCCCATGCCGCAGGAACGTATCGCGGTGCAGTGCGTAGATCGTGTCGAGGAGCGCGGCATCGAGCTCCCCGCCGAGACGCGTTTCGAAGTGCACGCCGGCTTCGGCGACGCGCCGCCGCTCGCGGCGGGCTTTCTTGCGCTTCTCGGCCGTGAAAGTCGCCAGATATTCCTCAAAGCTGGCGTAGCCGCGATTGGTCCAGTGAAACTGGCAGTCTCGCCGCATCAGCCAGCCGCGGCGCGCGCAGGCCGCGCGGGCCGGCTCGTCGAGGAACAGCGCGTGCACACCCGAGAGGCCGTGGCTCGTGGCGTACTGCTCCAGCTCCCGCAGCAGCCGCTCGGCGAGGCTGTCAGGATCGAGGTCGGCGCGCACCAGCAGCCGCGGGCCGGTGGCGGGCGTGAACGGGGTGGCGAGAGTCAGCTTGGGATAATAGCGGCGTCCGAGCCGCTCGTAGCCTCGCGCCCAGGCGAAGTCGAAGACGAATTCGCCGAACGAGTGCGTCTTGACGAAGGCCGCCGCCGCCGCCGCGAGTCCGTGCGCATCCCGTAGCGTCAGATAACGCGGCTCCCAGCCGCTGTCGCGGCCTACGCAGTGCGCGCTCTCGAGCGCGGCGAGGAACTCATGGCGCGCAAACGGATTGCCGTTCGCGCCGAGCGCGTTCCACTCCTCGCGCGGCAGGTCATGGATGCTGCGGCGAAATTCGACCTTGTTCACAGGAATACTCGCGGCGCTCAGCGGTGCGGCTGCGTTTCGAGGCTCTCCAGGTAGCGGTCGGCATCGAGCGCGGCCATGCAGCCGGCGCCGGCGGAGGTGATCGCCTGCCGGTAGACGTGGTCGGCGACGTCGCCCGCGGCGAACACCCCGGCCACGCTCGTGGCAGTGGCATCGCCATCGAAGCCGGTGCGCACGCTGATGTAACCCGCGCGCATCGCCAGCTGTCCGGCGAACAGCGCCGTGTTGGGAGTGTGCCCGATCGCCACGAACAGACCCGTCACCGCCAGATCGCGCCCGCCGGCGCCGTTCTCCGAGTGCAGACGCACGCCCGTCACGCCGTGCTCATTTCCGAGCACCTCGGCCACGGTGTGGTTCCAGACGAGCGAGATCCTGCCGGCCTGCGCTTCGCGGAACAGCCGGTCCTGGAGGATCTTTTCCGCGCGCAGCTTGTCGCGCCGGTGTACGAGTGTCACATGCTGCGCGATATGCGACAGATACAGCGCCTCCTCCACCGCGGTGTTGCCCCCGCCGACCACCGCGACGCGCTGGCCGCGGAAGAAGAACCCATCGCAGGTGGCGCACGCCGAGACGCCCCGGCCGCGGAACTTCTCTTCCGAGGGCAGACCGAGATAGCGGGCGGCCGCCCCGGTGGCGATGATGAGCGCATCGCAGCTGTAATGACCCGCATCGCCCGTGAGCCGGAAGGGGCGCACGGAAAGGTCGACCGACTGCACATGGTCGTTGACGAGCTCGGTGGCGAAGCGCTCGGCGTGACGCTTCATGCGCTCCATGAGCGCCGGTCCCTGCAGCCCTTCCACATCTCCGGGCCAGTTGTCGACATCGGTAGTCGTCATCAGCTGTCCGCCCTGCTCCACGCCGGTGATGAGCAGCGGAGCGCGATTGGCGCGCGCGGCGTAGACCGCGGCACTGTAGCCCGCGGGGCCTGAGCCGAGAATGATGAGGCGGCTGTGCCGGGTATCCGTCATGCGATTCCAATGGTAGCAAGCCCTATAATGGCCACCGTCTATCTTAAGGTGGAGCCTTACGGATTTGGCTGAATCATCCGCTCCGGCGCGCAGCGTCGCGCGCTTCACGGCGGCCGTGAACCGCGGCCTGCGCGAAAGTGCCATCATCGCGCTCGG
>DASZHQ010000055.1:0-3085 GCA_035937715.1 Steroidobacteraceae bacterium | reverse complement strand
TGGCTCTCGGCGCGCCTGGGATCAAGGTCGATGGCCTTGCGGAAAAGCGCCACGGCTTCGTGACGTCCGCCGACCTCCGGCAGCAGCTTGCCGAGGTTATTCAGTACCTCCACGTAGTTGGGGTTGAGTACCAGTGCCTGTCGGTAGCTCCTGATGGCTTCCTCGAGTCGTCCCAGACCCGCGAGCGAAAGCCCGAGGTTGTTGTGCGCCATGCTCAGGCCCGGCGCGAGCGCGAGCGCGCGCCGGGTGCAGGTGATTGCCTCCTCGAACTGCCCGAGCTGGCGCAGCGCATTGCCGAGATTGCACTGCACCTGCGCGTCGTCAGGCTCCAGTTCGAGCGCCCGCCGGTAGCAGCCCACGGCCTCGGTGGGCTGGCCGAGCTCGAGGTATGCATTCCCCAGGTTGTTGTGCGCGTCGCGGCGGCGCGGATCGATCTGCAGCGCCAGTTGGTAGAGCGTGACCGCCTCGCGCGTCCGGCCAAGCGCGCGCTCAGCATCGGCGGCATCGATGAGCGCCGCGAGGTTGCCCGGCTGCAGCGTGAGGGCGTGCAGCAGGCTCGTGAGCGCCGCCCCCCACTCACCGCGGGCGCGCAGCTCCGAGCCCAGGTTGGCGTGCGCTTCGGCGTCCTGCGGCAGGAGCTGCGCCGCCTGGCGCAGCGCCGGCAGCGCATCCTTGCCCTGGCGCAGGAGCGCGACGCTCAGGACCTTCCACAGCACTCCCGACTCGGGCTGCGCACGCAGCAGTGCGCTCGCGCGCGCTTGCGCCTCCGCCAGATGACCCTGATTGACCATGCCGACCAGCAGGCCGATCTCGCGGGGATCGGCCGGCCCTGCCGCGGGGGCTGCCACGAGCTGCCCGCAGCAGTGCTTGAACTTCTTGCCGCTGGCGCACGGACACGGATCGTTACGATCCGGACGCATGAGTATCCTGCTCTTCGCGGTAGCGGCTCAGCGCATCGCCGAGCGCACTGCGCAGCGGCCCGAGCCACGGCTCGAAGTTCTTCCACTGTTCCAGTCCGTCACGATAGATCGCCTGTCGCACCTGCTCGGAGCTCGCGGTGCGCACGCTGCGGCGGTTCTCGTGGAACGCGACGCATTGCGGCTCGAACTCGAGCCCGCAGAAATCCAGCAGCCGCCGCACGCTGCCTTCCAGGTCATCCACCACATCCTCGTGGTGCACGCGCAGCACGCGCCCGGGCAGCACCCGGTCCCAATGCCGCATCAGCTCCAGGTAAGTGCGGTAGTAACGGGCAATGTCCTCGATGCCGTAGGTAAATTCCTGGCCGTTTGCGAACAGCTGCTTGAAGTTGCTGAAGCAGCAGGCCATCGGCTCGCGGCGCGCATCGATGATGCGCGCCTGCGGCAGCATGAGGTGGATGAGGCCCACGTGGCGGAAGTTGTTCGGCATCTTGTCGATGAAACGGGGCCGGCCGCTGCGATAGACGCGCGTGCCGGCGAGGTATTCTTCGCCGAGCTGGCGGCAATCCTCGGCGCTGAGAGTCGCGAGGATGCGCGGATAGCGCGGCTCCTCGGCTTCCGGACCGAAGCCACGCAGGCGGCTGACGATCTGCTGCACGTTGGGGAGTTCCTGCGTGCCTTCGACCTGCGAGTGTGAGGCCAGGATCTGTTCGAGCAGCGTCGAGCCCGAGCGCGGCAGCCCGATGATGAAGATCGGATCCGGGCTCGCGCTGCCCCAGCCGCTGCGGCTGGCAAAAAAGTCCGCGGTGCACACCTTGATCTGCGCTCGCGTGTTCGTTTCGATCAGCTCGGCACGATAGCGGCACTCAGGACGCTTGAGCGCATTCCCCTGCTGGTAGTGTCGGAACGACCCGGCAAAATCCCCCTGGTCTTCGAGCGCCTTGCCGAGCGCGAAGCACAAATGATAGCGATCAACGACTCCGGTCGTGGCCGCGGCCAGGGCGCCTTGCATCCGCGCCAGCTCCTCCGCGGTGAAGCGGTAGGTCTTCAGGTTGGCGAGACTCCAGTACGCATCCCCGAAGTCCGCGCGACAGTCGGCGGCGCCGTGGTAGGCCGCGATCGCGTGCTGAGTCTGCCCGAGTGTTTTCAGCGCGTGCCCGATCGACAGGTGCGCCTCGGAATCCGCAGATCCCCCGACCAGCAGCTCCCGATACAGGCCTATCGCGCGTTCGTGCTCACCAAGGCCCACGCACGCTGCCGCGTACAGGGTCTTGAGCGCGCGGCTTTCGGGTTCAGCCTTCATGAGCTCATCAAGCTCCTGGCGGCCCTCCTGATAGCGGTGCAGCTCGATGAGCACGAAGGCGTACTCCTCGCGCGCGGCACGATAGTCGGGTGCGCGCTCGAGGAGCGCGGCGAGCAGCACCTGCGCATCGAAGTAGATCTTGTGCGCGATGCCGATGCGGGCCAGCAGGCGCATCGCCTCGATGTGATCGCCATGCTTGAGCAGATACGCGCGCACCAGCCCCTCGGCCGCTTCCAGCTCGCCGTCCGCAAACAGCCCGGTCGCAACGACGACCTCCTGTGGCAGGGCGCGCAGCGTCGCCACCTGGCTGGCCGCGGTGGCAGCGTCGTGCGGCTCACCCTGCATGCGGTACAGGCCCTCGAGCATCCCCCACGCCCCCGGCAGCGCGTGATTGAGGTGCACGGCCTTGAGGAACGCTTCGATCGCAGGCCTCGCCTGCCGCAGCGCGACGTAACAGCGGCCGCGCTCCTCATGCAGACGACTGAAGCGCGGATGATGCTGCTCGAGGGTCGCGAGGGTCTCTAAGGCCGCGGGGATCTGACCGAGGAAGCGCTGGGCAATCGCCGTGCATAGCAGGGCGTCCCGCTGCCCGGGAGACTCGGCGAGCAGCCCTCTGGCGGCGGCCAGCACCTCGGCAAAACGGTTTTGCCGAACCAGCTCGCGCAGCCGCACGGCCTCGGCTGACGCTGCCGCTGGCGCGCTCGCTGGCAATGGGTCAGTGGTGGCCGGGGCGGGTTCCATGTGCGCTTAAAAAAGAGGCGGACCTTCCGGTCCGCCTCTCAATCTTAACGCACACCGACCCGCGGACGGTCGGCACTGGTACCGCCGCCTAGAACTTCCATCCGAACTGCGCCATCAGGACGCG
>DASZHQ010000054.1:0-9901 GCA_035937715.1 Steroidobacteraceae bacterium | reverse complement strand
GCCCGCGCTCGTCGCCGCCTGCAAGGAGCGCTGGTACAACCAGACGCTATGCAAAGTGAATGATTCGGTGATCCGGCTGGGAGTGATGCAGGGCGAGTACCACTGGCACAAGCATGACAATGACGACGAGTTCTTCTTCGTGCTCGAGGGGCACTTCATCATCGATCTCGAGGACCGCTGCGTCGACCTGCAGCCGCTCCAGGGATTCGTCGTGCCTAAGGGCGTGGTGCATCGCACCCGCGCGCCCGAGCGCGCGGTGATACTCATGGCGGAGACCTCCACCATCGTCCCGACCGGCGACGCCTGACGGATCCTTCCCCGGCGGCCCGGGCACGCGCTGCTCGCAAAGGGCGGCGCCTAGAAAGTCCGCCCGAGGAACAGGTAGAACGCCTGGTGCCCGTGGTCGTCGAAGCCACTGGCTATGTACAGCGGACCCAGAAACGTGTCCATGCCGAGAAACACGCTGGCATCCTTCTGTGTGTTGCCGAAGCTCGCGTCCCGGCGGCGCTGCCAGACATTGCCCGCCTCGAGCGACAGGCCGACATACGTCGGCACGTCGAGATATCCGAGGCCGCCGCGGCCGATCTGCCGGTAATACATCAGCCGCGCGATGCCGAAATTCGGCCCCAGCAGTGAGTACGCGCGCAGACCCGACAGATGCAGAAATCCTCCGAGCGGGAACTGTAGATTGAGGTCGGTGACGCGCGCCTGCAGGGTCGTGCCGCCTGAGGCGGAGAATGACAGCGTATCGCGGCCGAACGTGTACGCCCCGAGGTAGCTGGCCGTCACCTGATCGGCATTCTGCCCGACGCCGCTGGCGTTGCGATCGGCACTCCACTGCAGCGTGGCTTGCTGACCGCGATGCGGAAAGTTGACGTCGTCGAGCCGGTCGTAGGTGAAGCGCAGGAAGTAATCGCGCATTTTGAACGGTGTGAAGCTGCGCTCCGGCAGGTTCGGATCGGTGGGATCGCCGACCTCGAGCACGTAATGTCCCTGCTCGCGCAGCACGCCGCTGCGCACCTCGCCCCAGTTGCCGAACTGGCGCCCGAGATCGATACCGTAGTCAAACGTGTGGACGCGGTACTCCGCCTCCAGGCTTTGCCCCCGCAGCACGAACAGATCGCGGGCCCCGTCCGAGACGTGCGGCATGACAAACCACCCGGAGAACTGCGCCAGCGGCAAGAACAGCTCAGTCGAGACCAACGAAGTCGTGCCGGCCTGCAGGTCCGTGACCCACTCACCGGCGTTGCGGGTGATGTCGGACACGACAAAGCGCATCGCGGCGTCGTAGGTGGCGTTGCCCTGGAAGTCATCCTGCAGGCTGAAGCCGAAACGCAGGTAATTGGGGCCCTGCGAATCCGGGCGGGCATCGAGCGCGAGCCCGTAGCGCCCTGGATAGCCGACGACATGGTAATCAAGGCTGTCGAGGCCTCCGCGGCCGTAGAGCGCCGTCACGCGCTGCGCCACCGCGTCCGGGTCCAGGGGCTTGCCGACCAGGTCCTTGAACAGGTTGTGGGCGGCGGGAGCGTAGCGCTCGGAGCCGGTATCCACCTGGACGAAATCGATGCGCGGCGCCGCGCTGCGTGGCGCCTCCCGACGCTCCACGTAACGCTGCATAGCCGGCTCACTCACCGCGAGCGCAGCAAGTTCAGAGGCCCGGACGCGGGCGGCCGCCTCACCCGTGGCTATCACCCGGGCAACGATGCCGAAGTCGTAGGAGGAGGCGGTGCCGAGCTGCGGCTGGATGAGAATATCCTGCGCCCTGAGCGTAGCGAGCTGCTGCTCGGCGTTGCGACGGATAAGGATCGCCAGCATCTGGTTGGAGATCACCGCGACACTGTTCAACTGCCGGCGTGGCAGCAGCGGGAAGCCGACATCCACCACGATGACGACGTCCACGCCCAGGGCGCGCGCGATGTCGATCGGGATGTTATCCGCGATGCCGCCATCGACCAGCAGGCGTCCCTCGCGCTCCACCGGGGCGAACACTCCCGGGGCCGAGAGGCTCGCGCGCATGGCGCTGGTCAGGTCACCCGAGCCCATCACCACGCTGTCGCCGGTCTCAAGGTCCGTCGCCACGGCGCGAAAAGGTGTCGGCAGCTCGTCGAAGTTGCTGATGTGCGCCACGGGCAGGGTGAGCCGCCGCAGCGTCTGCGTGAGCCTCTGTCCCTGGATCAGTCCGCGCGGCAGCACGATGTGCCCGCCGCGCACGCCGAGCGGGAACTTCACCAGGAATGTCTCATCTTCCTGCTTGCGCCGCAGGTCCAGATCCTCGCGCGGGGGCCGGTCGCGGAAGGCGTCCTGCCAGTTGAGCGAGGTCATGATCCGCTCGATGTCGCGCGCCGACAAACCGCTAGCGTACAGCCCGCCCACCACCGCCCCCATGCTGGTGCCGGCGATCGCGTCGATGGGCACGCGCATCTGCTCGAGCACCTTGAGTACTCCGATGTGCGCGGCGCCGCGGGCGCCGCCGCCGGACAGCACGAGTCCGATACGCGGCCGGTGCTCCCCACCCAGGACGGCGGGCGCGGCGGAGGCGGGAGCCTGCGCGTGAGTGACGGTGGGAGCCGCGAGCCACTGAGCTGCGAGAAGAAGACTCAGTACCCCGACACGGGGGGCGACCGACCGTGTTGAATTCACGCTGGGAAGAATAGCAGCAAGAGGAAGCGAAATCCCTCGCCAGGCGCCGTTGCCGCAGCGGCGCTGCGCGCTGCAACGCGCGTGTCGGCGCGGGCCGCGGTGCGCGAGCCGCGCCTCAGGAGAGCGAGACCCCGAGGACGGCGCCCACTGCGTAAGTGACGGCCGCCGCCGCGCAGCCGAGCAGCACCTGCCGCGCCGCGGAGAACCAGGGGCTGCGGCCGTTGAACAGCGAAGTGAGGACACCGACGCCGCCCAGCGCGGTGATACTCGCTGCAATGCTGGTGACAATCGCCGGCACGCCGTGCGTCCAGATGAATGGAGCCGCCGGGAAGATGGCACCTGCCGAGAACAGCACGAACGAAGTGCCTGCCGCGCTCCACGGATTGCCGCCGAGCTCGCTCGGGTCGATACCGAGCTCCTCGCGAGCGAGCGTGTCGAGAGCGGCCTCCTGGTCGCGCATCAGTTCGGCCGCGACGCGCTGGGCGTCCTCCTTCGGCAAGCCTTTTGCCTGGTAGATCAGCGCCAGCTCGTGCTGCTCGGCCTGGGGTGTCTGTCTGAGCTCCTCCGCCTCCTTCGCGATCTGCGTGCTGGCGAGCTCGCGCGCATTCGTGACCGACAGCCACTCACCGAGCGCCATGGAACAGGCACCGGCAATCAGGCCGGCGAGACCGGTCAGGAGGATGATCCTGTTGCCGGCGCCCGAGCCCGCCACGCCCATGATGAGGCAGAAGTTGGACACCAGCCCATCGTTGGCGCCAAGCACCGCCGCGCGCAGGTTGTTGCCGGAGGCGCCGCGGTGCCAGGGCTCGGCACGCGCGATGTCAGCTCCCGCGAGGCGCGGCGATGCGCTCGCCAGCTGCTGCACCACGGCGGCATGACCGCGCTCTTCGGCGGATATCGACTGGGCATCGGCCTGGCTCGCATACTTGTTGCGATCGGCGAACTCCGCGGCGGCGATGCTCGGCATCACGAAGCCGGGACCGAAACGACTCGCAAGCCTGCCTAGCAGTCGCGTGCGAAAGCTCGGGACGTACGGCTGCTCCTTGACGCCGGCGGCGGCGAGCTTTTCGCGCCACAGCGCCGCATGCGCCGCTTCCGCCTGCGCGAGCTGCAGGAAGAGGTCCTTGCGCACCGGGTCGCGTTCGGCCGCGGCCAGCGTCGTGTAGAGCGCGGCTCCCTCCAACTCATCGCGCAGATTGTCCTGATAGCGTCGCAGATCGCTCGTGGGCATAGCCTGTGCCTCGTCGCTGCGCGCCGCAGCGCCGGTGACGCGAAGTATGCGGCGCACGCCGGATTCCGTACACCGTGGCCGCCGGCATCGCGGATAATGCCAGCATGGAGTGCTTTTCCGGCTGGCAGCGCGCGGCACGCCTCGCGCAGCGCCTCAGCGTGCTCGGCATCGCGGCTGCGGCCTGCGCTGCCGGTCCGCAGGCGCCGGCGCAGTCCCCGTCCGCCAGCGACTGGGGCTACTACGGCGGCAATGCGCTCGGCCAGCGCTTCTCCAGCCTCGATCAGATCAACCGCAGCAACGTGTCGCAACTCGCGGTTGCCTGGACCTACCGCAGCGGCGAGCTGGGCGCGGGCTTTGCGCGCGCCGGCAAGCTCACCTTCGAAGCGACCCCGGTGCTGGCGTTCGGCTTGCTGTATCTGGAGACCGCTACCAACGTCGTGGTCGCGCTCGATCCACAATCCGGTGCCGAGCGCTGGCGCTTTGATCCGCGCATTGATCGCACGCGCCGCTACGCGGAAGCGAGCTCGCGCGGTGTCAGCCTGTGGGAGAGCAGCGCCGCCGCACCCGGCAGCCTCTGCCGGCGGCGGGTGTTCACCGGCACGCTCGATGCGCGGCTGCTGGCGCTCGATGCGGCGACCGGCCGGCCGTGCGCGGACTTCGGCGAGGCCGGCCAGGTGGACCTGACGCGCGGCGTGCGCATCCGCGATGCGGGGGCGTATCTCGTCACCTCACCCCCGGCGATCTACGGCAACGCCGTCATCGTCGGCTCCGCGATCGGCGATAACCGCGCCGTCGACGTCGAACGCGGTGTTATCCGCGCCTACGATGCCGTCAGCGGCGCACAGCTCTGGTCGTTCGATCCGCTGCCCGACTCGCCATCGCACCCGGCCGCGGCCGAATGGAACCTGGCGCAGGCCGCGGCCGCGGGCGCGGGCAATGCCTGGGGGGTGGTGTCGGTCGATGAAGAGCACGGCCTGGCGCTGGTCCCCACCGGCTCGGCCAGCCCCGATTTCTACGGTGGCATGCGCCTTGGGAGCAACCGCTTCGCCAACTCCCTGCTGGCGCTCGACGCCCGCAGCGGCCGGCTCGTATGGCAACGACAGCTCGTGCATCACGACCTGTGGGACTACGACCTCGCAGCGCAACCGGTTCTCGGCGACGTCGAGGTGCAGGGGGTGCCGGTGCCGGCCGTCATACAGGCGACCAAGAGCGGAATGTTGTACGTGTTCGAGCGCACCCGCGGCCAGCCATTGTTTCCGATCACCGAGAGAGCGGTTCCCGCCAGCCGTGTACCGGGGGAGCAGGCCTGGCCGACGCAGCCGTTCTCCTCCCTCCCCGCGCTCACTCCGCAGGTGGCCGTGGAACCCGCCGATGCCTGGGGGCTGACCTTCTGGGACCGGGGCAAGTGCCGCGATCTCATCGCATCGCTGCGCAATGAAGGCATCTTCACCCCGCCGGATACGCGCGGCACGCTGCTGTTGCCCGGCTACATCGGCGGGGTGAACTGGGGTGGTGTAGTGTTCGATGAGGAGCGCGGGCGGATCATCGCCGCCGTCAATCTCCTGCCCATGGTGGTGACGCTCATCACGCCGCAGGAGCTCGAGCGCGAGGCGCGCTCGGGACACTATCCGCATTCCGAGTTTGCCCGCCAGGCCGGGACCCCCTACGCAATGCGGCGCGAGCCGTTGCTCTCGCCCTGGGGTCTGCCATGCACCCCGCCGCCCTGGGGTGCGCTGGTGAGCGTCGACCTGCGGCGCAAGCGCATTGTTTGGCAGGTCCCGCTCGGCTCCACCGAAAGCTTCACGCCGTGGTTCGTACCGGCCCGCGACTTCGGCGTGCCCAACATGGGCGGACCGATCGCGACCGCAGGAAAACTGGTATTCGTCGGCGCCGCCATGGACAGCTATCTGCGGGCGTTCGACATCGAGACCGGGCGCGAGCTGTGGAAGCACAAGCTACCCGCAGGCGGGCAGGCGACGCCGATGACTTACCGCGCCGGCAGCGGCCAGCGCCAATACCTCGTCATCAGCGCAGGCGGCCACGGCACGCTCGGCACGCCGCGCGGCGACTACGTGATCGCCTTCGCTCTGCCGGCGCCGGCCGTGCGACCGTAAGCCCTGAGATCGCGGAGTGAACGCAATGCTGCTGCTGATTCTGCCGATCCTCATCCAGGTGCTGCTCATCATCCACGTCATCAAGACGGGGCGGAACCAATTGTGGATCTGGGTGCTGCTGTTCGTGCCGGTGGCCGGCGGCATCGCCTATATTGCGGTGGAAATGCTGCCCGAGCTGTTCCGCAGCCGCGCGGCACAGCGCAGCGCGCGCACTTTCCGCAAGGCGATGGATCCCGGCGCCGATCTGCGCCGCTACGAGAGCGAGGCCCGCGTTGCCGGAAACGTCGCGAGCCGCCAGCGCTACGCCGAGGAGCTGGTGCGGCACGCTCGCTACGATGAGGCCATCGGCCAGTACCGCGAGGCGCTCAGCGGCCTGTACGAGCACGACCCCAACCTCATGCTGGGACTTGCGCAGGCGCAGTTCGGCAAGGGCGACGCGAGCGGCGCGCGCAGCACCCTCGATGAGCTCATCCGCCGCAACCCGGACTTCCGCTCCCCGAGCGGGCACCTGCTGTATGCCCGCGCCCTCGAAGCGGAAGGGAACGTGAACAAGGCGCTCGAGGAATACCGGGTGCTGGCCCCCTCCTATCCCGGCGCTGAAGCCGCGGTGCGTTATGCGCAACTGCTGCAGGCGCAGGGTCGGCAGGAGGAGGCGCGGCAGGTGGCGCGCGAGCTGCTCGAGCAGGCGCGCATCGCGCCCGGGCACTACCGGCGCGCGCAGCGTCCGTGGCTGGAGGCGGCGCAGCGGCTGCTATGACGCCCGCCGAGGGCGAGCGCGGCGCCACCGAGGGCGAGCGCCAGCAGAGTCAATACGTCGATGGCTCCGCCGCCGCCGCCGCCGCCGCCGCTGCTACTGGCGACCGCGGGGCTGTTGGGAGGGGGAACACTGTAAGAGACTGCAGCGAGGCAGGGGCTGCCGCCCGCGCCGGCGGGCGCGGTCGTGGTGGCCTGGTCCGACTGGAGCACGACCGTCGCGCTGTCGTTGCGGCCGTAGGAATCAGTCACCGTCAACAGCAGCGTATAGCGGGTGGGCGCCGCGGGAGCGAGGATGCTCGCGCGGGCACTGTCGGGGTTCGTGATCGCCGGCGGGTTGCTCGAGGGCTGCAGCACCCTCCAGTGATAGCCCGCAAGCGTGGCGTTGCACGCCGCAGCGCTGCCGCTGCCATCGAGCACTAAGCGGCTTCCCGCGCTGAAGCCCGTCGGCAGTGCAACTGCGGCGATGGGCCGCAGCGCCTGGAACACCGCGCCGTTGGCACTGGCCATTCCCGCACCGCAGGTCTGGGTGGTGCAATTGCATTCGCTGGACTGCAGGTCGTTGGCGTTCACCGGAACGTGACAGGTGGGCACGGTCGAGTCCGTCGATACCGGGAAGGGTGTCGTCGCCCCACCCTGCAGGCGGGCGATGAGCTGGCCCGGCGTGAGGTTGCCGTTCACGGCCAGCATCAGCCCGGCGATACCGGAGACGATGGGAGCGGAGAAACTGGTGCCGACGTTGAAGTTGAGCTCGTCGGTATAGGTGTTGGTTGCCGGAACGGTGGTGCCGGTGTTGGTCGTCGTCTCGATCGAGAACAGGCACGGCTGTCCCGCGCCGCTGTTGACACAGTTGCCGGCCGGAGCACTGAGCGCGATCTCCGGCCCGAGACTGCTGTAGCCGACCTTGGTGCCGGCCTGGCGCAGCCCCGCGATGCCGGCGACGCCGCTGCAGTTGGCCGGGGTATCGACCGGGCCGCCTTTGTTGCCGGCGGAGACCACCACCAGCACCCCTTGAGCGGCCAGCTGTTCGATGATCACCCGATAGCTTTCGGGGCAGCTGCCGGCCGAGCCGAGGCTCATGTTGATGATGCGTGCCGGGTAGGGGTTGTCCGGCACCCCGTCCACGCGATTGCCGGCCGCCCACGCCATACCGGCGATAATGTCGGAGTCGTAGCCGCCACACTTGCCGAGCACCCGCACCGGCTCGACCCAGCCCTCCCAGCTCATGCCGGCGATGCCTGTCTGGTTGTTGGTGATCGCCGCGAGAATCCCCGCCACCCGCGTGCCGTGCCAGCTGCTGTTGGCGGCCTTGCAATTTGCAAACACCGGGTTCTTCAGATCGCCGGCCGACACCCAGTCGCCCGGATCGGAGGCATCCGCACCGCGACCGGTCGTGTTGTTGGCAACCGTCGGGTTGGAGATCATGTTGTATCCGGGCAGCAGCCGGTTGGCGTTCGCGTTGCGCAGATCGGGGTGGTCGAAGCGCACGCCGGTGTCCAGGTCCGCGATCACGAGCCCCGGGCTCCCGGTGGTGGTGTTCCAGGCGCTGATCGCATCGGTCGCCGACGGTTGCGAGTTCTGCAGGTACCACTGATTGACGAACAGCGAATCATTCGCAGTCGTGTGCGCGTGCCGGCGCTCGTCCACTTCCGCGTACTCGACCTCCGGGTCCGCCCGCAGGCGCGCGAGCGTCTGCGCCGGCTGCTCGCCGCCGCTCGCCGTCTGCACCTGCAGCAGGTGCATGCCGGAAACGATGTGGCGCACCTCGGCGGCAGTGAGACCGTTGCGTGCGGCCAGCGCGCTGATGCGCTCCGGCACTGCCTGTTGCCCGCTGGAGCCGGACGTCGCGCGTAGCTTGACGATGAAGCGCTGCGGCGCCATCGCGGCGGCGTCTGGCGGCTGTGTCGCCGGTGTTCCGCGTGCAAGCCCCGGCACCTGGGCGAGCGCGGCGATCAGAACGCAGGTTAACCACCTCAGGCGCAGGCAGGACGACCCCATGGGTCCGCACGATACCGCAAGCTCCGGCGCGGAGCCTGCGCTCAAGGCACGGACGGTGACCGGGTTCGCGTTCCGGCCGGAATCTGCTGCGTGATGCAGTGGATATTGCCGCCCCCGAGCAGGATCTCGCGTGCCGGTACACCGACCACGCGCCGGGCGGGAAACAGCCGCCTGATGCGCCGTGCCGCCACAGTATCGGTGCGGGCG
The DNA here is from genome assembly GCA_035937715.1 of Steroidobacteraceae bacterium. GTDB lineage: Bacteria > Pseudomonadota > Gammaproteobacteria > Steroidobacterales > Steroidobacteraceae > 13-2-20CM-66-19. Next base: position 958 of record DASZHQ010000054.1, on the reverse strand, counting down.
TCGAGCAGCGGCATGACGATTGCGCCGTTGGCGATGTAGAAGTTGACATAGCTTGCCGCGAGCCGCTCGCCGGCCGTTCGCGGTTTGCTGCCTGTGCGCGCCACGATACCGGCGGCCTCGCGCCGGCGCAGCGTGAGGGGCCCGGGCATCGGCAGTCGTGTGACCTGCAGGCGCCTGCCGCGTGCATCACGGGCGTCATGCAGCCGCTCCCAGGCATCGTGCGAGATTGCGTGCTGCGGATCGCGACGCCGATCGGTCCAGGTGAGGCACACCTGCGCCGGGCGGGCGAAGCAGGCGAGATTGTCGATGTGACCGTCGGTCTCGTCATTGAATACACCGCGGCCGAGCCAGATGACGCAGCTCACGCCGAGGTAGGCGCGCAGCTGCCGCTCCACATCGGCGCGGTCCAGGCCCGGATTGCGGTTGGGGTTAAGCAGGCACTCCTCGGTGACGAGCGCCGTGCCCTGTCCGTCCACGTGGATGGCCCCGCCCTCATTCACCAGCGGCGCGCGGTAGCGATCGAGCCGCTCGCTCTCGAGCACCTTGCCGGCGACCAGCTCGTCCTGGTCCCAAGGAAAGTACAGTCCGCCACGCAGGCCGCCCCAGGCATTGAAGTGCCAGTCGACGCCGCGCACTGCACCGCGCCGGTTCACCACGCAGGTGGGTCCAACGTCGCGCATCCAGCAATCGTCGTGCGCCATCTCCACGACGCGCACCTGCTCGCTGAGCAGCGCGCGCGCGGCGCTGTAGTGCACCGTCGACACGCCGACGGTGAGCGGCTCGAACCGGGCGATTGCGGCGGCGACCTGCGTCAAGGCGAGCTGCGCCGGGCGCGCGGCTTCGCGCCAGTTATCGGGACGCTCGGGCCAGAGCATCCAGCAGCCGGCGTGCGGCTCGAACTCGCCCGGCATCCGGAATCCGTCCGCCGCGGGCGTACCCGACAGGGTTCGGCTCATCG
>DASZHQ010000053.1:0-37407 GCA_035937715.1 Steroidobacteraceae bacterium | reverse complement strand
GGCGTGCTCGCTGATGGTGGCCATGTCGGTGAGCTTTACGCGCCCCTCGGCCAGCGCACTGAACACCACGTAGGCGCTCATGAGCTTGGTGAGGCTGGCAGGTTCGGCGTGCTCGTCGGCGTTGCTCTGCGCCAGTATTCGTCCGCTGAAATGGTCCATCACGATATAGGCGCGCGCTTTGACTGCGGGAGGCGCGGGGATCGGGGCCGCGGGCTGGGCGACGCCGGCAATGAGCGCCATGGCGAGAGCGGCGAGCGGGAAGCGGATCACTGCTGACGATTCCTCCTGGAGTTTCGAGCGCGCCTGACGGATCTTAACCCAAGCGCGGCACGGCGGTGGCGGCGCGCGCCGCGCCTCAGTCGAGCGCCAGCCGCGCGTCGCTGATGCCGAGCGCGGCCAAGCGCGCGGTGAGCGCATCGAACTCGGCGACGCTCCCCACGGGACCCAAGCGCACCCGATACAGATGCGACCCCCCCTGCAGCGGGGAGGTCAGGAATGCGCTTGCGAGGCCCGCAGCCTGCAACCGCCCGAGCAGTCGCTCGGCGTTGTGGACATCGGCGAACGCGCCCGCCTGCACGTACAGCGAGGGCGGCGGCAATTGGTCGCTGCGGGTGAGCTCATCCGGCACGCCGGGGGTAAGCGCCCGCACCTCCACCAGCGTGGTGCCGTCGCGGATCATGTCGAGCCTGGCGGCTGCGGTGTAGGAAAGATCGATGAGGCGATTGGCGACGAAGGGCCCGCGGTCGTTGATGCGCACCACGACGCTCCTGCCGTTCCTGAGGTTGGTGACGCGCGCGTAGCACGGCAGCGGGAGCGTCTTGTGAGCGGCGGTCATGGCGTACATGTCGTAGGGCTCGCCGCTGGAGGTGTTGCCGCCGTGGAAGGTGGGGCCGTACCAGGAGGCGACCCCGCGCTCGAGGTAGCCGTCGGCGCCGGCGAGCACGAAGTAGCGCTTGCCCAACACGTTGTAGAAAGGCGGATTGCCGTGGGCGCTGCGCGGCTCGCGCCGCGGCACGGCATCGGGGACGGCGGCGAGGTCGGGCGGCAGGGGCGGCGCGGGCGCAGGCGCCACCGGCGCGGGCGCGCCGGGGCGGTGCGCAATGCCGGCGCAGGCGCTGAGCGCGAGAACGCAAAGCGCCAACGCGCTGCTGCGCACGGCGAGGGAGCACAGGCAGCGCGGCCGCTTCAAGGCGCGGCCGCCGCCGTTTGCGCATGCACGCGCTGCGCGACCGCCTGCGCGAGGTCATGCACGGCCATCGCGTAGCGGGCGCTGCTGTTGTAGCGCGTGATCACGTAGAAGTTGTGAAACCCCACGCGGTAGGCGGGGCCGTCGCGCTGCTCGGCGGAGAGCAGCACCGCCCGGGTATCCGCCGGCACCTGCTGATTGATACGCACCCCGTGCGCCGCGAGGGAATCGACGGTCTCGTTGAGTTCCACGTTGCGTGGCTCGATCTGGAAGGTCGGGTCCGGGTCGAGGGTGACCTCCGCCAGCACGGGTGTCCCGGGCGTCCAGCCATGCTCGCGCAGGTAGTTCGCCACGCTCGCCAGAATGTCGTCCCAGTCGCCCCACAGATCGCGCCGCCTGTCGGTATTGGCATCCACCGCGAAGCGGCGGTACACCGAGGGCATGAACTGCGGGGCGCCCATGGCACCGGCATAGGAGCCGGTCGTGGTGAGCGGATCGAGCCTGATCTCCTTCACCAGCAGCAGGAACTGCTCGAGCTCGCTGCTGAAGTAGTTGTGGCGCGGGGGATAATCGAAGGCGAGCGTGGCGAGCGCGTCCAGCACGCGGTAGCGTCCGGTCATGCGGCCGTACTTGGTCTCGACCCCGAGGATCGCCACCAGGTATTCCGGCGGGACCTGGTACTGGCTCGCGAAGCGCTCGAGCGACTGCCGGTGCTCGTTCCAGAATTGCGCCCCGTCGCTGATGCGCTCCTCGGTCAGGAAGCGCTCGCGGTATTCCCACCACGGGGCGACCTTCTCCAGCGGCCGAGTCATGATCTCGAGGATCTTCGGCTGGGGTTGCGCCTCCTTCAACAGACGGCGCACCTGCCTGCGGTCCAGCCCGTCCTGCCGCACCACGGTGTCCACGAACGCCACGATCTCCGGCCGTCGCAGGTCGAAGCCCGGCCCGGCCGCCGGCTGCGCGGCCAGCGGCTTGCATGCCAGCAGCAGCAGCAGCAGGAATGAAGGACAGCGCCTCACCTACGATCCGACGAGTTTCCGCCGCGAATACAGCGCCATGAGAATACCGAAGCCGGCGAGGAGCGTCACGACGGAACTGCCGCCGTAGCTCACCAGCGGCAGCGGCACGCCCACCACCGGCAGGAGCCCCGTGACCATGCCGGCATTGATGAAGACATAGATGAAGAAGGTGAGCGCCAGGCTGCCGGCGAGCAGGCGTGCGAAGGTGTCCTGGGTCTGAGTGGCGAGATAGATGGCGCGGCCGACCACGAACACATAGAGCATGAGCAGCAGCGACAGCCCGAGCAGGCCGAACTCCTCGCCGATCACCGCGAAGACGAAATCAGTCGAGCGCTCGGGCAGAAATTCCAGCTGCGCCTGGCTGCCATTCATCCAGCCCTTGCCGAACACCCCGCCCGAGCCGATCGCGATCTGCGACTGGATGATGTGGTAGCCGGCGCCGAGCGGATCGGTCTGCGGGTTGAGGAAGGTGAGCACGCGCTTGCGCTGGTAGTCATGCATGAAATTCCAGCTGAACCAGGCCGCGACGGCGCCGAGCGCTACGAGTCCCACGATCACCCGCAGGCGCAGCCCGGCGAGCACGATGACCAGCGCGCCCGCCACCGCAATGAGTGCCGCGGTGCCGAGGTCGGGCTGCATCGCGACCAACCCCACCGGCAGCAGAATCATCAGGCCGAGCGCTGCGAGCGACGTACCGCCCGGCGGCAACGGCCGCTCGTGCAGGTACCAGGCGCACATCATGGGGACGGCCAGCTTCATCAGCTCCGAGGGCTGGAAGCGAAACAGACCCAGATCCAGCCAGCGCTGCGCGCCCATGCCGATGTGGCCGATGGCGGCGACGATCACGAGCAGCAGGCATCCGCCCGCGTACAGCCACGGCGCCGCGCGGCGCAGAAAATTCGGATTGACACGCGCCAGCAGCAGCATGGCGATGGCGCCGAGCAGCAGCCGTACCGCGGTGCGCAGCACCGTGGCGGTGCTTTGTCCGGAGGCGCTGTACAGCACGACCAGCCCGTAGGCGGCGATCAGCGACAACCCTACCACCAGCGGGCCGTCGATGCGCAGCTCGGGCAGCACGCGCGCCGCCCCGGTGAGCGTGCGGCGCGCGCGCGAAGCGGAAGAGACTTCCTCGTAGATCATGACTGCGGCTTCACTTTACCGTCGGCGCCGAGCAGGTACGCGTCGAGCACCTTGCGCGCAATGGGCGCGGCCGCACTCGCGCCCCACCCGCCGTTCTCAACGAGGACGGCCACCGCGATGCGCGGCGCCTCGGCGGGGGCGAACGCGATGAACCAGGAGTGATCACGCAGCCGCTCGGGCACGGTTTGCGCGTTGTACTTGGCGTTCTGCGCGACGCTGAACACCTGGGCTGTGCCGGTCTTGCCGGCGACGGTGTAGGCTGACCCATTGAAGGCCACGTGTGCCGTGCCGCAGTAAGCCTTGCACTGGGTCGCACCGATCATGCCGTTCACCACCACGTTCCAGGCGTCTTCGCTCACGCCCACGATGGGCTTGCTCTCGACCGGCGCAATGCGCCGCAAGCCACCCGTGGCATCACGCGTCGCGGTGACGAGCCGCGGCCGGAAATTGCGCCCGCGCTCGCCCAGGATGCCCGCGACATGCGCGAGCTGCAGCGGCGTGACGAGCAGGTAGCCCTGGCCGATGCCGAAGTTGACGGTCTCGCCGGGAAACCACACCTGGTCTTCGGGCCGCTTGAACGCTTTTCGCTTCCACTCCGGCGAGGGCAGGATCCCGGGCTTCTCACCGCCGATGTCGATGCCGGTCACCTGCCCGTAGCCAAACGGGGCGAGAAAGGCGGCGATGCGATCCACGCCGAGCGTGGCTGCGAGCCCATAGAAGTACACATCGCACGAGCGCGAGATCGCCTCCTGCAGCGCGACGTGGCCGTGGCGCCCGTCCTTGCCCTCGCGGAACTGGCGGCTGCTGCCCGGCAGGTGAAACACGCCTGCGCACAAGACCTGCCGCTGCGGATCGATGGCGTGATCGATGAGCGCGGCGAGTGCGATGGGCGGCTTGATGGTCGAGCCGGAAGGATACGTTCCGCGCAGCGCGCGGTTGAACAGCGGGCGGTCGATGTCGTTCTGCAACGCGCCGTACTCGGCCGCGGTGATGCCGCGGCCAAACATCGTGGGATCGAAACCCGGCAGGCTCACCAGCGCGATGACGTCGCCGTTGCCGGGATCGAGGGCCACCACCGCGCCGCGGTGGCCGGCCAGCCCGCTCTCGGCCACGCGCTGCACCTTGAGGTCGATCGACAGCACCAGGTCCTCGCCGGCGGTGGGCGTCCTGGTGCGCAGGTTGGTGGGCAGGAAGGCGCCCTGGCGCTCGACCGAGCGCCCCCGCGCGTTCACCAGCAGCTCGCGGAAGCCGTTGTTGCCGTGCAGCCGGCCCTCGAAGGTGCTCTCGACGCCGAGCTTGCCGATGAGCGAGGTGCCGGCGTAGGCGGCGCGATCGATGTGCTTGAGATCCTGCTCGCTGATCGCGCCCACGTAACCGAGCGCGTGCACCGCCAGGTCACCGTGCGGATACCAGCGCGTCTGGCGCGTCTTGATGTCGAGGCCGGGGAACTCGAAGCGCCGCACCGCGAAGCGCGCGACGTCCTCGTCCGACATGCGCAGCCGGATCGGCACACTGTCGAAAGTGCGGCTCGACTCGATGGTGCGCCCGATCTCGCCGACGTCCTCGGCGCGGATCAGCCCGAGTTGCACGAGGCTCGCGAGGGTCTTGTCGACGTCCGTCACTTCCTCGGGCACGAGCTCGAGCTGGTAGGCGGGCTGGTTGCCGGCGATCACCTCGCCGTTGCGGTCGAGGATGAGCCCGCGCGCCGCGGGTATCGGCTCGGTGCGCACCCGGTTGCCCTGCGACAGCTGCGCGTAGTACTCGTGGTGCACCACCTGCAGCACGGCGAGGCGCACGATGAGCCCGGCCGTGGCGAGTCCCATCAGCACGGCGCAGATCAGCGCCCGCTGATCGAACAGGCGCTGTTCCCGCCAATGATCCTTGATGCGCACGGCCGGCATGGAGGCGTCAGACTCTCATGAGAGCGCCCAGGCGGCCCTCAAGCGCGCCGCCCGGCGCCGTAGGCGAGAATGGCAGCCGCGGGTGGCCACACCAGTGCGCCGGTCACGGTATGGCCCCAGCGCTGCAGGCTCGTGACCGGATGGCCGCTCCAGCCATCGATCGCGAACAGCACGAACTCATAAATGAGCAGCGCCGCGAACACGAACAGCGCCTGCTGGAAGCTGGGCTTGGAGCGGATGCGCTGATGTTCGCGCACCGCGAGGTAGCTGACCAGCACGAGTGCCAGCGCGTGCTCCCCGAGTACCGGCCCCTGAAAGACATCGAGCGTCAGGCCGGCGAGGAACCCGAGGCCAAGGCCGCCGGTGCGCGGCGCATTCACCGACCAGTACAGCACCATGAGAACCAGGAACGCCGGCCGCAGGATATCCAGCCACGGCGGCAACGGCAGCGCCGTGAGTATCAGCGCTACCAGCGCCGCGAGCAGCATGCGGCCGCGAGAGTCGCTGTTCACGGCTCCCCCTGTTGCGGCGCCGCCTCGGCCGTCGGCGCCTCTGGCGGCGCGCTGCGGGGGGAGGGCGTGGCGGGCGGCGCAGCGGGCGGGGGCGTCGCGAGGGGTGGCGCCACGGCCGGGTGCGGCGCCGCGGCGCGCGGCTTGACGGCCTGCGGCTGCATCGCCGCGTTGCCGCTCTTCGGCTCGGAGCCGGCGCCTGCAGCGGGCGCGGCCGGATGGTCGGCGCGGAACCACACCAGCAGGAGCTCGCTGTCGGTGTCGATGTGCGCCAGCGGCGCCGCACGCACCTGCGCGAGAGGCTGAACGGCGTCGCGATGCACCTCGGTGACGCGCGCCACGGGATAGCCTTCGGGAAACACGCCACCGAGGCCCGAGGTCACCAGCAGGTCGCCGCCCTTGATGTCGGCGTTGGCCGGGAGGTAGGGCAGTGCGAGCGAGGTGGTGTCGGCGTTGCCGACCGCGATGGTGCGCAGTCCGGTGCGCTCGATGCGCACCGGGACCGCGTGCTCGGGGTCGGTGATCAGGATGACCTCCGCGCTCCAGGGTCCGACGTGGGTGGTCTGCCCGATGAGCCCCTTGTCATCGAGCACCGCCTGTCCCTTGAAGACTCCGTTGACCGCGCCGCGATCGATGAGCAGGCGCTGCCGCAAGCTGCTCAGCTGGATGCTGACGATCTCCGCGGGCAGCCAGCGCTCGGCCACCGGCGGCAGCGCCGCCGCGAGACCGCGCAGCTCGCCGTTCTCGCGCGCCAGCGCCTCGTAGCGCATGGAGCGCAACTCAAGATCGCGTTGCACGGCGCGCAGCCGCGCGTTCTCTGCCTGCAGCACCTCGCGCGTCTGCAGGCTCTCGCGCAGCCAGCGCCACGCGGCCGGAGGGGAGTTCACCGCCAGCTGGATCGGGTAGGCAGCCGCCTGCAGCACGTAGCGCAGCTGTTCCAGGTAGTGCTGGCGCTGGTCGAGGTACATCATCACGACCGACAGCAGGGCGTAGAGCGTGAAGCGGAATCCTGCGGAGCCGCCCCGTCCCAGCGGTCTGCCGGCTCCTGTCCCGAACGCTGCCACTTAAGACTCGCGCGCTCCTCGCGCTATTCGAGGCCGAAGTGTCCGGGCCCCAACTCGTCCATCAGCTCGAGGATGCGGCCGCCGCCGCGCGCGACGCAGGTGAGCGGATCGTCCGCGACCACCACCGGCAGTCCGGTCTCTTCCGTCAGCAGCTTGTCGATGTCGCGCAGTAGGGCGCCGCCGCCGGTGAGCACTATGCCGCGCTCGGCGACATCGGCGCCGAGCTCGGGCGGGGTCTGCTCGAGCGCCTGCTTCACGGCGCTCACGATACTCTGCAGCGGTTCCTGCAGTGCTTCCAGGATCTCGTTGCTGTTGAGCGTGAAACTGCGCGGCACGCCCTCGGAAAGATTGCGGCCCTTGACCGAGAGCTCGCGCACCTGCTGTCCCGGGTACGCCGAGCCGATCTCGATCTTGATGCGCTCGGAGGTCGCCTCGCCGATCAGGATGCCGTAGTTTCGGCGCACGTAGTTCATGATCGCCTCGTCCATGCGATCGCCGCCGATGCGCGCGGAGTTGGCGTAAACGACGCCATTCAGCGACAGCACGGCGACCTCGGACGTACCGCCACCGATATCGAGCACCATCGAGCCGCGCGCCTCGTGCACCGGCAGCCCGGCGCCGACCGCCGCGGCCATCGGCTCGCTCACGATGGCGACGCTGCGGGCGCCCGCGCCTTCGGCCGACTCGCGGATGGCGCGGCGCTCCACCTGCGTCGAGCCGAACGGCACGCACACCAGCACGCGCGGGGAGGGCTTGAACGTGCGGTTGCCGTGCACCTTGTTGATGAAGTGCTGCAGCATCTTCTCGGTGTAGGTGAAATCCGCGATGACGCCGTCCTTCATGGGGCGCACAGCGGTGATATGGCCGGGTGTGCGCCCGAGCATCATCTTGGCCTCCATGCCGACCGCGACGATCACCTTGCCGCCGCGCGTGGGCTCGTCCTGCACCGCGACCACCGAGGGCTCATTCAGAACGATGCCCTTGTCGCGCACATAGATCAGCGTATTCGCCGTACCCAGGTCGATCGACAGATCGCTGGAGAAGTAACCGCGCAGGCGTTTGAACATGAAGCGACCGGAAAGATTGACCGTGGGGAGACCCCAAAAGTGGCGCGTAATCTAGCAACCGACAGGACATTCAGCAAGGCAACATGTATGATTTTGCGCTGGTTTTCTCACTTCTCCCGCGCACGGATCACCTTCCCCATGGCCCTCACACGCGAGCAGCTCGCAAGCATCGCCGCTCTGGCGCGCCTGGACCTGACGGCCTCCGAGATCCCGGTCTACCAGGACAGCCTGTCGCGCATTCTCGACTTCGTCGGCGCCCTCGATGCGTGCGACACGGTCGACGTCGCGCCCATGGCGCATCCGCTTGCCGGCCTGTCGCAGCGGCTGCGACCGGACGCCGTCACCGAGGTGGACCACCACGAGCAGTACCAGGCGAACGCGCCGCTTACGGCGGCGGGGCTGTACCTCGTGCCCAAGGTCATCGAGTGAGGCGCGCGTGGGTGATCTTCACAAGAGCACGCTGACACAGCTCGCAACGGCGCTGCGCGCGCGCAAGGTGTCGAGCGTGGAGCTGGTGAGCGAGCTCCTGGGACGCATCGAGCGCATCGAGAGCGGCCCGGGCGCGCTCAATGCGTTCATCTCCGTGACGCGCGCACAAGCGCTCGAGGCCGCGCGGGTCGCCGACCACGCGCTCGGCAGGGGCAGCGGTGGGGCGCTCGCTGGCGTGCCGATCGCGCACAAGGACATCTTCTGCACCGCGGGCGTGCGCACCACCTGCGGCTCGCGGATGCTCGACAATTTCGTCGCGCCTTATGACGCCACCGTGGTGGCGAAGCTGAAAGCCGCCGGCGCGGTGATGTTGGGCAAGACCAATATGGACGAGTTCGCGATGGGCTCTTCCAACGAGACCAGCTATTACGGAGCGGTGCGCAATCCCTGGAATCGGCAGCTCGTGCCCGGTGGATCCTCGGGTGGCTCCGCGGCGGCGGTGGCCGCGCGGCTCGTGCCGGGCGCAACCGCCACCGATACCGGCGGCTCGATCCGTCAGCCGGCCGCGCTCTGCGGCATCACAGGAATGAAGCCGACCTACGGGCGCGTTTCGCGCTACGGGATGATCGCCTTCGCCTCGAGCCTGGATCAGGGCGGCGTGCTCGCCGCGAGCGCCGCGGATGCCGCGCTGATGCTGCGCGAGATGGCCGGATTCGATGCCAACGATTCCACCAGCGTGGAACGCGAAGTTCCCGACTACATCGCTGCGCTCGAGGAGCCGCTCGCGGGGCTGAAGATCGGGTTGCTGAAGGAGTTCTTCGACAAGGGGCTGAATGCCGAGAACGAGCGCTGCGTGCGCGAGTCGCTGCGGGTGTATGAGGGCCTGGGCGCGAAGCTCAGCGAGGTGAGCCTGCCGCACCTGCCGCTGTCGGTGCCGGTCTACTACGTGGTGGCCCCGGCGGAGTGCTCCTCGAACCTCGCGCGCTACGACGGCGTGCGCTTCGGGCATCGCTGCGAGAATCCGCGCGATCTGAACGACCTGTACCGGCGCACGCGCGGGGAGGGCTTCGGCGCCGAGGTGAAGCGGCGCATCATGACCGGCACCTACGTGCTGTCGGCGGGCTATTACGACGCCTACTACCTGAAAGCCCAGCGCGTGCGCTCGCTCATCAATGCCGATTTCGTGCGCGCGTTCCAGAGCGTGGACGTGCTCATGGGGCCGACGACGCCCACGCCGGCGTTCGCCCTGGGAGCCAAGACTTCCGACCCCATTACCATGTACCTGAACGACATCTACACGATCGGGGCGAATCTTGCCGGGCTCCCGGCGATCTCCGTTCCCTGCGGCTTGGTGCAGGGTCTGCCGGTCGGGCTGCAGATCGTAGGTCCCCACTTCAGCGAGGCGCGCGTGCTCAATGCGGCGCACGCCTTCCAGCGCGCGACCGACTGGCACACGCAGCTGCCGAAGGGGTACGCATGAGCGGCTGGGAGACGGTCATCGGGCTGGAGATCCACGCGCAGCTCGCCACGAAGTCGAAGATCTTCTCCGGCAGCGCCACCGCCTACGGCGCCCCTCCCAATACCCAGGCGAATCTGGTCGACCTCGGCTACCCGGGTGTGCTGCCGGTGCTGAACGCGCAGGCCGTGCGCATGGCCGTGAAGCTCGGCCTCGCCATCAACGCGCGCATCGCCGCGCATTCGGTGTTTGCGCGCAAGAACTACTTCTACCCCGACCTGCCCAAGGGGTACCAGATCAGCCAGTACGAGCTGCCGATCGTCGCCGACGGCTCGATCGAGATCGTTCTCGAGGATGGCAGCGCCAAGCGCATCGGTGTCACCCGCGCGCACCTCGAGGAGGACGCAGGCAAGTCCTTGCACGAGGGGATCGCGGGCATGACCGGCATCGATCTCAATCGCGCCGGCACGCCGTTGGTTGAGATCGTCTCCGAGCCGCAACTGCGCTCGGCGAAGGAAGCGGTTGCCTACATGAAGAAGGTGCACACGCTGGTGCGCTATCTGGAGATCTGCGACGGCAACATGCAGGAGGGCTCATTCCGCTGCGATGCCAACGTCTCGGTGCGTCCCGCGGGAGCGGCGCAGTTCGGCACGCGTGCGGAGATCAAGAACCTCAATTCCTTCCGCTTCGTCGAGCGTGCCATCAATTACGAGGTCGCCCGCCAGACCGAGCTGCTCGAGTCCGGACGCGCGGTGGTGCAGGAAACGCGCCTCTACGACCCGGACAAGGGCGAGACGCGCTCGATGCGCTCCAAGGAGGAGGCGAACGACTACCGCTACTTCCCCGATCCGGACCTGCTGCCGGTGCAGCTCGACACCGCGTTCATCGAAGCCGTGCGTGCGACGCTCCCTGAGCTGCCGGATCAGAAGGCGGCGCGCTTCGGCTCCCAGTACGGCCTGTCTGCGTACGATGCCGGGGTGCTCACCGCAAGCCGCGAGCTCGCCTCCTATTACGAGGAGGTAGCGCGCGCGGCGCCACAGGATGCGAAGCTGGCCGCCAACTGGGTGATGGGCGAGCTCGCCGCCGCGCTGAACAAGCAGGGGCTCGAGGTGAGCTCCGGGAAACTGCCGCCGGGCCGCCTCGCGGGGCTCCTCACACGTATTTCCGATCGGACCGTCTCCGGCAAAATCGCCAAGGAAGTATTCGAAGTGATGTGGTCGACGGGAGCCGCCGCGGATGCCGTGATCGAATCGCAGGGGCTGCGCCAGATCACCGACAGCTCCGCCATCGAGCGCGCGATCGATGAAGTGATGGCGAGAAATCCATCCCAGCTCGCCGAGTATCGGGCGGGCAAGGACAAACTGTTCGGATTCTTCATCGGCCAGGTGATGAAGGCGACCGGTGGCAAGGCAAACCCGGCACAGCTGAACGAGCTGCTGCGCAAGAAGCTCACCGGCTGACTCGGCAGTGACCGTCTGCGCCGCACTGTGGCGGGGTTGAGTTGCCCCATCGCGTGCCCCATTCTGAGCAGGTGGATCGATCCCCCTTTGCAAACCGCGACCACGTGCGTCGCTTCATCTTCGAGAAACGCCCCGTGCGCGGGCACTGGGTGCGCCTGGCAGCCGCCTGGAGCGAGCTGCGCGCACACAGCGACTATCCGCCTGCGGTGACGGAACTCCTCGGCGAGGCAGTCGCGGCAGCGGTGCTCCTCGCCGCGACCCTCAAGTTCCGCGGCACGCTGACGTTCCAGCTGCAGGGCGATGGCGCGGTGGGGCTGCTGGTGGCGCAGTGCACGCACGATTTCCGGCTGCGCGCGGTGGCGCGCTGCGATGCCCCCGCCGTGCGCGCTCTCTCCGAGCAGCTGCCCCGCGGCGTACGCTTCCGGCAGCTCGCGGGGACCGACGGGCGCATCACGGTGACCGTGGAGGCCGAAGAAAAGAGCATGCGCTACCAGGGAGTAGTGCCGCTGAGCGGTGCCTCGCTCGCGGAATCGCTCGAGGCGTACTTCGCTTCTTCCGAGCAGCTGCCGACGCGCGTGATGCTCGCCGCAGACGGGGAGCAGGCCGGCGGAATGCTGGTGCAGAAGCTTCCCGAGGGAGGCAGCGGAGAAGCCGAGGAAGTGGCCGAGGCCTGGGAGATGGCGCAGCAGGGGATCGGGCGCGTGCCGCCCGGGGAGCTGCTGCAGCGCAACGTCGAGGAATTGCTCGCCCGGAGCTTCCCCGGGCACGACCTGCGGCTGTTTCGCGGCGCACCGGTGCGCTTTGAATGCCGCTGCAGCCAGGGGCGGGTGGCAGGACTGCTGCGGGCGCTTGGCCCCGAAGAGGTGCGCGAGGTCTTGAGAGAGCAGGGCTCGGTGACCGTGACGTGCGAGTTCTGCCATCGGCCGTACCGGTTCGACCCGGTGGATGTGGAGGCGCTGTTTGCCCCGACGTCTCCCCCCGGGGGATCAGAAGCGATCCATTAGCGCGTGTAAAACGTTTAATTGTCTCTCCATAGAGACAGTTGGCGGCCTCCAAGCCCCATCGACGTCGCTTTCACCGGCATTAAGTTAACGGCGGTCCGGTCTGCAGCGGCCGATGTCCTCGACCGGAAATTGCCTGCCACGACTCCAAAATGAGTTGTACAATATTTTGAATGAACTCGGTGCGGGAATGAACGCAGCGCCCCCTTCAATCCTCCTCCAATGGCTGCGGGCGGCCGGCGAGTCGAGTCGGCTGCGCTTGCTGGCGCTGTGCGCGGAGAGCGCCCTGAGTGTCTCGGATCTGGCTCAGGCGCTGCGACAGAGCGAGGCGCGCGTCTCGCGCCACCTCAAGATCCTCTGCGAGGCCGGTCTGCTGGAGCGGCTGCGCCAGGGCCAGTGGGTTCACTACCGCATGGCTGCCGCCGCGGATGCTGCGAGCTTCGCGCGCGGAGTTCTGGCGCACCTCGACCGCCGCGATCCGCAGCTGCTGCGCGATGCCACGGCCGCGCGCGCGGCCGCCGCGCCCGACAGGCATGCCGCCGGCGGTGGCGAATCACGTCTCGGGCGTGCGCTCGCCGGATTTCTCGCCGCGGGCGGACTCACCGCGCCGCTCGATGCGGTGCTGGTGGTAGGGGTTGCTCATGCGGAGCTGCTGGAGAGCGCGGCGCGCGCTGCGCGTCACTGCACGGCACTCGCCCCTTCGCGGCGCGCGGCCCAGGCGGCGCGCGCTTTCGCTGAGCGGCGCGGAATCGCCTGCGAGGTCCTGCAGGCGTCGAGCCCCAAGGCACCGAGCGCCGCGGATCTCGGGCGTGCCGGAGCGCAGTTCGACGGCGTGCTTCTCGATCATCCCGCGGCAGGCGGTGAGGCGCTGCCGGGCGTACTGGAGTGTATCCGCGAGGTCATCGCTCCTGCCGGCCGCTTATGGATCTTCGAGCCCTACGACTCGCTGGAGAGCCGCGGGCGCATCGTCGAGCACCCGCTGGCGCGGCTGCGCCGGCTGCTCGCAGCGGCGGGTCTGGTGTGCGAGCGCCTGAGTCCCGTGGAAGCCGATGGCGAGCACGTGCTCGCCGCGCTCGCTCGCCCGGCGAGCGCCGCGCCGGGTCAGGCCGCAAGCGCCGGACGCGCCACGCCATGAGCGCTCGCACGCGGCGCGCGCCGATCTGCGTGTCGTTCGAGTTCTTCCCGCCGGCGGATGCGGCGATGGAGGCCACGCTGTGGAGCTCGCTCGAGCGGCTGGCGCCGCTCGGGCCGCACTTCGTTTCGGTGACTTACGGCGCGGACGGCTCAACGCGCGAGCGCACCCACAATGTGGTGACGCGCATTCAGCGCAACACGACACTCACCGGCGCCCCGCACCTCACCTGTATCGGTGCTTCGCGCGGGGAGATCCTCGACATCGCCCGCGGCTATTGGGACGAGGGCATTCGTCACCTGGTCGCCCTGCGTGGAGACCCGCCGCAGGGGCAGGGGAGCTACCAGCCGCACGCCGCCGGCTTCGCGCACGCCTCCGAGCTGGTGGCGGGACTCGCCGCCGTCGCGCCGTTCGACATTTCCGTCGCGGCTTACCCGGAAGTGCACCCCGAAGCCGCCTCGGCCGAGGCGGACCTGGATAATCTCAAGCGCAAGATCGATGCAGGCGCCAACCGCGCCATCACCCAGTTCTTCTACGACAGCGGCGTCTTCCTGCGCTTTCGCGACCGCTGCGCCGCGGCGGGCATTCAGGCACCGATTGTGCCGGGGATCCTGCCGATCACGCGCTTTGCGCAGGTGCTGCGTTTCGCGCGCGCCTGCGGCGCCAGCATCCCGCCCTGGCTGCACGAGCGCTTCGCCGGCCTCGAGGACGATCACGACACACGCCTGGCCGTCGCCGCGAGCGTTGCCATCGAGCAGGTGCAGGCGCTGCGGCGCCACGGCGTGCGCGAATTTCACTTCTACACCCTCAACCGCGCCGCGCTTACCTACGCGATCTGCCGCGCACTCGGCCTGCCTTGCGTGGCGCAGACGCCGGGCGCGACGCGCACCGGAGTCCGGGCGTGAGCGGCTGCGCCCACGGCACGGCGCCGGCAGCGCCGTCCATGCCGCCGCGGCGCGCCGATCGCGAGAGCGAACGCGGCCGCGAAGGCGCGCGCACTGCGGCGGTGCCTTTCGCCATCGAGCCGCTCGATGAGACTGCACGCCGTACGCGCCTCGAGCGCCTCAGGGGACTGCTCGCCGAGCGCATCGTAGTCCTCGATGGCGCCATGGGCACGATGATTCAGCAGCACAAGCTCGATGAGTCCGGTTTCCGCGGCGAGCGGCTGCGCGATCACGGCCACGACCTGCAGGGCAACAACGACATCCTCACGCTGACGCGTCCCGAGGTGATCGCCGGCATCCATCGTGCCTATCTAGAGGCCGGCGCCGACATCATCGAAACCAACACCTTCAACTCCAACTCGATCTCGCAGGCCGACTATGCGACGGCGGCGCTGGTGCCGGAGCTGAACTACCGCGCCGCGCGCCTGGCGCGCCTTGCGGCCGACGAGGCTGCCGCGCGCGACGGCGCGGTGCGCTTTGTCGCCGGGGCACTCGGGCCCACCAACCGCATGACTTCGATGTCGCCGGACGTCAACGATCCGGGCTATCGCGCCGTCAGCTTCGATCAGCTGGTGGCCGCCTACCTGGAGGCGGCGCGCGGGCTGCTGCTCGGCGGCGCGGATCTGCTGCTGATCGAGACGATCTTCGATACCTTGAATGCCAAGGCGGCGATCTACGCCGCGCTGACACTGTTCGATGAAAGCGGCATCACGCTGCCGCTGGCGATCTCCGGCACAATCACCGATGCCTCCGGGCGCGTGCTCTCGGGGCAGACGACCACCGCGTTCTGGAACTCGATCCGGCATGCGCAACCGCTGTTCATCGGCCTCAACTGCGCACTCGGCGGCCGGCAGCTGCGCCCGTACATCGAGGAGCTGGCCGCCGCCGCTGACACGTATGTATGCGCCTACCCCAACGCGGGGCTCCCCAACGCCTTTGGCGAGTACGACGAGGCGCCCGCGGAAACCGCCGAAATCCTGAGCGAATACGGCGAGTCGGGACTGGTGAACGTGGTCGGCGGCTGCTGCGGCACGACGCCTGAGCACATCCGCCTGCTGGGCGAGGCGCTCAAGGGGCGCCCGCCAAGGCGGTTGGCGCCGATAGCGGTGAAATGCCGCTTAGCCGGGCTCGAGCCGCTCGACATCGATGAGAGCAGCCTGTTCGTCAACGTCGGCGAGCGCACCAACGTCACCGGCTCGGCGAAGTTCCGCAGGCTGATCGAGGCCAACGATTACACTGCCGCGCTCGAGATCGCGCGCCAGCAGGTGGTGAGCGGCGCGCAGATCGTCGACGTCAACATGGACGAGGGCATGCTGGATTCGGAAGCCGCCATGGTGCGCTTCCTCAACCTGGTGGCGGCGGAGCCGGACATCGCCCGCGTGCCGCTGATGATCGACTCCTCGAAATGGTCGGTGATCGAGGCCGGGCTCAAGTGCGTGCAGGGCAAGCCGGTGGTGAACTCCATCAGCCTGAAGGAAGGCGAGGAGGTGTTTCTCGAGCACGCCCGCAAGCTGCGCCGTTACGGCGCCGCCGCCGTGATCATGGCCTTCGACGAGCAGGGTCAGGCGGATACCGTCGAGCGGCGCGTGGCGGTCTGCGCGCGCGCCTACCGCCTGCTCACCGAGCGGCTGGGGTTCCCGCCCGAGGACATCATCTTTGATCCCAACATTTTCGCCATCGCCACCGGCATCGAGGAGCACAACGGCTACGGGGTCGCGTTCATCGAGGCCACGCGCCGTATCAAGGCCGAGCTGCCGCACGTGTCGGTGAGCGGTGGCGTCAGCAACGTGTCGTTCTCGTTTCGCGGCAACGACCCGGTGCGCGAGGCGATGCACTCGGTATTTCTCTACCACGCTATCGCCGCCGGCATGGACATGGGCATCGTCAACGCCGGGCAGCTGGCAATCTACGAGCAGATCCAGCCGGAACTGCGCGAGGCTTGCGAGGACGTCATTCTCAACCGGCGCGCGGACGGCACCGAGCGGCTGCTGCAGCTCGCAGCGCGCTTCAAGGGCGAGAGCGGCGCGCGGCGCACCGAGGACCTGGAGTGGCGCAGTCTGCCGGTGGGCGAGCGGCTGGCACACTCGCTCGTCAAGGGCATCGACGACTACATCATCGAGGACACCGAAGCGGCGCGCCTGTCGTTCGAGCGGCCGCTGCAGGTCATCGAAGGGCCGCTCATGGACGGCATGAACATCGTCGGCGACCTGTTCGGCAGCGGCAAGATGTTCCTGCCGCAGGTGGTGAAGAGCGCGCGGGTGATGAAGCGCGCCGTGGCCCACCTGGTGCCGTTCATCGAGCAGGGCAAGGAGGCCGGCGCGCGACGCACCAACGGCCGCATCGTCATGGCCACCGTCAAGGGTGACGTGCACGACATCGGCAAGAACATCGTCGGGGTGGTGCTGCAATGTAACAACTTCGAGGTGATCGATCTCGGCGTCATGGTGCCGTGCGAGAAGATCCTCGAGACGGCGCGACGCGAGCAGGCGGACTTCATCGGCCTGTCCGGGCTCATTACCCCCTCGCTCGACGAGATGGTGCACGTGGCGAAGGAGATGCAGCGCCAGAGTTTCGAGGTACCGCTGCTGATCGGCGGCGCCACCACCTCGCCGGCGCATACCGCGGTGAAGATCGCGCTGCAGTACCACTCGCCGGTGGTGTACGTGAAGGACGCCTCGCGCGCCGTCGGTGTCTGCCAGACCCTCACGCAGCCGGCGCAGCGGGCGGCTTTCATCGCCAAGGTGACCGAG
Organism: Steroidobacteraceae bacterium; assembly: GCA_035937715.1. GTDB lineage: Bacteria > Pseudomonadota > Gammaproteobacteria > Steroidobacterales > Steroidobacteraceae > 13-2-20CM-66-19. The sequence continues at coordinate 20,349 of DASZHQ010000053.1, read as the reverse complement.
GAGCATGCCCGCCGCCGCGAACAGCATGCCGCAAAGAAGGTCAAGGCCCCGGAACTGTCGCTCGCCGCTGCGCGCGCCAACCGCGTACGTGTCGACTGGCCGGCGTACGCGCCGTTTGCGCCGCGCGTGCCGGGGGTGCAGCGCTTCGATGATTACCCCTTAAGCGCGTTGCTCGGCTACATCGACTGGATGCCTTTCTTCAACGCGTGGGAATTTGCCGGCAAGTTTCCCGATATTCTCAGCGACCCGGTGGTCGGCGAGGCGGCCAGCAACCTCTACGCCGACGCGCGCAGCATGCTCAAACGCCTGATCGCGGAAGGCTGGCTCACGGCGCGCGCGGTGCTCGGTGTTTTCCCCGCCAACGCTGTCGGCGACGACGTGGAGATCTACGCCGACGAGGCGCGCGGCGCGCCGCTTGCGACGCTCAATTTCCTCCGACAACAGAAGAGCAAGCCCGATGGCCAGCCGCACGAGTGCCTGGCCGACTACGTGGCTCCCGCGGCGAGCGGGGTGCGCGATTACTTCGGCGCATTCGCGCTGACCGCCGGCATCGGCATCGAGGAGCACGTGGCGCGCTTCGAGCGCGCCCACGATGACTATTCCGCCATCATGCTCAAGGCCCTCGCGGATCGCCTGGCGGAGGCCGCCGCCGAGCACTTTCACGAGCGCGTGCGGCGCGAGCTGTGGGGCTACGCCGCCGCCGAGACGCTCACCAACGAGCAGCTGCTGCGTGAGCAGTATCGCGGCATCCGCCCGGCGCCGGGTTACCCTGCCTGCCCGGATCACACCGAGAAGGCGAAGCTGTGGCGGCTGCTCGACGTCGAGCGCAATGCCGGCATGCGCCTCACCGAGTCGTACGCGATGTACCCGACAGCCGCAGTGAGCGGCTGGTACATCGGCCATCCGCAGGCGCGCTACTTCGCCGTGGGCAAGATCGATCGCGAGCAGGTCACGGACTACGCGCGGCGCAAGGGGATCAGCCTGGCGGAGGCGCAGCGCTGGCTGGCGCCGATTCTCGGCTACGAGCCGTGAGGGGCGGGAGTGCGCCGCGCGCGGCGCCGGCCGCTCACAGGCTCTCGATGCGCACCCGGCGGAACCAGGCTTCAGTGCCACGGTGCTGCAGCACGATGTGCCCTTCGGGGGCGCGCGCGAAGCCGGGGTAGTCGCGGAAGCGGCTGCGGGCGATGCGTTCGCGAAGCTCCTCGCTGGCGAGGTCGCAGCCGAGCACCTGCTGGTCGTCGATCCAGTATTCGATGAGAGCGCCGTTCACCACGATGCGCGTGCTGTGATAGGCATTGGAGCTGCTGCGCTGGTCGTGCCACGGTGCCATGAGCCCGTAGAGCGCCCCGCACGAGGTAAGCGCGTCGGCGCCATCCGGGTGGTGCTCGTCGTCGAGCAGCTGCATCGCAGGACCGGAGTGAGCCGCGGGGCCGGTCTCCTCGTTCACGCGGAACAGCACCGCCGAGCTGCCGGCGCGCGGCAGCCGCCAGTCGAACTGCAGGATGAAGTCGCGGAAGCGCTCGCGGCTGATCAGGTCGACGCGCTCGCCGGCGGCCATGGCGCGCACCACGTCTCCATCCACGCTCCAGGCCGCCTGCGGGAACTGCCCCTGCCCGTAGCCGCGCCAATCAGCCGCGCCGAGGTCGCGCTCAGCCATGATGCACTATCCCGCTCATGCGCGGATGCTACCGCAGCCGAAACGTCCGTGACATCGCCCTAAAGGGGCGAGTCCGCCTGGACGGCGGCCCGGACATCGGGAATTCCCTCAGCCAGGGCTCGGGCGCTCGCCTCAGCGTGCCATGTGGCGTTCGCTCTCGACGGCACGCAGATAGGCCGCCCCCCCGAGTCCGCGCATCTGCCCGAGGATCCAGTCACGCCGCTGTAACAGGTAGCGGGAGGGACGCTCGGCATGCAGCCGCAGGGGGTTCGGTAGTACGGCCGCCAGGAGCGCGGCTTCCGATGAGCTCAGCCGCAGCGCGGGTTTGTGCCAGAAGCGATGCGCGGCGGCCTGCACGCCGTAGATGCCGTTGCCGAACTGCGCCACATTCAGATACATCTCGAGGATGCGCTCCTTGGGCCAGAGCGCCTCGATCAGCACGGTGAAGTACGCCTCGAGTGCCTTGCGCACGAAGCTGCGCCCGTTCCACAGGAACAGGTTCTTCGCCACCTGCTGCGAGATGGTGCTTGCTCCGCGTAATCGCTTGCCGCGTTCGCTCTCGCGCACCGCATCGCGGATCGAGTCGAAATCGAAGCCGGCATGAAAGGGGAACTGCTGATCCTCCGAAGCAATCACGGCGACGGCCGCGTAGGTCGAGATCTGCTCGAGGCTCACCCACTGGAAGTCGGTGTGGTAGGTGCGATCCTGCGCGCCCCAGGCCTGCGCCTGGGCTTGCAGCATGAACGCGCTGGTCAGCGGGCGCAGCCAGCGCAGCAGCAACACCGGTGTCACGGTGAGCAACAACCAGGCCAATGCCAGGAGTGCGAGCCACTTCAGCAGCCATCCGGCCAGGCTGCCGCGCTCACCCCGCCCGCCGCGCGCGCTGCCGCGCCGCCCGTGCTGCTGCAGCGCGAGTCCGAGAGAGAGCTTTGACACCGGCGGGCGCGAGCGTGTCGGCGGGCGCTTACGCTGCCTGCACGCGGCGTGCCGAAACGATCACCACACCCTCGAGCGGCGCATCCTGGTGGCCGCGACGCGTGCCGGTGCTCACGCGCGCGATCTTGTCGATCACGTCCATGCCAGCGCTCACGCGGCCGAACACCGCGTAGCCGTAGTCGCGCGGACCATGGTCGAGAAAGGCGTTGTCGGAGAGGTTGACGAAGAACTGCGAAGTGGCACTGCTGATATCGCTGGTGCGCGCCATCGACAGGCTCCCGCGGGTGTTCTTCAGTCCGTTCTTGGCTTCGTTGCTGATCGGCGCACGGGTCTTCTTGCTGGCGAAATCGGCAGTCAGCCCGCCGCCCTGGATCACAAAGCCCGGTACGATGCGATGGAAGATGGTGCCGTCGAAATGGCCGTCATCGACATAGCGCAGGAAGTTCTCCACCGTGATGGGAGCCTGCTGCGGGAACAACTCCACCGTGAAGGCGCCGTGCGAGGTTTCAAATCTGACCATATTGTGCGTCCGTCATGCGCTCGTGACCGGCGAGATCACAGTGCGAGCGTACATAACGGAAGCCCGCGGCGACAAGCTCCCGGCGCACGTCCGCACCCTGGTGCGCGCCGTGCTCAAGCAGCAGCCAGCCGCCCGGGGCCAGGTGGCGCGCTGCGCCGCGCACCAGTGTGCGCAGGCACTGCAGCGCATCGCTGCCGGGCGTGAGGGCCGTGCGCGGCTCGTAGCGCAGCTCGTGCATCGCCGGGTCATCGGCTGCCACGTAAGGCGGATTGCTGAGGAGCAGATCGAAACGCTCACCGGCGAGCGGCGCGTACCAGTCGCCTTGACGGAAGTCGATGCCCGCGCCGAATGTCGCGGCGTTACGTTGCGCGACGGCAAGTGCTGCTGCGGATACATCGGTGGCGACTATCTGCCAGCGTGGGCGCTCGCGGGCGAGAGCGATGGCGATCGCCCCGCAGCCGGTGCCCAGATCAGCGATGCGCCCGGCGGAGGCGGTCCACAGCGCCAGGGCGCGCTCGATGAGCAGCTCGGTCTCGGGACGGGGGATGAGCACATCGGGTGTGACCGCAAGATCCAGGGACCAAAACTCGCGTCGTCCGGTGAGATAGGCGAGGGGCTCACCTGCGCCGCGACGGCGCAACAGCTGGCGATAGCGATCGGCAGCCGACGCATCCACCGGCGAATCCGGGTGCGCCACCAGGCGCCAGCGCTCGATGCCCAGGATATGGGCCAGAAGCAGCTGCGCGTCGAGAACGCCGCGATGCTCGGCGCCGCAGCTCTCAAGTTGGCGCATTCCCTGTGCGATGAGAGCGGCGACAGTGGTCTGTTCTGTCATAGGCGCTACCGGGGTGCAGGCGTAAGATACCTTTATGCCAAACATAGCGTATCCCCCCCGGCGACCGCTGACGGTCGGGGAGGTCCTGGATCTGACATTCCAGATCTATCGCGCCACTCTCGTGAAATGTCTGCTGCCTGCGGCGCTCGCGGTCATCGCAGGTCAGCTCACGAACGTCTACACCCTCGCGCGCGGGCGCGCCCTGGGTGGTGGGGGCGGCTGGCAGGGCGTTCTGCAAGCCATGCAGAGCGTGAACCAGGACCCGATGTACTGGGTGATTTACCTGGTTGCCACTGCGCTGACGCTGGTTTTTTACGCGATTGTCACGTTGCGCCAGTACGCGATGATCAGCGGCCGTCCCGTGTCGGGTGAGTTGGCCGCCGCTGTGCGGCGCAGCCCTGAGCTGGTCGGCCTGCTGATTCTGGTGTCCGCGAGTATCGGCGCGTGCTTCCTGCCTGCGCTGCTGCTGCGTCCGCCGGGGCGTTACATACTGCTTCTGTTGCTGCTCCTTCCCGCCTCCTATGTCTTCGTGTTGTTGTCTTGCGCCTTTACGGTATTGCTGCTGACGGGCTCGGGAGCGGTTGCCAGTTACCTGCGCAGCTGGCGTCTCGCGACGGGGAGCTTCTGGCGCTTGTCCGTCATCTATACCGTCGTGCTGATCGTGCTGATGGTGTTTTCCGGGCTGCTCGGCGCGGTCGCCGCATTTCTCGCCGGCATCCTGGGTCGAGGAGACGTGGCGCTGATTGCGGCGACCACGGGCGTCATTGTCGTAGGCATAACGGCCGTGACGATCCCGCTGTATACGGCGATGTTTCTCGCCGTGTTCGGCGACCTGACAGCGCGCAAGGAGGGCGTCGATCTCGAGCAGCGCATTTCGGCGACGGCCTGAAGCGTGGCGCGCACGCTGCTCGCGCTCCTGCTCATGGCTGCCGCCGTGGCGTGCGCGCAGGCGCGCGACGCGCTGCAGGCGATCGATGAGTGCGTCGCCAGGCTCGACACCGGGCTCGATGTGGGCTATGCCCGCATCGCCGAGCGCTGTCCCGATCTGAAGACCGCGCTGACCCAAAGTCCCTGGGCACCCTGGCTCCCCGCGGACTGGAGCCGGCCCGACAATGAGCTGTCGGCGGCCGGACTCACCGAATTGCGGACGTTGCTGGTGCGCGCGGCGCGACCGGACGTGGCGCGGCCGTCGCGACCGCGGGTGGAGCATCTTGCCGCCGTCCTGGCCGCGGTCACGCGCAGCGATGCCGCGCGCGACAGCTGGTGGCTGCGCTTCAAGCAGTGGCTGCGCGGGATCCTTGCGCCGCAAGCGCCGGGCAATGATGGCGGGCTGCGCCGCTGGCTCGAGCGGATCAATCTTTCATCCGCCGCCAGCGAGCTGATCGTGGGGGTAGCGCTGGCGCTGGTCGTGGCGCTCGCCGCCGGCATCGTGCTGAATGAGCTGCGCATCGCGGGATTTCTCGGTCAGCGCGAACGCGTGCGACGTCGGCTGGCGCCCGATCCGTGGCGCGGCCGTCCCTGTGCGACTCTGGAGGAGATAGAGCGGGCGGCACCGGGCCGACAGCCGGGGCTGCTGCTCGAATTGATCGCCCAGCGACTGGCCGAACAGGACCGGCTGCCACCTGCGCGGGCGCTGACGGCGCGCGAGCTCGGACAGCGGGCGAGCCTGCCCGATGAAGTCGGGCGCGGCCGCCTCGCGGAGCTCGTGGCGGTGTGTGAGCGCGTGCGCTTTTCCGCCGAGGAGGTGAGTGCCGGGAGCATCGCGGCTGCGCTGCGCAGCGGCCGGTTGCTCCTCGCCATGCTCGCTGCGGCGCCCGCGGCGCGGCAGGTCAGGTGATGCGATGCATGACCGGCTGACCACGCTCGCCTGTGCACTCGCGGCGCTGGTGTTGTTCGGCACGCTGTTCCTGCAGAAGGATGCTCTCAGGGCGCGGCGCGCATCGCTGCCGACCAGCGTCGAGCACGCCGACAACGGACTGCTCGGCGCCATGAGCTGGCTCAGGGGCGAAGGCGTACGCACGCTTTCCCTGCGCGAGCGCTGCGGCGTGCTGCAGAGCCGGCCCGATCTCGCGCCCGCCGGCAATCTGCTGATCGTAAGCCTGCCCGCCGTCACCGGCTTCCGCAATGACGAGGCGGTTGCCCTCGATCAGTGGATCCGCAAGGGCAACACGCTGCTGGTGCTTGCGCCGCTGCGCGACCGGCCGGGCTGGGCGCAGTTTCCTTTCGTGATGCACAATGATCTGCAACTGCTCACCGGGCTCGGCATGTTGCCTCCTGCGGCCCCACAGCGCCCGGCCGCAGCCTCAGCGTCTGGCAGCCCGGCGCGCTCGCAGCGCAGCCCCGACGCCACCGAGCACGACGATGATGGGCTCGCGCGCGTCATGCGCCTCACGGCGCAGCTCAGCAAGCCACAGCGCAGCACCCTCGTTCCCAACCGTGCACATCCCTACTTCACAGGCGTCGCGCAGGCGGTGGCGTTTTCGGATTACGCTCCGCTGGCGAACACCGTAGCCTCACCCGGCGATGGGTTTGCGCTGTCTCTCGCCCACGAAGGCGGCACGGTCGAGGACGCGTTCTGGATACGGCCCGACGGTGCCGGCACGATCATCGTGAGCGGTTTCGGCTCACTGTTTACCAATCGCGCGCTCGGTGTCGCCGACAACGCGCGCTTGCTCGCGAATATCGTTGGCGCGAGCGTGGCGCCCCACGGCGCCGTGGTGTTCGATGATGAGCACCAGGGCCTGAGTGACGCCTACGATCCGGCGCGGTTTTACCGCGACCCGCGCCTGTACGCCACGATGGCCGTCATCGCAGCCGTCTGGCTCAGCTGGGTGCTCGGCGGGACGCGGCTGCAGGCACCGGCGACACGCGCGCCCGCTCCGCGCGAGGCCGAGCTGGTGCGCACGACGGGACTGTTCCTTGCGCGCGTGCTGCGCCCCGCCGCCGCGGCGCGCCGCATGTTCGAGCAGTTCCTGCAGCGCGTGAGCGCTGCGGCCGGCCGCAATGCCGCGGACCCCGTGGGCGTGTGGGAGTGGCTCGCGCACCATCCGCGCCTCACGCGCCCAGACGTGGCCCGGCTGCGGGCGTGGCACGCGGCCGCCGGCGAGAACCGCCGCGTGCCCCTGATGCGGCTGCACAACCTCATCGTCCGCACCGAAAGGCGACTTGCCGAATGAGCAGCTCGATCCAGCAGCTTCGGGATCGGCTCACGCACGAGCTGGGCCGGGTCGTGGTCGGCGTCGAGTCCTCGGTGGACGCGCTGGTGATCGCGCTGATCGCGCGCGGCCACGTACTGGTGCAGGGAGTGCCCGGGCTCGGTAAAACGCTGTTCGCGAAAGCACTGGCGCGTGCGCTCGGCGGCGAGTTCAAGCGCATCCAGGGAACGGCCGACCTGATGCCGAGCGACATCATCGGCGTGCACGTCTTCGATGAGCGGGCACGCAACTTCGCGTTCCGTCCTGGGCCGCTGTTCGCCGACGTCATCCTGATGGATGAGATCAATCGCGCCGGCCCGAAGACCCAATCGGCGCTGCTGGAAGCGATGGAAGAGCGGCAGGTGAGCGTCGAGCGCACCGTCATGCCGCTGCCGGCGGACTTCATCGTGCTGGCGACGCAGAATCCACGGGAGTTCGAGGGCACCTTCCCATTACCCGAGTCGCAGCTGGATCGCTTCATGCTGCGCCTGGACCTGGCCTATCCGGGGCGCGAAGCCGAGAGTGAGATCCTTTCCCGCTATGGGGGCCTGCTAGCGGCGGCGCATGGCGCGCTCGATGCCGTTACCGTCATCGACCGGGCTCTGCTCGCGGAGGCGCGCGCGCTGGCGGAGCGGATCCACGTTTCCGCCGCACTCAGCGGCTACGTGCTCGATCTTGCGGCTGCGACCCGGGAGCATCCGCGTCTCGCACTCGGACTGTCGACGCGCGGTGCGTTGGCGCTGCTCAAGGCGGCACGCATCGTGGCCGGATTGCGTGCCGGCGATTTCGTGACACCCGACGATGTGAAACAGGCGGCACCATGGATCCTGGCGCACCGCCTGGTGCTGACGCCGGAGGCCAGCCTCGAGGGTGCCAGCGACGCGGAAATCGTCAAAAGCGTGCTGGCGACGACCCCGGTGCCGCGCTAGGCAGAGCAGCGTGCATCTCGCGCAGCGCAGTTACGTCCTGATAATGCTGACGGCAGTGATCGCGATCGCCGGCATCTGGTCGAGCGAGCGCGATCTCGCTCTTCTGTGGCGCGTGCCGGCCGGGTTGCTGCTGCTCGGCCTTGCTGTCGACGGCTTTGTCGTGCGCCGCCTGCAGCCACAGGTGCGCATCGACACGGCGGTACCGGCTTTTCTCGGCAGGCCGCAGCCGGGCGCCTTTGTGTTTACAAATCGCGCCGCCCGTTCACTGTCGCTCGAGTACGCGCCGGCGACTCCGGCAGGTTTCGAGGGCCCCAGGGCGGTGCGGCGCATCACCCTGCCAGCGGCCGTGGCGGTTGATGACCCTGTCACACTGCTGCCGGTGCGCCTCGGCCCACAGCGCTGGCCGCGGTTGCCGGCCCGAGTGCGCGGTCCGCTGGCCCTGGCCTGGTGGAACTGCACCCTGCAGCCGCGCGCCGATTGCGTGGTGGCGCCTGACACGTTGCGCGGCCGCGAACGCGCGCGCGGCCTCGCCGGCGGCTCCCGTGCGCGGCGCGTCGTCGGCGCCGGTCAGGAACTGTATCAGCTGCGGCCGCACACGCGCGGGGATCCTCTGACCCGTATTGACTGGAAAGCCAGCGCGCGCAGCGGCGAACTGGTCAGTCGCGACTATAGCGAGGATCAGCATCTGGACATTCTGGTCGCCATCGATGCCGGACGGCTGAGCCGGGTGCGTTCCGGGCACCTCGACCGTCTGGGCGTTTACAGCAACGTGGCGGCGCGCTTCGCCGAGATCGTCACGCACAACGAGGATCGCATCGGGCTGGTAGTTTATGCCGACAGTGTGCAGGCCCGCTGCGCGCCCGCGCGCGGGCTGCGCGCGGTGGCCACGCTGCGGCGGGCACTGGCGCAACTGTCGGTGCAGCCGACGGAGTCCGATCCAATGGCCGCCGCGGTGAGTATCCGCAATCTCCTCAGGCAGCGCGCGCTGGTGGTCCTGTTGACCGATCTGGACGATGCCAACATCGCGGATTCACTGGCGCGCGCGGTGCATCTGCTGGCGCCGCCGCACCTGGTGCTGGTGGCAGGCGTGCACAGCGGCGAGATCGAGGCGCTGGCGCGCACCGAGTCGCACGCCTGGCAGGATCCCTGGATCGCGCTGGCGGCGGCCGAGCATGAGCAACGCGCCCGCCGCCAGCGAGCGCTGCTGCAGCGACTCGGTGCGCCGGTGGTGGCCGCCAGCGCGGAACGCCTGGAAGGGGCGCTGTTCGAACGCTATGAGGCGCTGCGCCGCTCGCGGCGCGTCTAGGTGTCCTGTGCCGCCGGCAATGGTGCGGGTCGCCCGAAGAGGCGCCCGGACAGGAGCGCTGCCATCAGCCACCAGTACCCCACGCCTATCACGATCCGCGCCGGCAGCGAGAAGCGCGGGTCGGGCGAGATGAAGCCCTCGATCAGTCCGGCACCCACCAGCAGCACGGCGCAGGAGAGCAGCACCACGCCGGTGCGCAGGGCCGCGATACGGAACGACTCGAGGCGGCCGGCCGCGCCGGGCCGGATGAGCGCTTCCCCGATGGCCGCCCCGGCGGCGGCCGACAGGCACATGACGGAGAGTTCCACGCAGCCGTGCGCCACGATGAAACTGAACAATTGACCGGCGAGCCCATGCTCGCCCGCGAAGGCGAAAACCGCCCCGAGCATGAGCCCGTTCAGACCGAGGATGTAGAGAGTGCCGAGGCCGAAGAGAAATCCGAGGCAGTAGGCGAACAAGCTGACGACGATGTTGTTGGTGAGAATCTGCACCGACAGAATGGAGGAGGGCACGACGTTCAGCAGTCCCTGCGTCCACAGCCTGCCGCTCTCTACGCTCGCAATCATGTCCGGTGAGGCGAACAGCGCGATCAGGTCGGGATAGCGGTGGACCAGGGCGTAACCGCCGCCCGCTGACAGCACGAAAATGAGCGTCGTCCAAAAGATGTACGGCGCAAGCCAGCGCACCGCCGCCGGGGTCTCCTCGACGATGAGCCGGCGCAGCGCGCTGCCGAGGCGCCACGCGCCGTGGTGCAGCGTCGCGTGTACACGTGCGTAGGCGCTTTCCAGGTACTCGCGCGCGCGGCTCCCCGGCAGAAGAGCGCGCGCCCGGGCCAGGTCGTGCGCCAGCAACCGATAATCGTCCGCCAGGCGCGCCGCATCGCCCGCATCGTCGGTGCGCGCGCGCGCAAGTCTGCCGGCGCGCGCATCCGCCTGCTGCCACACCGTCGCGCGCCCAAGCAGCGCTGCGGCGAGCGCCTTGTGGCGGGCGGCAGTGTTCACGCTCGGCGCCATCTACGGACGCGCCAGGAGCTCGAGGCGTGAACGCCACTGCAGCTCATCGGCCTCGCTCAGGTCGGCAGCGGCGCCGAGATAGCGCTGCAGCAACTGACGTGCGAGTCGCACGCGCGCTTCCGGCACCAGGCTCTCCCAGCGCTCCAGCAGGTCCGCGACGATCTCCGCTCCGACCGGATCGAGCCTGCCGACGCGTCGCGCGGCGCTCTGCAGCAGATCCGAATCCGCCACGCTACGCTCATACACCAGCAACGTGCCCGCGGCCATGTCGCCGCAGCGCAGACTCTCGCGCGTCAGCACCATCAGCGTGAGCCCGACGCCATAAGCCACCGGCAGGCTGTCGATGAGGCGGAAGACGTTGCGTACCAACAGCGCTCCCGCTCCCGGCAGGCCGCCGGAGCGCGTCACCACCTGGATGCCGGCGCTGCGTTTGCCGGGCGTGCGCCCGCGCATGAGCACCTCGAGGACGGGGTGGTAGAGAAAGTAGATCGCGAACGCCGGCAGCATGACGGTGCCGAACCATGCCTGCTGATGCGCCAGCGGCGCGTTGAGCGCCAGGCGGCCGTTATAGAGGAAGGAGCCGAGCAGCCACCAGGCGAGCGCGAGGAGCAGGCGGATGTGCCAGTCGATCAGGAAAGCGAACGAGCGTACCCCAGGTCCTGCCACCGGCAGTGAGACGTCGATTCCAGTGACGCTGTCGACGCTCAGCCCGGGCAACGACTCGCTCATGCCTCTTCCGCCAGCAGCTCCGCCTGATACTCCTGCTGCAGCGCTGCAATCAGCTCATCGAGCTGCCCGTCCATGATCTGCGCCAGCTTGTAGAGTGTCAGGTTGATGCGGTGATCGGTCACGCGTCCCTGCGGAAAATTGTAGGTGCGGATGCGCTCGGAGCGCTCACCGCTGCCGACCTGCAGACGCCGTGAATGCGCCTGTGCGCTCTGCTGCCGCTCCTGTTCGGCCGCCAGCAGGCGCGCCTTCAGCAGCGCCATGGCGCGCGAACGATTCTTGTGCTGTGAGCGCTCGTCCTGACACTCCACCACGATGCCGCTGGGAAGATGCGTGATGCGCACGGCGGAGTCGGTTTTGTTGACGTGCTGGCCGCCAGCGCCCGAGGAGCGGTAGGTGTCCACGCGCAGGTCCGCCGGGTTGATCTCGACCGCATCGACCTCCTCGAGCTCGGGCAGGATCGCGACCGTGCAGGTGGAGGTGTGGATGCGCCCCTGCGCCTCGGTGGCCGGAACGCGCTGCACGCGGTGTGCGCCGGATTCGAACTTCAGCAGCGAGAAGGCCCCCCTGCCGACGATCCGGCTGATGATCTCGCGGTAGCCGCCGTGCTCGCCGGGATTCTCGCTCAATACCTCGGCCGCGAAGCCCTTGGACTCGGCGAAGCGGGCATACATGCGGTACAGCTCGCCGGCGAAAATCGCTGCTTCGTCCCCGCCGGTGCCGGCGCGCACCTCGAGGAAGATATTGCGCTCATCGCGCGGATCCTTGGGCAGCAGCAGCCTGCGCAGCTCGCCCTCTTCGCGGCTGAGCTCGCCCTGTACGCGTGCGATTTCCTCCACTCCGAGCGTCCGCATGCCGGCGTCCGCGTCGGACTCGAGCTCGCGCGCCGCGGCCAGTTCGCGCTCCAGGCCCTGGTAGCGCTCCACGCGTTCCGCGAGCGGCTGCAGTCGCGCATACTCGACCGACAGCTCGCGGAACTGCGGCGAGCCGCCCGCGATCTCCTCGCTGGCGAGCATCCGCCCGATCTCCTCGAAGCGCTCGTGGATCTTTTGCAGGCGGTGGCGGACGGATTCCTTCATGGGCGTCGTACAGCGAGCGAAGGCCCCGCCTCTGGCCCCCGGCCCCCGAGGGCCGCGGTGCCGCTGGCGGTCGTGAACCTAGGGCGCGGCATTCTCCGGGATGTCTGCAGTTTGTGACAAGTTACGCAATGCACGCCGCTTGCAGAGGCTCTATATTGCCGGATGTGAGTATGATCAATCGCATGAATCGCCTCAGCAAAAGCGTGCCCGCTGCCGTTGTGGCGCTGGCGCTGCTGGCCGGTTGCGCCAGCGTGCATCCGCGCCGGGAGCCGGCCCCGGCGGCCGCGCCGACCGATCCCACCGCGCTCACCGTGATCGCGGAAGCCGACCTGAAACGCGGCGACTGCCGCGCGGCCTCGGAGAACTATGCGCGCGCGGCGGCTGTCGCAGACGCACAGCTCGCGCGCCGCGCGACGCAGGTCGCGCTGGCTTGCGAGCATCTGCCGGCTGCCTGGGCGGCGGCGACCCGCTGGCGTGCGCTGGCGCCCGCGGACCGCGAGGCGAACGCCTTGTACGCGGCCGTGGCGCTGAAGCTCTACCGTACCGCCGATGCGCGCTCCGCAATTCACGATTTCTGGCGCGCCGAAGAGCAGCACAACGCCCCGTCTGTGGCCGGTGCGCTGCCACCGTCGGCGACGCCGGCCCCGGGCACGGCGCTCCCCAGTGCGCCGCGCGGGGCCGAGCGCACGGCAAAGAGCATGACCGAGTTGACGGCACTGCTGCTGGAGGAGTCCGACGCTCCGGCGGTGCTCACGGCAATGAGCGGCGCGCTCGAGCCGACAGCCAACTCCCCGCAGACGCTCGTCCTGCTCGGGGAGCTGGCACTGGCCGCCTACGATGGGCAGCGGGCCGCGGACTACGCGCAGCGGGCCCTGCAGAAGGCGCCGAAAGACCTGGCGGCGCTGCGCGTGCTGGCCCGGGCCTACGTGATGCGGGGCGACGGGCCGCAGGCGCTCGCCACGGCGCGCCAGGCGAAGGCCGACGACGCCACGCGCGGCGGCTTCGAGCTCGCCGAGATTCTCGCCTCGCTCGATCGCAGCGAAGAGGCGCACCAGGAGCTCGAGCACCTGCGCTCCGGCGGCGCACCGCAGGCCGAGATCGAGCGGCGTCTCGCGCTGCTCGCGTTCAACTCCGGGGACCTGAAGGAGGCGCGGCAGCGCTTTACCGAGCTGGTGTCCAGCGGCCAGGGGAACGATGGGGCGCAGCTGTACCTTGCAGACATCGCTGCGCGCGACGGCGATGCCGACACGGCGATCGCGGCGTACCGCCGCCTGTACGACTCCTCCGTGGCGCTCTCGGCGCGTTCGCGCGCCGCGGCGCTGCTGCTGGACAGGAGTGCGCGCACCGAGGCGCTGGCGCTGCTCGATGACTACGCCGCTGACCATCCGGAGGATGAACTCGACCTGACGCTCGCCAAGGCGCGACTGCTGGCCGATCACGGCGAGGCGGACACCGGGCTCACGCTGCTGGCAGCCGCGCTCGAGCGCCATCCTCAGCACCCCTCCATCGAATATGACCGCGCGGTGATCCTCGAGCAGGCGGGCCACGTACACGAGTCGGTCGAGGCACTCGAGCATATGCTCGCCGAGCGGCCCGATGATCCGACGCTGTTGAATGCGCTCGGCTATACGCTGGCTGATCATACTCTTGAGCTTCCCCATGCCGAGGCGCTGATCCGCCGCGCACTCACGGTGATGCCCGACAACCCTGCCGCTCTCGACAGCCTCGGCTGGGTGCACTTCCGCGAGGGCGATGCCCGCGGAGCTGCGACGATGCTCGGGCGCGCTTACGCGCTCGGCCACGATGCCGAGATTGCCGCTCACTGGGGCGAGGCACTGTGGGTGAGCGGCGAGCGCAACGAAGCGCGGCGGGTATGGGCAGCGGCACTCGCTCGCGATCCGGAGTCGAAACCACTCAAAGCGACGCTCAAACGGTTCCTGCCCGATGCGAAGTAGCGGATCGCGGCTCGGCGCGGTACTGCTGCTCGCCGCGCTCGCCGCCTGCCGCACTGCCCCGCCCCGGCAGCCGCCGGCAGAGAGCTGGGAGGCCCGGCGCCCGCAGCTGCAGGCGCTCGAGCGCTTCGAGCTCAGGGGCCGTGTCGCCGTGGCGGCGGGCGGGGAGGGCTTCAACGCGAGCGTGCGCTGGATGCAGGATGGCGCGCGCTCGCAGGTCACACTGCAGGGGCCCCTCGGAGTGGGCGGCGCGCAGATCACCGCCGCCGCCAGCGAGCTGAGTCTGGTCACCGCGCGCGGGGAGCACATCGAGAGCGCGGCGGCGCATGCGGAGCTCACACAGCGTCTGGGCTTCGATCCGCCGCTGACATCGCTGCGCTACTGGGTCCTGGGCGTCCCCGATCCCGGCCAGCCGGCCGCCGAGGCGCTCGACCCGAGTCAGCAACGCCTGAGCGCCCTTACCCAGGGGGGCTGGCACATCGACTACAACAGCTACACGAGTGCGAATGGACAGCCGCTGCCGGCGCGACTCACCCTGCAGCGCGACGCGGTGCGCGTGCGGCTGCTCGTGGACGACTGGCAGCTTTGAGCTCCCCGGGCGAGGATCGGAAACGGGCGGCGCGGACGCACATCCCGCCGGCCACGCACTGGCCGGCACCCGCAAAGCTCAATCTCTTTCTCCACGTGACCGGACGACGCGCAGACGGCTATCACGAGCTGCAGACCCTCTTTCAGCTCATCGACCTGTACGACACGCTCACGATCGGCGTCCGCGAGGACGGGCAGATCGAGCGGCCCACGGGCGCCGCGGGAGTGGCGGCCGAGTCCGATCTCAGCCTGCGTGCCGCACGCGCCCTCAAGGAGGCGACCGGGACCCCCTACGGCGCGAGCATCAGCGTGCACAAGCGCATTCCGCTCGGCGGCGGGCTCGGGGGCGGCAGTTCCGACGCGGCCACCACGCTCCTCGCCCTGAACGAGCTTTGGGAGTGCGGCCTCCCGCTCGAGGAGCTGGCCCGTCTTGCGCTCCCTCTGGGGGCGGATGTACCTGTTTTTGTTCACGGTTCTTCGGCCTGGGCGGAAGGGGTGGGCGAGCGCCTGACGCCGGTGAGCCTGCCGGAGCGGTGGTACGTGGTTATCTACCCCGGTGTCGGGGTGAGCACCCGCGAGGTGTTCCAGAGCCCTGAATTGACACGAAATTCCCCCCTCATCACAATACGCGCCTTTTTTGAGTCGGGTGGGAGCAACGACTGCGAGCCGGTGGTGCGCGCGCTCTCCCCCGAAGTGGCGGAGGTGCTGCAATGGCTGACAGGGCGGGCAGCGGCGCGGCTGACGGGTACCGGCTCGTGCGTATTCAGCGCGTGCACGAGCGCGGCGGACGCCGAGCGGCTGGCGGCGCAGGTTCCCGATCGCTGGATGAGCTTTGTAGCCCGGGGTTTGAGCAGTTCACCCGTGCACCGGCAGCTGCGGGGCGGGCGGCGAAGCTGACGCGGTTGTAAGATGCGCGCCCGCATTCTTGCCGCGCGGGTGGATGCTGGGGTCAGGGACGATTTTCCGTGCGACAACGCGGTTGAGTACTGGGGTGTCGCCAAGTGGTAAGGCAGCGGGTTTTGATCCCGCCATACGGAGGTTCGAATCCTTCCACCCCAGCCAGTTATTTAAGGTGCCGGTGCCCTCGAGGGTTCGCCGGCAGGGAGCGAGGGTGCGCGTGCCGCCCATAGACTTATGAGTACCAGCGACACACTGGCGCTGTTTGGCGGCAATGCCAACCCCGCGCTGGCGCAGGATATCGCTCGGGGCCTGCAGACACCGCTCGGTCGGGCCTTCGTCGGGCGCTTCAGCGACGGGGAGGTCAATATCGAGCTGATGGAGAACGTGCGCGGGCGCGACGTCTTCATCGTGCAGTCGACGTGTCCGCCGGCGAACGACAGCCTGATGGAGCTGCTGGTGATGGTGGACGCCTGCCGGCGCGCGTCCGCCGCGCGTATTACCGCGGTGGTGCCCTATTTCGGTTACTCGCGGCAGGATCGCCGCACCAAGGGCACGCGCTCGGCGATCACCGCCAAGCTGGTGGCCAATATGGTCTCCGGCGCGGGGGTGAATCGCCTGCTCACGATCGATCTGCACTCGGATCAGATCCAGGGATTCTTCGACATTCCGGTGGACAATGTGTATGCCTCGCCGGTGCTGCTCGGCGATGCCTGGAAGCAGGCATACCGCAACGTGATCATCGTCTCGCCGGACGTCGGCGGCGTGGCGCGCGCACGCGCTTTCGCCAAACGGCTCGACGATGCGGAACTGGCGATCATCGACAAGCGCCGGCCGCGACCGAACGAGTCCAAGGTGATGAACATCATCGGCGAGGTCGAGGGCAAGACCTGCATGCTGGTGGACGACATGGTCGACACGGCTGGTACGCTGTGCCGGGCGGCGCAGGCGCTGAAGGACGAAGGCGCCCTGAAGGTGGTCGCTTACATCACCCATCCGGTGCTGTCGGGCGGTGCGGTGGAGAGGATCTCCCAGTCGGCGCTCGATGAGCTGGTCGTAACGGACACGATCCCGCTGAGCGATGCGGCGCGCGGCGCGGGCCGCATCCGGCAGTTGTCGGTGGGGGCGCTGCTGGCGGAGACCATCCGCCGCATCCGCGAGGAGGAGTCGGTGAGCTCGCTGTACGTCGACTAGGTTTTTTTCGGATGCGCCGGTTTGGTCGCGAAGCGGCGCGGTTGCAGTCATCAACGGAGATCTCAAGTCATGCGAATTTCTTTCACCTTCGGCGCGGACGTCCGCGGGACGCAAGGCAAGGGTGCGAGCCGCCGCCTGCGTCACACGGGCAAAGTCCCCGCCATCCTCTACGGCGCGCACCAGGACGCCGAGGCGCTGGTTCTCGACCAGCAGAACCTGCTCACCATGATCACCGATGAGCGCTTCTACTCCTCGATCGTGCGGCTGAAGATCGGCGAGCGCACGCAGGAGGCGATCATCAAGGATGTGCAGATGCATCCGGCGAGGAACCTCGTCGTACACGTCGATCTGCAGCGCGTCGTTGAGAACGAGAAGATCCGCATCCGCCTGCCCATCCACTTCAAGGGCGAGAGCATCTCCCCCGGTGTAAAGAGCCAGGGCGGCGTCGTGTCGCACATGCGCACGGACGTCGAGGTCAGTTGCCTGCCGAAGGATCTGCCGGAGTTCCTGGAGCTCGATCTTGCGGAGATGAGCCTCAACGACACCAAGTTCCTGGCCGACATTACGCTGCCCACGGGGGTCGCGATTCCCGAGCTCACGCGGCGCAACGATCCGGTGGTCTCGATCCATGCGCCGCGCGCCGAGGAGCCGGAGCCGGTTGCCGCCGAGGTAGCGGCCGCCGTGCCGGTCGAGGGTGCCGCGCCGGGCGTTCCGGGGGCGCCGGGTGCCGCGCCGGGCGCTCCGGGGGCGCCGGGTGCCGCGCCCGCGGCGGGTGCCGCGCGTGGCGCTCCGGGCGCCGCGCCCCCCGCCGGGGAAGCAAAGAAGGGCGAGGAGAAGAAGGAGGCAGCTCCCGCCAAGAAGGAGCGCGGCAAGAAGTAGCCGCGGCAACAAGCAAGGCCTGAGACTCCGCCGGCCGCTTCGG
Source organism: Steroidobacteraceae bacterium (assembly GCA_035937715.1). Classification (GTDB taxonomy): domain Bacteria; phylum Pseudomonadota; class Gammaproteobacteria; order Steroidobacterales; family Steroidobacteraceae; genus 13-2-20CM-66-19. The sequence continues at coordinate 2,601 of DASZHQ010000053.1, read as the reverse complement.
GATTGCCGAAGGCGGCCGGCGGCGTTTCGGCCGGCAGTGAAACGACATGGCAGGCGAGCCGCTCAAGCTGATCGTCGGGCTCGGGAATCCGGGCACCGAGTACGCGCGCACCCGGCACAACGCCGGATTTCAGTTCGTGGACGAGCTGGCGCAGCGCCACGGGGCCATCTTCCGCAGCGAGCCGCGCCACCGCGCGGAGCTCGCGCGCGCCAGGATCGACGCTGCCGAGCTGTGGCTGCTGAAGCCGATGAGCTACATGAATCACAGCGGTGACCCGGTGCGCAGCCTCGCCTCCTTTTATAAGGTGCCGCTGGAGTCGATCCTGGTCGCCTACGATGAGCTGGATTTCCCGCCCGGCGTCGTTCGCCTGAAGCAGGGCGGTGGCGCCGCGGGCCACAACGGCATGCGCGATGTGATCGCGCAGATGGGCGACGCCTTCTGGCGGCTGCGCATCGGCATCGGTCACCCGGGGGATCGCACACAGGTGCTGGACTACGTGTTGGGTCGGCCGCCGGCTGCGGACGCAGCGCTCATTCACGAGGCGCTGGTGGCAGCCGCCGACGCCATGCCCGTGCTGCTCACCGAAGGTGCGCAGATCGCCATGAATCGCCTGCACAGCCGCGATGCTGTCCCCGGAACGCCGGCCGGCTCCTGAAGCGCAGGTCGTTCAGTGCCCATCCGCTGTGGGATCGTGGGTCTGCCGAACGTCGGCAAGTCGACGCTCTTCAACGCGCTGACGCGCGCGCAGATCGCCGCCGAGAACTACCCCTTCTGCACCATCGATCCGAACATCGGCGTCGTGCCGGTGCCGGATCCGCGCCTCGCGCAGCTCGCCGCAATCGCCAAGCCCGAGAAGATCGTCCCGACCACGGTGGAGTTCGTGGATATCGCGGGACTGGTGGCGGGTGCCTCCCAGGGCGAGGGCCTGGGGAACCAGTTCCTCTCTCACATCCGCGAGGTCGATGCGATCGCGCACGTGGTGCGCTGCTTCGCGAGCGCCGACGTCGTGCATGTTGCCGGCCGGATCGATCCGCTATCCGACATCGAGACGATCGACACCGAGCTCGCGCTGGCGGATCTCGCGAGCCTGGAGAAGGGTCTGGAGCGCGCCGCCAAGGCGGCCAAGAGCGGTGACAAGGACGCTATCCGCCGGCGTACGCTCTTCGAGCGCGTCAAGGTACAGCTCGACCAGGCTAAGCCGGTGCGCGCACTCACTCTCACCGAGGAGGAGCGACGTGATCTGCGCGAGCTGCAACTGCTGACCGCGAAGCCGGTGATGTACGTGGCGAACGTCGACGAGCACGGCTTCGCCGACAACCCGCTGCTCGCCGCGCTCGAGAAGCGCGCCGCCGCCGAGGGGGCGGTCGTGGTGCCGGTGTGCGCGGCGATCGAAGCGGAGATCGCGCAGCTCGATGAGAGCGAGCGCGCCGAATTCCTGGCCGAGCTGGATGTGAAGGAACCGGGGCTCAATCGCGTGATCCGCGCTGCCTACCGGCTGCTCGGCCTGCAGACGTTCTTCACGGTGGGCCCGAAGGAGGTGCGGGCCTGGACCGTGCGCATCGGTGCCAGCGCACCGCAGGCGGCGGGCGTGATTCACACCGACTTCGAGCGCGGCTTCATCCGCGCCGAAGTCATCGCTTTCCCCGACTACCTCGCCGGCAAAGGGGAGGCCGGCGCCCGGGATGCCGGCAAGCTGCGCCTGGAAGGCAAGGAGTATGTCGTCCAGGAAGGGGACGTCATGTACTTCAGATTCAATGTTTGACCCGGCACGGGCCCGGTTTGACACCCGCAGGCGCCGCTGCGGACAATGCGCGCCCTCGTGGAAAGGTAGCTCAGCTGGTTAGAGCACGGCACTCATAATGCCGGGGTCGAGGGTTCGAGTCCCTCCCTTTCCACCAATCAGATCAGCGCAGTAGCGGCCCATTAGTAGAGTGGCAAGCCGCCGTAAGCGCATGGTAAGCGCAGAAGGCCAACCTGCCCCCGGTTTTAGTCGGGGACTAGGCGCGCCAAGCGGCCGGGCGAGCGCAGCGAGCGGCTGTGGACACCGGCAGCCTGCCAGATCAGCCGTGGGCCCGTCAGCCCATCACTGACTTTCGTCTGTCACAATTTTCGTGTCACATCGCCGACCAGCACCAAGAGCGTGCCGACCGGACCCCCTGGGTAGAGCTGGGCGCGCAGAAATGGTGCGCGGACCGTGCTTCATTACCTGACCATGTACTGATGTAACTCGAGGAACACGGAAAACGCTTTCTTGAAGGCCTCGACTTGCTGGGCTTCGGTCTGGGTAGGCGCCTGAACGTGCTGCTTCGCCTGCTGCGACGCCTGCAACACCGCAAGGCCTCGGATTGACCGGGGCCGGCGGGTATGACTTACGACTCGCAAGCTATTGGTACTAGAATGACGAAGTAGCCCACTGAGGTCTGCGGCGCGTGGCGACGATAACGCCAGCCAGACTTCGGCTCTGCGAACTAAGGAGAAATTCCGTGGCCAATGAATCCGATAAGCTCTCGCGCACCATCCTGCCCATTCCCGATCGTCAGTACGTGGGCCTGACGACTTACGACGCCAAGGACCCGGATACCAAGTTTCCGCCCATCGAGC
>DASZHQ010000052.1:0-36334 GCA_035937715.1 Steroidobacteraceae bacterium | reverse complement strand
GGTCGATGTCGACGGCGACATGCCGTTGCTGTGGGTCCTGCGCGATACCCTGGGGCTGACCGGCACCAAGTTCGGCTGCGGCAAGGCGCTGTGCGGAGCCTGCACGGTGCATCTCGAGGGCGCGCCGATCCGCTCCTGCGTGACGCCGGTCAGTGCCGCGAGCGGCAAGAAGGTGATCACCATCGAAGGCCTCTCCTCAGACAGCAGCCATCCGGTGCAGAAGGCCTGGATAGAGCTGGACGTCCCGCAGTGCGGCTACTGCCAGTCGGGCCAGATCATGTCGGCGGCGGCGCTGCTGGCACAGACCCCGCAGCCCTCCGATGCCGAGATCGATGCGGCCATGTCCGGCAACATCTGTCGCTGCGGCACTTACCAGCGCATTCGCGCCGCGATTCACCGCGCCGCGACGTTGCGGGGCGGCGCCTGAAACGTGAATTTAAAGGAAACGACCTTGACATCGAATGCCGAATTGCACGCCCGCCGCGAGAAGGCCGTCCCGCGCGGCGTCACCAACTCCCTGGCGGTCTATGCCGAGCGCGCCACCAATGCCGAGCTCTGGGACGTCGAGGGCCGGCGCTACGTCGACTTCGCCAGCGGCATTTCCGTGCTCAACACCGGGCATGTGCACCCGAAGGTGGCCGAGGCGATCGCGCGGCAGCTCGAGAAGCTCACGCATACCTGCTTTCAGGTCACGCCGTACGAGAGCTACATCGCGCTCGCCGAAGGCCTGAACGCTCTGGCTCCGGGCGCGGGCCCGAAGAAGACCATCTTCCTCACCACCGGCGCAGAGGCGGTCGAGAACGCGATCAAGATCGCGCGCTTTTCCACCCGGCGATCGGCGGTGATCGCCTTTTCGGGCGGCTTCCACGGCCGCACCCTGGCCTGCATCAGCCTCACCGGCAAGGTACAGCCCTACAAGGCGGGCTTCGGACCGATGCTGCCCGAGATCTATCACCTGCCCTTCCCCATGCCCTATCACGGGGTGACGGTCGAACATTCTCTGCAGGCACTCGAGCAGCTGTTCAAGGCGGAGGTGGACCCGGCGCGCGTGGCCGCGATCATCATCGAGCCGGTGCTTGGCGAAGGCGGTTTCTACATCGCCCCGCCCGAGCTGCTGCGGCGGCTGCGCAGCGTGTGCGACAGTCACGGCATCCTCCTGATCGCCGATGAGATCCAGTCTGGCTTCGGCCGCACCGGCCGCATGTTCGCGATCGAGCACTCCGGCGTCGAGCCCGACCTCATCACCATCGCCAAGAGCGTTGCCGGCGGCGTGCCGCTCTCGGCGGTCACCGGCAAGGCCGAGATCATGGATGCCCCGGGGCCAGGGGGGCTCGGCGGCACCTTCGCCGGCTCGCCGCTCGCGTGTGCCGCCGGGCTTGCGGTGCTCGAGGTGATGCGCGAGGAGCAGCTGCTCACGCGCGCGCAGGACATCGGGCGCTTCATGACCTCACGCCTCAAGGGCCTCGCCGTGCGCTTTCCCTGCTTCGGCGAGGTGCGCGGACTCGGCGCCATGGTGGCAGTCGAGCTGGTGAAGAACGGGCGCGCCGATCAGCCGGATCCGGATCTCACCCGGGCGCTGGTACAGGCGGCCGGACGGCACGGCCTGATCATTCTCTCCTGCGGCGTCTACTCGAACGTGATCCGCTTTCTTGCACCGCTCACCATCCCCGATGCCTTGCTGAAGGAGGGCTTCCGCCTCTTCGAGGCGGCGCTCGACGAAGTCGCCGGGGGGGCGGTGAAGGCGCGGGCGGCGGTCTGACGCCTTAGCCTGCGGCGCGCTTAGGCACGGGCCGGGGGTTGCGGCGCGCTCAGGCGCGGCCGGCGTTGGCGTCGGTCGGCGTGTGGAAGTACTCGCTCTCGGAAGCGAGCTGTCCGATGAGGCGGTTCAGCTCCGCCATGCGGCCCTGAGCGGTGCTGATCGGCATGCAATCCTGGCAGCGCGGATCGCCGCACGGCTGACGCGAGTACAACCAGTACTGGATGGCGCCGGCGAGCAGTCCATCGGCGATGTCCCACAGGTCCGCGTCCTTGTCCTTGTCGGCGATGCGGTTGCCCAGGTCGACGGCTTTTGAGAAAGCCGCATCAAAGGAATCAGCGAGCTCGGTCATTCTGTCGGCCGCCCTCCATCGTTTGCAGCCTAGTATAGGGCAAAAGCGCCGCCCCCACGGCCTCCGGGAGCGCTCAGCGCGGCTCAGGCCGCGGCCCCGGCGCGCGTCCCCCGGCCGGCGCGAAAGTCGCGACCCCGTCACGGCACCTGCGCACTTTGTGCGATACCGGCCACGGAAGCGTGGCAATACACGCGGGCATCATGGTGCGAGGGCCCCGGCTGCCGGCCGGGGCTTATGTCGTATCCGGAAAACGATGAACGAAGCCGCGCCGCTGTCTGCTGTATCTGCCGTGCCGGCGAGGCCGGCGCGCCGCCCGTGGCGGCTGCGTGCGCCCCGGCTCGGGATCGGCTGGCGCCTGGGTCTCGGCCTTACCGCAGTCGCGGCGGTGCTGCTCGGCGGCGAGCAAATCGCCACGCGCACCACGCGCGAAGCGCTCCAGGCCGTGCGCAGCATGCAGAATGAGCACGAGGCGCTCGCCGACAGCGCCAGCGCAGTGCTGGAAAAGCTGGTGGGGTACGACCGCGCGGTCGGCGAGTACGCGCAGGCGCCGAGCGCCGCCGCCGACGTGGGGGCCATCGCCACTGCCGGCGATGCACTCGAGGCGGCGGTCGCCCGCTACTTCGACAGCTCCGCGCCGCCTGCCGCGAGGGCCACCGGGCTGCGGGCGCAGCTTACGCGCCATGTGGCCGTCGCACGCCAGCTGGCCGGCCGCGCTGCGGAACGCGCGCAGTGGGCGGAGGAGCGGCGAGCGGCACTCAATCGCGTTTACCAGCGCATCGCCGCCGCGGGCGGCTCGGGACTGGCCATCAACGGCACGCAGGTGGTGGCACGCCGCTCGCTCGCCGAGCTCGAGACGGCGATCAACGCGGTGCGCGGCAACGTCGACACGGCCGCAGTGATTGCGCGGCGCGAGCGCGACTTCATGGCAGTGCTCGATGCGCACCTGCAGGAATTCGAAAACTCCCCGGGACGGGCCTGGCTCGGCCTGGTACAGCACGACTTTCAGCAGGCGGCGCGCCTGCGGCGGCAGATGGAGCGCTACGACGCGCAGAGCGGGCCGGAGTGGCACAACCTGTTCGAAGACAGCGCCGCGCTCACCGAGGGTATCCAGAAAGAGCTGCAAAAGCCGGCCGACCGTGCGCTGCTGCAGGCGGCGCAGCATGCCGCCACGGCAGCGGAGGTGGCGGAGCGCATGCTCAAGAGCACCGGCTCGGCGGTACTGGGGGTGCTGCTGGTGGTATCGCTGCTGCTGGCGGTGAGCATCAGCCTGCCGGTGCGTCGCCTGACGGCGGCCACGCGGCTGTTCGCGGCCGGCGATCGCGCGGCACGCGCGCGCCGCGGCGGCTCGGCAGAGATCGACCAGCTCGCCGAGTCCTTCAACACCATGGCCGACCGCATCGCCTCCGCCGAGGGGGAGCTGCGCGCCCACCAGGCGAAGCTCGAGCGTCACGTCGCCGAACGCACCCAGCAGTTGCACCATCTCGCCCACCACGATCCGCTCACCCAGCTCCCGAACCGGCGCAAGCTCTCGGCGCAGCTGGAAGAGGCGCTGGCGCGCGCCGGCTCCGGGCAGCGCCTGGCGCTGCTGTTCGTGGACCTGGATAACTTCAAATCGATCAACGACACCCTCGGACACAACTTCGGCGACCGGGTGCTGCAGCACATCGCTCAGCGACTGCACGCCGCCGTCGGCGCCACGGGATTGCTGGCGCGCCTGGGTGGTGACGAGTTCACGCTGCTGCTGGAGCAGGTGCACTCCAGCGAGCAGGTGGAGGAGCATGCGGCGCAGCTGGTCGCGACGCTGCAGCAGCCGCTCATCGTCGACGGCCGCGTGCTCACCACCAGCGCCAGTATCGGTGCCAGTCTCTACCCCGATCATGCCGCGGACGCGGAAGGGCTGCTGCGCGCCGCCGACGTGGCGCTGTTCCGCGCCAAGGAGCTCGGGCGCAACCGCTTCGCGCTCTACAGTCCCGAGCTCTATGACGCCGCGGCGCAGCGCTTCCGGCTCGAGCAAGCGCTGCGCCGTGCGGTGGAGGGTGGGGAGCTGCAGCTGGTGTACCAGCCGCAGGTGATGCTACACACCTTCGAGTCGACGCACCTGGAGGCGCTGCTGCGCTGGCACAAGCCCGACGGCCGCTGCGCCAACGCGGAGGAATTCATTCACGTCGCCGAAAGGACCGGGCTCATCCACGAGCTCACCGACTGGATCCTGCACACGGCGGCGGCGGCGGCGGCGGCGTGGCGCACGCAGGGCTGGCCGCGGGCGAGCGTCGCCATCAATGTCTCCCCACCGCAGTTCTTCGAGGGCAACTTCGTCGAACACGTGGCCCGCACGCTGGAAGTCACCGGGCTGCCAGCCAGCGCGCTCGAGCTCGAGATCACCGAGACTGTGTTCCAGACCGGCCCCGCCACCATCGATTCGTTGCGCCGCCTGCGCGCGCTCGGCGTGGCGATCGCGCTCGATGACTTCGGCATCGGGTACTCCTCGCTCACCTCGCTCGAGCAGTTGCCCATCACGCGCGTAAAGCTCGATCGGCTGCTGATAGCCGGCGTGGACAGCAACCCGCGCTCGGCGGCGATCGTGCGCTCGATCATCGCCCTGTGTCACGGCCTCGGCCTGCAGGTGGTCGCCGAGGGGGTGGAGCGGCCGGCGCAACTGGAATTTCTCGCGCTGTGCGGGCCGATCGGCGTGCAGGGCTACCTGCTGGCGCACCCGGTCGAGGCCGCCGGCGCCCCCGCCGAAGCGCAGGCTGCGGCGGCGCGCGTGCGGGTGTCGCTCGAATCGGCGGAGCGGCAACCGCACCGCGAGGCTGGTGAATCGGTGGTGTTGCTCGGCAGTTCGGGACGGCGGCGCGCCACCTGAGGCGGCCGCGAGCGCTAGGCGCGCCCGAGAAAGGCGCGGCGTGCTGCGACGCCGAGATCCGCCTGGTCGGTGAAGAATCCGTCGATGCCGCAGCGCAGGTACTCGAGCAGCTCACCCACGAGATCGCCCCGCTCCGCGGGCGCCGCGCCGGCGCGAAATTGCGCGGGCAGAAAGGCATTCTCCGCGCGAAAGGTCCAGGGGTGCACCGCGAGCCCATGGGCGTGGGCGTTCGCCACCAGCGCGGTCGATTCGCCGAGCGTGTCATCCGCCCGCCGCGGGATGACGAGCGACTTGTTCGGGCCGATCGCCTGCGCGTAGGCGGCGATCTGCGCCAGCCCCCCCGGCGTGATCAGGTCGGCATAGGTGCGCGCATCGCCCGCCGCGATGAAGTCGTACGGCGCCCCGCCGTCCTCGATCAGCTGCACACGCCGCAGCTGCGTCAGGCGGCTGAGCGCGCGCAGGTTCGCCACTTCGAACGACTGCAGCCACACCGGCGCCTCGCGTCCCTGATAGCCGTGACGGGCCAGGGCTGTCACCAGCGCCTGCTCCATCGCCAGGCCGAGACTTGCGAAATAGCTCGGGTGCTTGGTCTCGGGGTACACGCCGATGCGCGGCGGCGGCGGGGCGCCGAGTTGGCGCGCACGCTGCACGCGCTGTGCCTCCACGCCCTGCACCAGGACGAGAATTTCCTCGAGCGTCGGGATCTCGAACTGTCCGTCGAAGCGCGTGTTGGCCGGGCGCAGTTGCGGGATCCGCTCGCGTGCCCGCAACGTCTTAAGCTCGGCGAGCGTGAAGTCCTCTGTAAACCAACCCTGAACGGGCGTGCCGTCGACGACCCGCGTGGCGCAGCGCGCGGCGAACTCGGGGTGCGCCGCGACGTCGGTGGTGGCGCCGATCTCATTCTCATGCCGGGCCACCAGGGCGCCGTCGCGTGTCATGACCAGATCGGGCTCGACGTAGTCGGCGCCATGCTGCATGGCGAGGAAATAGGACGCGAGCGTGTGCTCGGGCGCGTAGCCGCTGGCGCCGCGATGGCCAATGACGATCGGGACCTCGCTCATTGACGGACCATACCAGCACAGCGGCAGGCGACTTGCTAGACTTTCGTGCGTGCTGCTCACCGACCAGGACATCTATCACTTCCGCGAAGGCACTTACTTCCGCGCATACGAGAACCTCGGTGCCCACGCGCTGGCCGCGCAGTCGACCGGTGCGCCCGGCGGCACGCGCTTCGCCGTCTGGGCGCCGAACGCCGCCGCGATTTCCGTCATCGGCGATTTCAATGGCTGGGGTAGCGGGCTCAACCCGCTCGAGCCCCGCGCCGACTCCTCGGGAATCTGGGAAGCCGTGGTGGCAGGGGTAGGGCCGGGGGCGCTCTACAAGTACCATGTCGTCTCGCGGCACACCGATTTTGCGGTCGACAAGAGTGACCCGTACGCGTTCCGGGCCGAGGTGCCGCCGCGCACCGCCTCGATCGTGTGGGACCTCGCCTACCAGTGGCAGGATGGCGACTGGATGCACCGGCGTGCCCAGGCCAACTCGCTCGGCGCCCCCTGGTCGATCTACGAGCTGCACCTCGGGTCGTGGCGGCGCGTGCCGGAGGAGCACGACCGCTTTCTGAGCTACCGCGAGCTGGCGCACGCAGTGGCCGACTACGTGACCGAGCTCGGCTTCACGCACGTAGAGCTGATGCCGGTGATGGAGCATCCGTTCTACGGCTCGTGGGGCTACCAGGTCACAGGCTACTTCGCGCCGAGCGCGCGCTACGGCACGCCGCAGGACTTCATGTACTTCGTCGATCATCTGCACCAGCGCGGGATCGGCGTGATCCTCGACTGGGTGCCGTCGCATTTTCCGACCGACGCGCACGGCCTGGCGCGCTTTGACGGCACGTATCTCTACGAGCACGCCGATCCGCGCCAGGGATTCCATCCGGAGTGGAGCAGCTCCATCTTCAACTACGGGCGCGCCGAGGTGCGCAACTTCCTGGCGAGCAATGCGCTGTTCTGGCTCGACACCTACCACATCGACGCGCTGCGGGTGGATGCGGTGGCATCGATGCTGTACCTCGACTACGGACGCCGCCCCGGCGAGTGGATTCCGAACCGCTTCGGCGGCCATGAGAATCTCGACGCCGTCGAATTCCTCAAGCAGCTGAACCTCGCGGTGTACCGCGATCATGGCGCTACCCAGACGATCGCCGAGGAATCAACCGCCTGGCCGATGGTGTCGCGCCCGACCTATCTCGGGGGGCTGGGCTTCGGCCTCAAATGGAACATGGGCTGGATGCACGACACGCTCAAGTACTTTCAGCAGGACCCGCTGCACCGCAAGTACCACCACAGCCGCCTCACTTTCAGCCTCTGGTACGCGTTCACGGAGAATTTCGTGCTGCCGCTCTCGCACGACGAAGTGGTGCACGGCAAGGGCTCGCTCATCGGCAGGATGCCCGGCGACGAATGGCAGCAGTTTGCGAGCCTGCGCCTGCTGTTCGGCTACCTGTGGACCCACCCGGGCAAGAAGCTGCTGTTCATGGGCGGGGAATTCGGCCAGCGGCGCGAATGGCAGCACGACGAGAGCCTCGAGTGGCACGTGCTTAAGTATCCGCTGCACGCCGGCGTGCGGCGTTGGGTGCGCGACCTGAACCTGCTCTACCGCACGACGCCGGCGCTGTACGAGCTGGACTTCAGCGCGGAGGGCTTCCAGTGGGTCGACTGCGATGACGCGGACGTGAGCGTGATCTCGTTCCTGCGCAAGGACACCTCCGGCGCAGCGCTCCTGGTAGCCTGCAATTTCACCCCGGTGCCGCGCCCGGCCTATCGCATCGGCGTGCCGCGTGCCGGGCGCTGGCGCGAACGCCTCAACAGCGATGCCGCCGACTATGGCGGCAGCGGCCAGGGGAATCTCGGCGCGGTGCAGGCGCTCCCGGGCGGCTCGCATGGCTATGCACACTCCCTCAGCGTGCGGCTGCCGCCGCTGGCGGTGGTGGTGCTGACGCCGGACTGAGGAGCGGACTCGAACGCATGAAAGCGCGGCGCACGGTCTCAGCCGGCGGCGATCCGCTGTGGTTCAAGGACGCCGTGATCTACGAGGTGCACGTGCGCGCCTTCTTCGACGGCAACGACGACGGGGTGGGCGACTTCGCCGGCCTGACGCGCAAGCTCGAGTACATCCAGGATCTCGGCGTCAACACCATCTGGCTGCTGCCCTTCTACCCCTCCCCGGGACGCGACGACGGCTACGACATCGCCGACTACCACAACATCCATGCGCAATACGGCACGCGCGCCGAGTTCCGCGCCTTCGTCCGCGATGCGCATCAGCGCAACCTGCGCGTGATCACCGAGCTGGTTCTCAACCACACCTCCGACGCACACCCGTGGTTCCAGGCGGCACGCCGCGCCCCGCCCGGATCGATGAAGCGCAACTACTACGTCTGGAGCGATACGCCGCAGCGCTATGCCGGCACGCGCATAATCTTCCGGGACGCGGAGACGTCCAACTGGGCCTGGGACCCGCAGGCGCAGGCTTACTACTGGCATCGCTTCTTCAGCCATCAGCCGGATCTGAACTTCGATAACCCGCACGTGCTGCGGGCGATGCTGCACGTCATTGATTTCTGGGCGCGGCTCGGGGTCGACGGCTTCCGCCTGGACGCCATCCCCTACCTGGTGGAGCGCGAGGGCACCAACAACGAGAACCTGCGCGAGACGCACGAGATCATCAGGCTCATCCGCCGCGCCATCGCCGGCAAGTTCCCGGACCGCATGCTGCTGGCCGAGGCCAATCAATGGCCGGAGGACGTGCGCGACTACTTCGGCGACGGCCGCGACGAATGCCAGATGGCCTACCACTTCCCGCTGATGCCGCGCATGTACATGGCGATCGCTCAGGAAGATCGCCACCCGATCGTCGAAATCATGGAGCAGACACCGGACATCCCCGACACCTGCCAGTGGGCGATTTTTCTGCGCAATCACGACGAGCTGACGCTGGAGATGGTGACCAGCCGTGAGCGCGACTACATGTACCAGTCGTACGCCGCCGATTCACGCGCGCGACTCAACCTCGGCATCCGCCGTCGCCTGGCGCCGCTTCTCGAAAATGACCTCGAGCGCATCAAGCTCATGAACAGCCTGCTGCTCTCCATGCCGGGCTCGCCGATCATCTACTACGGCGACGAGATTGGCATGGGCGACAATGTCTTCCTCGGCGACCGCAACGGGCTGCGCACGCCGATGCAATGGAGCCCGGATCGCAATGCCGGCTTCTCGCGCGCCGACCCGCAGCAGCTGTACCTGCCGCCGATCATGGACCCGGTGTACGGCTACGAGGCCGTGAACGTGGAAGCGCAGACGCGCGACCGCTCCTCGCTCCTGAACTGGATGAAGCGGCTGCTGCAGGTGCGGCGCGGCTCGCAAGCCTTCGGCCGCGGCACGCTGCGCTTCATCCGTCCCGGCAACCGCCGCGTGCTGGTGTACCTGCGCCAGTACGGCGCGGACACGATCCTGTGCGTGGCCAACTTGTCGCGTTCCGCCCAGCCGGTGGAGCTCGATCTGGCCGAGCACAAAGGGGCGGTACCGATCGAGCTGCTGGGGCGCGCGGCATTTCCGCCGATCGGCGAGCTGCCCTACCTGCTCACTCTGCCCGGCTACGCGTTCTACTGGTTCCGCCTCAGCCGTGAAGCCGAGGCGCCGCCCTGGCACGATGAGCGCGCGGCGCGCGAGGATCTGCCGGTGCTGGTGCTGATCGAGGGCTGGCGCAGCTTCTTTCCCGAGCATATCGCCCCCTGGCGGCACAATCTCGCCAACGCGCTGCGCACGCGGCTCGAGGGCCGTGTCGTGCCTGGATATCTGGCCACCCAGCGCTGGGCCGCACCCGCCGGGGTAGCGCTGCCGGCGCCGCCGGCAGCGCGCGGCGCGGGCCTCGCCGCAGCCGCGCTCGCCGACTGGGTGTTGCCGCAGTCGGATCTGGATCGCTGGCTGGTGGCGATCTTCGAGGTCAAGAGCGGCGCACAGGGCGGCCGCTACTTCCTGCCCCTCGCCATCGCGTTCGAGGACAGCGAAGAGGCGCGCAGCCGCAAGCTTCAACCCGCAGCTCTTGCGCGCGTGCGCCAGCACGCCGCCACCGGCGTGCTGGCGGACGCCGCCGCGGATGAGGATTTCTGCGCAGCCGTGATCGCGGCCATCGGCGCGGCGCGCGAGTTTCCGATGCAACACGGGCGGTTGCGCTGCGCGGCGACCGCGGCGCTCGCGCCGCTGCGGGCAGCGCACCCCGGCGAGCTGCCCATCACTCCCGCGGGAGCGCAGGGCGCCAATACCACCGTCAGAATGGGCGATGCCTTCTTCCTCAAGATCTGCCGCCGGCTGCATCCCGGCGTGAGCCCCGGCGTCGAGATCGGCCGCTACCTCACCGAGGTCGCGCATTTCCCGCACAGCGTGCCGCTGCTGGGCTCCATCGAGTACCACCGTCCGGACGGCACCCTGTACACGCTCGCACTGCTGCAGGCGTTCATCACCAACCAGGGGGACGGCTGGGACTACACCGTCAACTACCTGGTGCGCTTCCTCGAGGAACGCGTGACGCAGCTGCCGCTGGCGGCGGATGCGCACGCACTGTACCTGGCGCTCGTGCAGACACTCGCCAGGCGTACTGCACAGCTGCACACCGTGTTGGCAGCCGCCACATCCGACCCGGCCCTGGCGCCCGAGCCGATCACCGCGGCCGACCTGAGCGCGTGGCGGCGCGCGGCGCGCGCCGCGGCAACCGCCGCGCTCAAGATGTTGGCCGAGCGGGCGGCGCAGCTGCCGCCGGCGGCGGCGGCGGACGCCGACCGCGTGTTGGCGCGCCGCGTCGCGTTGCTGCGCAGCAAGGCGGGCGCAGGCCGCACGCTACCCCAGGGCCTGAAAATCCGCTGCCACGGCGATTACCATCTGCGCCAGGTGCTGCTGAAGCGCAACGACTTCGTGATCACCGACTTCGAAGCCTCACCCGATCGGAGCGTCGCCCCGCAGCGACGCAAATGCTCGCCGCTGACGGACGTCGCTGGAATGTTGCGTTCGTTTGCATACGCGCGCTGGATGGCGTTACAACAATGCTCGTTGATTTCAGCGCAGGAGCGCAGCCGATGGGACCCACAGCTCGACGCGTGGGAGCAGCAGACCCGCCACGCGTTCCTCTCGACCTACGACGAGATCGCGCGCGCGGGTGGATTGTATGCTTCGTTTGCGGAAGTCGGCCCGCTGCTGCGCCTGTTCGAGCTGCAGGCGGCGTGTGTCGATCTGCAGCGCGAGCTTCTCGGCCGGCCGGAGTGGGCGGGCGTGCCGCTGCGCACCCTGGCCGCAATGCCGCCCTGACAGCAGGAGTTGCACACCCCGGCGGCTGGGGCAGCGAGTAGGATCATGGACGATCGAACTGACAGGCGGCCGCCGCTGCGGCGGCGTCACCAGATGCCGTTCGGCGCGGAGCTCACCGCGCAAGGCGCGGTGCGCTTCCGGCTCTGGGCGCCCGCGGCGCAGCGCGTCGAGCTGGTGCTGTACGAAGACGGTAGCAGGCGCAGCGAACCGCTGCAGTCGCTGCAGGACGGCTGGTTCGCGCTCGAGACCCGCGCGGCGCGGCCCGGCAGCCTTTACCGCTATCGCATCGATGGCGACCAGGAGGTAGCCGATCCCGCCTCGCGCTACAACCCCGAAGGGGTCCACGGCGCGAGCGAAGTGATCGAACCGGCCGCGTACGCCTGGCATGACCACGACTGGCGCTCCCCGCCGTGGCATACGGCGGTCGTCTACGAGCTGCACGTCGGCACCTTCAGCGCGCCAGGCACTTACGCGGCGACCGCGGCACGGCTCGCGCACCTGGCGAGCCTCGGCGTGACCGCCATCGAGCTGATGCCGCTGGCGGCCTTTCCCGGGACGCGCGGCTGGGGATACGACGGGGTTCTGCAATTTGCGCCGCAGGCCTCCTACGGCAGGCCCGAGGAGCTCAAGGGGCTGATTGCCGCCGCGCATGCTCACGGCCTCGCGGTCATTCTCGATGTGGTCTACAACCACTTCGGTCCCGATGGCAACTATCTGCACCTGTACGCGCCGCAGTTCTTCAACGAGCGCCAGGCCACCCCCTGGGGCGCGGCGATCAACTTCGACGGGCCGCACAGCCGCACGGTGCGTGATTTCTTCATCCACAATGCGCTCTACTGGCTCGAGGAGTACCACTGTGACGGGCTGCGTCTGGACGCAATTCACGCCGTACATGATGCGAGCCGCCCGCACATCGTCACCGAGCTGGCCCGCGCCGCGCGCACGGCCGCCGGCGATGAGCGCACCATCTACCTCACGCTCGAGAATTTCGACAACGCGGCGCACTTTCTCGGTACTGAGGGCGCCGCCTCGAACTGCGATGCGCAATGGAACGACGACGTGCATCATTGCCTGCACGTGCTGCTGAGCGGCGAAACGCACGGCTACTACAGCGACTATGCCGAGCGGCCGCACCAGCTGCTGTGCCGCGCGCTCGCCGAGGGCTTCGCCTACCAGGGGGAGATGTCGCGCTATTGCGGCGCGCCGCGCGGAGAGAGCAGCGCCGCTCTGCCGCCGACCGCGTTCGTGAACTTCCTGCAGAATCACGACCAGATCGGCAATCGCCCGCGCGGCGAGCGGCTCCCGCGCCTGGTGCGCGAGCCCGCGGCGCTGCGCGCCGCGACCGCGCTGCTGCTGCTCGCGCCGGCGCCGCCGCTGCTGTTCATGGGCGAGGAATGGGCGGCCGCCGAGCCGTTCCCCTGGTTCTGCGACTTCGAGCCGCAATTGCTGGCGCGCGTGCGCGAGAGCCGCGACCGCGAGTTTCCGGGCGGCCTCGACCCGGGCGCAGAGGCGACCTACGCCGCCGCGCAACTCGACTGGAGCTGCCTGCGCGCAGCGCCGCACGCGCGCGTGCTCACCGAATATCGCAGGCTGCTGGCCATCCGGCGGCGCGACATCGCGCCGCTCATCCCCGAGCTCGCCGCGGCGCGCTGCAGCCGTGCGGCCGACAGCAGGGCATTTGCCGTCGAGTGGGTGGGGAAGCACAGCTTCCTGCGCCTGCTCGCCAATCTCAGCGAACACCCCGCCCCGCTTCCGGCGCGTCCCGCCGGACGCGTGCTTTTCGCCACCCACCCGGGCATCCGCGCTACGCTCGCCCGCGGCACGCTCGCGCCGTGGAGCGTCCTGTGGCTGCTCGAGCGCCGTCATGACGGGCGCTGAGCGGCGCCGCGCCGCGCGGCGGCTCGCCGCCCAGGCGGCCGCGCCGGATGCGGCCGCCGGCGCCGTCCCGCGCGCCACCTACCGGCTGCAGCTCAACGCCGCCTTCACGTTCCGCGATGCGAGCGCGATCGTGCCCTACCTGGCCGCGCTCGGTATCAGTCATGTCTACTGCTCGCCGTACTTCCGGGCTCGCTCGGGCAGCACGCACGGCTACGACGTGGTCGACCACAACTCCTTCAATCCCGAGATCGGCGACCAGGACGATTTCGAGCGCTTCGTCGCGGCACTGCGCGCGCACGGCATGGGGCACATCGTCGACATTGTGCCCAACCACGTCGGCATACTCGGCGCCGACAACCAGTGGTGGATGGACGTGCTCGAGAACGGTGAGGCGTCTGCCTACGCCGGCTTCTTCGACATCGACTGGGCGCCCGCCAACCCCGACCGCGCGCACAAGGTCCTGGTTCCGGTGTTGGCCGATCCGTACGGCACGGTGCTCGAGCGCGGCGAGCTCGAGCTGCGCTTCGAGCCTGCCTCGGGGTCATTCGCGGTCTTCTACCAGCCGCATCGCCTGCCGCTCGACCCGCGCACCTACCCGCGCATCCTCGACCGCGTGTCGGCGCTGGTCTCCAACAGCGAGCTGGAAAACCTCCGCCGCGCGTTCGCGGCGCTTCCCGACCGCAGCGGTGCCACGTCCGAGCAGGTGGCCGAGCGTACCCGCGCCAGGGAGCTGCACAAGCGGCGCCTGGCCGCGCTCGCCGCCAGCAATGGCGCGGTCGCCGCGGCGCTCGAGGCCGCGGTGCGCAGCTTCACCGGCACAGCGGCCGAGCCGGCCAGCTTCGATGCGCTGCACGAGTTGCTCGAGCTGCAGGCTTACCATCTCGCTTACTGGCGCGTCGCCGCCGACGACATCAACTATCGGCGCTTCTTCGACGTCAACGATCTGGCCGCACTGCGGGTCGACAACGAGGCGGTGTTCGAGGTGACGCACCGCCTCGTGCTGCAGCTCGTCGGCGCAGGTAGGATCGACGGCTTGCGCGTGGATCACGTCGACGGCCTGTACGATCCGGCCGGCTACGCGCGTCGGCTGCAGCAGGCGATCGGGCAGGTCACCGGCCAAACCGCGAGGCGCGCGCTCTACCTGGTGGTCGAGAAGATCACCGCTGCGTTCGAGCACCTGCCGCCGCAGTGGCCGGTGCACGGTGAAACCGGCTACCACTTCGCCAACGTCGTCAATCGCATGCTGATCGATGCGGCGACGCGCACGCGCATGGACCGCGTGTACCGAGGCGCGACCGGGGAGTCGCACGAATGGCGCGACGTGGCCTACGAGTGCCAGCAGCTGGTACTGCGCCGCTCGCTGGCCTCCGAGCTCAACGTGGCCACCAATCAGCTGGCGCGCATCGCGCGCTCCGACCGCAACACCCGCGACTTGACCTTCGGCAACCTACGCGACGCGCTCGCCGAGGTGATCGCCTGCTTCCCGGTGTACCGCACTTACGTCGCTGACACGGTTGCCGACAGCGACCGGCGTTACATCGAGTGGGCGATCGCCAGCGCCCGGCGGCGGCGCGCCGCCACCGAGGCCTCGGTGTTCGATTTCGTGCGCGCGGCGCTGCTGCTCGAGCTGCCCGCCCCGACCGAAGGACAGCTGCGCGCCATGCGCTCCTTTGTCATGAAGTTCCAGCAGATCACCGCGCCCATCACCGCCAAGGGGATCGAGGACACGGCGCTTTACCGCTTCAACCGGCTGATCTCGCTCAACGAAGTCGGCGGCGACCCCAACAACTATGGCGGCGGCGGCGTGCGCGCCTTCCATGCCGATGCCGAGTACCGGGCGCTGCACTGGCCGCACGAGATGCTGGCCACCTCGACGCACGACACCAAGCGCTCCGAGGATGTGCGCGCGCGGCTCAACGTGCTCTCGGAGATGACCACCCCGTGGCGCGACGCGGTGCGGCGCTGGACGCGCATCAACCGCACCCGCAAGCGCGAGATCGACGGCGTGGCGACGCCTTCGCGCAACGACGAATACCACCTCTACCAGACCCTGCTCGGCAGCTGGCCGCTCACGCAACCCGACGCCGCCGGCGCCGCTGCCTACCGCGAGCGCATCGAGGCGTACATGATAAAAGCGGTGCGGGAGGCGAAGCTGCGCACCAGCTGGACGGAGATTGACGCGGCTTACGAGGAAGCGTTGCTGCAGTTCGTGCGCAGCATCCTCGAGCCGCGCGACAACAATCTGTTCCTTGCCGATTTCCTCGAGTTTCAGCGGCGCGTCGCGCGCTTCGGCCTGCTCAACAGCCTCTCGCAGACGCTGTGCAAGCTGACCGCGCCGGGCGTGCCTGACATCTACCAGGGCAACGAGCTGTGGGACTTCTCGCTGGTGGATCCGGACAACCGGCGCCCGGTCGACTACCAGGGTCGCCGCGCGGCGCTCGAGGAGCTCGAACGCAGTGCCGCGAGCCTCGAGCTGCCCGAGCTCGTCGGAAGCCTCGAGGATGGGCGCTGCAAGCTGCTGCTCATCTGGAAAATCCTGCAGCTGCGGCGCGAGCGACCGGGGCTTTTCAGCCATGGCAGCTACCGGCGGCTGCGCGTGCGCGGTGCGCGCGCGCACCACGTATGCGCCTTCGCGCGACTGCGCGCCGGGCAGTCGCTCATCGTCATCGCACCGCGCCTGTACCGCCGGCTCCTCGATGACCCGGCGCTGCTGCCGCTCGGTGAGGCCGTGTGGGAGGACACGCTCGTCGAGCTGCCCCGCCAGGAGCGTTTCCGGCGTTCCCTGCGCGGGGTGCTCGATGGCGCGCAGCTTGCGCCGGTGCGGCACGGGGACATCAGCGGCGTAGCGGTCGCGCAGGCACTGGCCGAGTTTCCGGTGGCCGTGCTGAGCGGCGATGAGGCGGATGAGGCCGCGCCGGGAACGGCGTAAACGCCTCCGGGCGTGGCGCGTTTGGAGCTTGGCATGCAGCAGCACATAACCCGGGCATTCGCGGCGGCGGCGGCGGCACTCGCGCTGCTCGGAGCCGGCGGCAGCCCGGCGCCGGGGCTGCCGGGCGCTCCGGCCCCGAAAACCTCGCTGGAGCAGGCGCTCGAGCGCTACAGCGCCTACGCCGGTCCGCCGATCGATCAGTTCAGCTGGCTCGGACGTTTCTACAGCTGGGAGCCGCTCGGCAGGGATCGGCTGGTGGTGTTCACCAACCCGGGCGATGCCTACCTGCTGAAGGTGTGGCCGCCCTGCGATTTGCGCTTCGTCATCAATGCCATCGGGCTCACTTCCACCAGCCACACTGTGCACGCGCGGCTCGACTCCGTCACGGTAAACAGCGCGGGAACCGGACCCGGACCGTTGCGCTGCCCGATCGATGAGATCCGCAAAGTCGACTACAAGCGCATGAGGGCGGACATGCGGGCGCAGAGCGCCGCGGCGCGTCAGCGATAGCCGCGTGCTTGCAGCGTGAACAGCTGCGCGTAGCGGCCGTTGAGAAGCATCAGCTCCTCGTGGGTGCCGCGCTCGACGACACGCCCGCGATTGAGCACCAGGATCTGATCCGCCATGCGCACCGTTGAGAAGCGGTGTGAGATGAGGATGGTGATGCGATCGCGGGCGAGCTGGCGGAAATGCTCGAACACCTCCGCCTCCGCCTGCGCGTCCATGGCGGCGGTGGGCTCATCCAGCACCAGGATATCCGCACGGGTGCGCATGAAGGCGCGCGCCAGCGCGATCTTCTGCCATTGCCCGCCGGAGAGCTCGCGTCCGTCGCGGAACCACTTGCCGAGCTGCGTGCGATAGCCGCCGGGCAAGGCCTCGATGAAATCGCTCGCGCGCCCCTTCACGGCCGCAGCGCGCCAGCGCTCCTCGTCCTCGAAGAAGCGCTCGTCTCCGGCACCGACGTTCTCGCCCACGAGCATCTGGTAGCGCACGAAGTCCTGGAAGATGACGCCGATGCGCTGGCGCAGCACCCCCTCGTCCCACTCGGCGAGGTCCTGGCCATCCAGCAGGATGCGCCCGGCAGTGGGCGCGTACAGCCGGGTGAGCAGCTTGATCAGCGTGGTCTTGCCCGAGCCGTTCTCGCCCACCAGCGCCAGGCTCGTGCCCGGCGTAAGGTGCAGCGTGACGTGCTCGAGGGCCGGCTCCTCCGCTCCCGGATAGGCGAAACTCACATCCTCGAAGCGCACGCCATCCTCCGGATGCGGGCCGCGCAGCGCGCTGCCGCTGGCACGCGGCACATGCGCTTCCAGGTATTCGTAGAGCGTCGACAGGTAGAGGTTGTCCTCGTACATTCCGCCCACCGCTGCCAGCATCGCCGACACCGCCGCCTGCCCCTGGCGGAACAGCGCCACGTACATGGTCATCTGGCCGAGGGTGATGAGGCGGCGCACGGTGGTGATCGCGATCCAGGCGTACGCGCCATAGAGCGCCGCGGTGGCGATGAGCCCCAGCGCGAAGCCCCAGGCGTCGCGCCGCATGGTGAGCGCCCGATCCGCCGCGTACAGGCGGCGGAAAATGTCGCGGTAGCGCTCGAGCAGCCGCGGCCCGAGACCGTACAACATCACTTCCTTGGCGTGATCCTCGCGCGCGATGACCGTCTCGAGGTAAATCTGCATGCGCGTCTCGGGTGAGCGCCAGCGGAAGAGGCGAAAAGCGTCTCCGGAGAACTTGGCCTCCGCCACGAACGCCGGCAGCCCTGCCAGCAGCAATACCGCCACCGCCCAGGGCGAGAAGTGCGCGAGCAGCACGCCGTAGCTCGCCAGCGAGATGGCGTTCTGCACCAGGCCGAAGGTGCGCGTGACGAGACTCAGCGGCCGGGTCGAGGCTTCGCGGCGTGCCCGGGTCAGCTTGTCGTAGAACTCCGAGTCCTCGAAGTGCTGCAGCTCGAGCGTCAGGGCCTTTTCCAGAATCATGACGTTGACGCGCTGCCCGAGCTGCGCGCGCAGCAGCGACTGGCACAGCGACAGCCCGCGCTGCCCCGCTGCGATCGCAGCCACCAGGGCTCCCTCGAGGGCGACCAGCTCCGCCACGCGCGTGGCGCCGGCGCCGCCGCCACGCATGGCGGACACGACCGCATCGACGATGAGCGCGCCGACGTAGGCGACGGAGGCCGGAAGGATGCCGGCGATCAACGTGAGCAGCGCCAGCGCGAGGGTGAGAGCGCGGTTGGTGCTCCAGACCAGCTCGAGCGCGCGCCGGCTGTAACGGAACACGCCGAAGAAGCCGCGCAGCGTGAACGCCTCGCTCGCGCCGGCAGCGTTGCCGGCATGACGTGGGGGGTGAACCGGGGTCGCCATCAGGGACGGCGCTCCGGGGGCTCCGCGGGCCTCGCCGGCGCAATCGGCTCGCACACTGCGCTGGGCGAGAGCCTGGTGATGAGTCGCGAGCCACGCTTTGAGAATACGTAGCTGTAGATCCAGGACGAGAGCACGGCGAGGCGATTGCGAAAGCCGATGAGCACCGTAATGTGCAGCGCCATCCACGCCAGCCACGCCAGGAGCCCTCCGAAGCGCACGCGCCCGAGCTCGACGACGGCGCGCGACTTGCCGACGGTCGCCATGGAGCCGCGGTCGCGGTAGCGGAAGGCCTGCGCGCGCGCGCCGGGCCTGCCGCGCAGCTCGGCAGCGATCAAGCGTGCGACGTAACGTCCCATCTGCATGGCACCCTGCGACACTCCTGGTACCGCCACACCGCGGGCCGGGTCGATGAGCCAGGCGGCATCGCCGATCACGAAGACTTCGCGGTGTCCCGCGACCGAGCAATCCGGGAGCACCGGCACGCGGCCGCCCGGCCCGAGGGGCACGCCGAGCGTGGCAGTGAGGGGCGGCGCGCGCACGCCCGCCGTCCAGATGACGTTGTAACTGCGCAGCCGCTCTCCGGCGACCTCGACGCCGTCGGCAAACACTCCGGTCACTGGCGCGCCGAGACGCACCTCCACGCCCAGGGTTCGTAGCTGCGCCAGCGCCCGCGCCGAGGAATCAGCGTGCAGGGCCGGCAGCACGCGCTCGCCCGCTTCGATCAGGATGACGCGCGCATGGCGCGTGTCGGCGGCGCGGTAGTCGCGCGGGATCACATCCACCGCCAGCTCCTTGATCGCGCCCGCCAGCTCGACGCCCGTCGGCCCGGCCCCCACGATGATGAAAGTCAGCTGCGCAGCGCGCTCACCGGGGTCGGCCTCGATCTCGGCCGTCTCGAAGGAGCGCAGCAGGCGCGAGCGGATGACGATGGCTTCCTCGACTTCCTTCATGCCGGGCGCGAACTGCCGCCACTCCTCGTGACCGAAATAGTTGTCGACCGCCCCCGGGGCGAGCACCAGGTAATCGTACGGCACGCGGCTGGCGGCGCCGTACAGACAGCGCGCGGTGAGGTCGATGCGCGCCACTTCGGCGAGCATCACCCGCACGTTCTTCTGATGGCGCAGGATCGTGCGGATGGGCTGGGCGATGTCCGCCGGCGCGAGCGCGGCGCAGGCAACCTGGTACAACAGCGGCTGAAACAAGTGGTAGTTGTTGCGGTCGATGACGAGCACGTCGGCGGGCGCCTCGCGCAGCGCTTTGGCGGTGAACAAGCCGCCGAAGCCGCAACCGACGATCACGATCCGCGCCGCGCTGCTCAATGCGCGCCTCCGTCTGAAGTTGGACTGCCCATGATGTGGGGGCGATTATCGGCTATTTCCAATTCGCAGCCCCCATGCGGGGGAGCCTGTTGTGATACAAGGGGCGCAGCGCTCGCTTGCGCGTCAGCGGGCGGCGGATTGCAGCCGCGCGCCTGTGCGCGCGCCGCACCTCTTGCGGGAGCCTCAGCCATGGATATTGCCCGTCTGGTCCAGTCATCGATCGCACCGGTGTTCCTTTTTTCCGGTGTCGCGGCGACGCTCGGCGTGCTGACCAGTCGCCTGGCGCGCATCGTCGACCGCGCGCGCCGGCTCGAGGAGCAGCTGCAGGGCCACCCCGGGAGCGCGGCGCAGCTGCATGCGGATCTCAAGGTGCTGGCGCGGCGCGCCGGCTACATCAACGTGGCGATCTCGCTGTGCACGATAGCAGCCCTGCTGGTGGCGCTGGTGGTCGTGACGCTGTTTGCAAACGCATTCGTCGGCTCGGAGCTCGGCCTCGTCATCGCGCTGCTGTTCGTCGGGGGCATGGTGTGCCTGGCCGCCGCGTTCATCGCATTCTTCATCGAGGTGCGGCTCGCCGTGCGGACGCTGCGCATCGGCTTACCCCGCGCCTGAGGCGCAACGCGCACCCGCGTGACGGCTTCGGAGGCGGCCGGCGGACGAATCTGCTACCCTGCGCACCCTTTTTGAACCGCCTAGAGCCGCGGGCCCGGCCCGCCGCGCTGCCGCAGCGCGCCGGGCCCTTGCCAAGCCATGAATCGCCCGATCCGCAACATCGCCATCATCGCCCACGTCGACCACGGCAAGACCACCCTGGTCGACTGCCTGCTGAAGCAGTCGGGAACCTTCGCCGCCCACGAGCGCCCGGGGGAGCGCATCATGGATTCCAATGAAATCGAGCGCGAGCGCGGCATCACCATCCTCGCCAAGAACTGCGCCATCGAGTACGGCGGCACGCGCATCAACATCGTCGACACGCCCGGGCACGCCGACTTCGGCGGCGAGGTCGAGCGGGTGCTGTCCATGGTGGACGGGGTGCTGCTGCTGGTGGATGCCGTGGAGGGACCGATGCCGCAGACGCGCTTCGTCACGCGCAAGGCGCTCGCGCAGGGGCTCAAGGCGATCGTCGTGGTCAACAAGATCGACCGGCCCGGGAGCCGGCCGGCCTGGGTCGTCGATCAGACCTTCGACCTGTTCGATGAGCTCGGTGCCAGCGACGCGCAGCTCGACTTCCCGGTCATCTACGCATCAGCGCTGCAGGGCTGGGCGAGTACCGACTACACCGAGCGCCGCCCGGACATGTCGGCGCTGTTCGAGGCAATCCTGACGCACGTGCGGCCGCCGGCCGCGCAGGCGGACCTGCCGCTGCAGCTGCAGATCTCCACACTCGACTACAACTCTTACGTCGGGCGCATCGGCATCGGGCGCATTCGCCGCGGCGTGGTGCGCCCCGGGCAAAGTGTGACGCTACGCTTCGGCGCCGAGGACCGCGGGATGGCGAAAGTCGGCCAGGTCCTCACCTTCACCGGCCTGCTGCGAGAGCCGGTGGAGCTTGCCGCTGCCGGGGACATCGTCGCGATCACCGGCGTTGAGAGCGTCAACATCGGGCTCACGGTCTGCGACCCCGAGTACGCCGAAGGGCTGCCGCCGATCCACGTGGACGAGCCGACGCTGGCGATGAATTTCCAGGTCAACACCTCACCGCTTGCCGGCCGCGAGGGCCGCTTCGTCACCAGCCGGCAGCTGCGCGAGCGCCTGTACCGCGAGCTGCAGAGCAACGTGGCGCTGCGTGTGGAAGACACCGACGAGGCCGACGTGTTGCGCGTGTGCGGCCGCGGCGAGCTGCATCTGACGGTGCTCATCGAAAACATGCGCCGCGAGGGGTACGAGCTCGCGGTCTCGCGTCCGCAGGTCATCACCAAGCTGGTGAACGGGGAAGTGCAGGAGCCCTACGAGGCGCTCACGGTCGACATCGAGGAGGCGCATCAGGGTGCGGTGATGGAGGCGCTCGGTACCCGCCGCGCCGAGCTGGCCGACATGAGCGCCGACGGCCGCGGGCGCGTGCGGCTCGACTACCGCGTGCCGGCGCGCGGCCTGATCGGCTTTCAGGGCGAGTTCCTCACCCTCACGCGCGGCACCGGCCTCATCAGTCACATCTTCGATGGCTTCGCGGCGCTCAGGGGCGACATCCCCGAGCGGCGCAACGGCGTGCTGGTGAGCAACGAGCACGGCGAAGCGGTTGCCTATGCGCTGTTCAACCTGCAGGAGCGCGGCCGGCTGTTTGTCGGTCCCGGCGAGCGCCTCTACGAGGGTATGATCATCGGCATCCACAGCCGCGATAACGACCTGGTGGTGAACCCCATCAGGACCAAGAAGCTCACCAACATCCGCGCCGCCGGAAAGGACGATGCGATACTGCTGACGCCGCCCATCCAGCTGACACTGGAATATGCCGTGGAGTTCATCGCCGATGATGAGCTGGTGGAGGTAACGCCGACCTCCATCCGCATACGCAAGCGCTTCCTGAAGGAGCAGGAGCGCAAACGCGCGGCACGCGAGAGCGCCGCCGCGACCGCCTGAGACGGGCTACGGCTCCTGCCCGGTGGGCATGCCGATGAAGCGCAGGAACTCGGCGCGGGTACGGGCGTCGCTGCGGAAAGTTCCCGTCATACGGCTCGTCACCATCGACACCCCGCGCTTGTGCACGCCGCGCGTCGTCATGCATTGATGCACGGCATCCACCACCACCCCCACCCCGCGCGGCTTGAGCACGTCGGCGATGCAATCGGCGATCTGCGCCGTGAGATTCTCCTGCACCTGGAAACGCCGCGCGTAGCCATCGACCACGCGCGCGAGCTTGCTGATGCCGACCACCTTGTCGGCGGGCAGATAGCCGATGTGTACACGCCCGATGATGGGCGCCATGTGGTGCTCGCAATGCGACTCGAAGGAGATGTCGCGTAACACGACCATCTCGTCGTAACCGCCCACTTCCTCGAAGGTGCGCCGCAGGTACGCGGCCGGATCGATCTGGTAGCCGGAAAACCAGTCGCGGTAGGCCTCCAGCACACGCTGCGGCGTGTCGCGCAGGCCCTCGCGGTGCGGATCTTCGCCCGCCCAGCGCAATAGCGTGCGTACCGCACTTTCCGCCGCACGCCGTGAAACCCTGGATGCTGCGCTAGCCATCGGCTCCTCCCGGCAGGAAGTGTAGCGTGCGCGGGTCGGGCGCGCGCGCAAAAGCTGTCAGCCGAAGAAGTGCAGCAGGCCGAGGGTGAGCAGCAGGCTGCAGCCGCCCGCGAGCGTTGCGATCGTGAACCCGGCCGCGAGCGGCCGCCAGCCAATGCGCCACATGTCGGTGAACGCGACCGAGAGGCCCACGGCCGTCATGCCGCAGGTGAGGAACAGATCCGAAGTGGTGTAACCGGTGTTGACGAGCGCCTGCCACGGCGGCGAGGCATGCAGCAGTGCGTCTCCGGCGGTGCGCACCACGATGAAGGCGACGAACGCCACAACGAAAAAGGGTACCAGTGGCGCGCGGCCCGCGGCCGCAGCGCGCCCCGCGAGCGGCCCGGGATAAGGCGCCGGCCGCTGTGCCGCGTCCTGCCGCTGCGTGAGCCAGGCGGCAGCGGGCAGGAGCAACGCGATCGAGAGGTTGCGCAGCAGCTTCGCCACGCTCGCCGCGGCCAGCGCCGCGGGTGCGGCCGCCTGCTGCGAGTAGATGAGCGCCGCGCCGATCACCTGGGAGGTGTCGTGAATCGCGGTACCGAGGAAGATGCCGGCGTGCAGCGGCGAGGCGGCGAGGAAGTGGCCGGCTACCCAGGGGTAGAACAACATGGCGGTGCAGCCGAACAGCACCACGCAGGTCACGGCGAACGCCGTCTCGGCGTGGCGCGCGCGGATCACGGGCGACATCGCCACCACGGCCGTGCAGCCGCACACCGCGGTGCCAACGGCGAGCAGCAGCCCGAGCCGCCGCGGTACCGCGAGCACCCGCGCGATGGCCGTGCCGGCGAGCAGCGCCACGGTGAGACATATCAGCGCAACCGGCAGCGCCGTCACGACAATCGCGGTCGCGCCCGAGAGCGTGAGCCGCAGCCCGACCAGTGCAATGCCGATGCGCAGCAGCCGGTGCATGGCCCAGTCGAGCCCGCGGGTCGCCCACGCGGGTACGCCCACCGTGTTCCGCCAGAGCATGCCGAGCACGACGGCGCACATCACCGGACTTAAGGGAAACTTCGGCAGGCCGACCGCCCCTTGGGCCACTCCCGCCGCCATGCCGCGCGCGACGAAAGCGAGGACGACCGCGACGGCGAGACCCGGCGCCGCCTGGCGCAGCGCGGCCCACCCCGCAAGCGAGGCGCGCCTGAGGGTGCGCACGGCTACAGCGTAAGCCGCTTGTCGCTCGCGATCGGGGCCAGCGGGGGGCTCCGCCGGTTGACGAGCATGCGATCGTTCAGCTCGCTGATTGCCTGGCTGCCGGTGCGAACGAACAGGAACGGCAGCACCCCGTGCACCAGGCAGGCGATGCCGGCCAACACCATGCGGGTGCCGAAGCAAACCGCCCGCCCCAGATGCTCGCCGTAGCTCTCACCCACCGAGGCGGGATGCTCGGTAAAGGCGCGGATCAGATTCATTGCAACATGCTAGCCCCGAGCGAGCGCTACGCGGTTGCAAAGACCTGGCAAAGCCCCCCAAGCAGCGCAACAATGTTGCGCACTGCTGACCAATCGTGGAACAATGTTTCATGGATAAGCTCGATGCCAAAATCCTGGACCTGCTCCAGACCAACAGCGAGCTCAGCGCGGCGGACATCGCCGATCGCGTCGGGCTGTCGAAGGCACCCTGCTGGCGGCGCATCCAGAAGCTGCAGCACGAGGGCGTCATCCGCCGCACCGTGGCACTGCTCGACGCGCATGCCCTGAACGTCGGCACCACCGTGTTCGTTACGCTCAAGACCGGCAACCACAGCGAAGCGTGGTTCGAGAAGTTCGTGCGCGCGGTGCGCGACATCCCCGAGGTGACCGAAATCCACCGCATGAGCGGTGATGTCGATTACCTGATCCGCATAGTGGTGCCGGACATCGACGCCTACGACGTGGTGTACAAGCGCCTGATCTGCGCAGTCGAGTTTCAGGACGTGAGCGCCAGCTTCGTCCTCGAGACCCTCAAGTACACCACGGCGCTCCCCCTGTGCTACGCCAGGCTCGACTGATGCCGCGAGGAGCGCGGCTCATTCGGGCGCCGGCGGCGCGCCGCCCTCGCGCGTGTTCTCGCGGATGATCTGCGCGATGCGGGCGGTGATCGCGGCGCGGTCGATATCGAAGGCGTCGGTGGCGAGCACCGGCTCGCGCGCTGGCGTCTGAGCGAGCTGCACACCGGTCTCATCGTGCACGTCGACCGTCACGTTGGTCGAGAGTCCGATGCGCAGCGGATGCCGGCGCAGCTCGCCCGGGTCGAGCGCGATCCGCACCGGCACGCGCTGCACCACCTTGATCCAGTTGCCGGTCGCGTTCTGTGCCGGCAGCAGCGCAAATGCAGCGCCAGTGCCGAGGCCCAGTCCGGTCACCGTGCCGTGGTACTCGACGTGTCCGCCGTACAGATCAGCGATGACTTTCGCCGCTTGACCGATGCGCATGCGCCGCAGCTGCACCTCCTTGAAGTTGGCATCGACCCGCAACCGCTCGAGCGGGACGACGGCCATGAGCGGTGCGCCCGGGGCTATGCGCTGCCCGAGCTGCACGCCGCGCTTGGCGACGTAGCCGCTCACCGGCGCGCGTACGCTGGTGCGTAGCAGCGCGAGCCAGGCGCGCTCGACCCCGGTCGCCACCGCCTGCACGTCGGGGTTGTCGGCCACGCCGGTACGCCCGACCAGTGCGAGGCTGGCGGCGAGATTCTTCTGTGCCGCATTGAGCGCATCGCGGGCCGCGTTGAGGGCATCGCGCGCGTGCCCGAGCTCCTCCGCGGACACCGCGCCGGAAACGGTGAGATCCTTGCGGCGATTGAAGTCGGCCTGTGCTCTGGCGAGGTCGGCGCGACGCTCGCCGACCACCGCGAGCAGCTGGTCGCGATTGGCGAACACGGTACGCGTCTGGCGCACGGTGCGCGCCAGCTG
This sequence comes from Steroidobacteraceae bacterium, assembly GCA_035937715.1. Taxonomy (GTDB): domain Bacteria; phylum Pseudomonadota; class Gammaproteobacteria; order Steroidobacterales; family Steroidobacteraceae; genus 13-2-20CM-66-19. The sequence continues at coordinate 10,415 of DASZHQ010000052.1, read as the reverse complement.
CTGCTCGGCATCCTGCAGCGCGATGCGCGCGTCGGTGTCGTCGAGCCTGACGAGCTCCTGGCCGGCCTGCACCGGATCGGTCTCGTCGGCGCCGATCGCCACGACCGTGCCGTTCACCTGCGACATCACGTTCACCAGGTCACCGGCGACATAGGCATCGTCAGTGCTCTGATAAAAGCGCGCGTACAGCAGCCACCACCCGGCGATGAGCGCAGCCGCGAGCACGAGTGCCAGCGCCAGCAGCGCGAGCCAGGTGCGGCGGCGCTGCTGCAAGGTCAGCGGCGCACGGGCACTCCCGACGGAAGCATCCATCGTCGATCAGCCGCTCGGCAGCGCGCTGTAGCCGCCGCCAAGCGCACGCACCAGATCGACGCTGAAGGACAGCCGGCGCCCCTGCAGCTGCGCCCGCAGTCCCTGCGCCTGCAGCACCTGATTCTGGCTCGAGAGTACGCTCAGGTAATTGTCGAGCCCGGCGCGATAGCGCTCGGTGGTCAGGTCGTAGGCGCGCTGCGCGGCATCGAGCGCGATCTGCTGCTCGCTGCTCTCACGCTCGAGGGCGCGCCAGTTCGCCACCACGTCGGCAACTTCACGCACCGCATCGAGGAGCGTCTGGTTGTACTGCGCCACTGATTCGTCCACCTGGGCCTGACGGGCATAGAGCGCACCGCGCAGCGCGCCGCGGTTGAAGACCGGCAAGGACAGCGCCGCGCCGCCGCCGACAACGCGGTCCGACGTGTCGAACAGCTGCGACAGACCCAGGCTCTGGAAGCCGGCGAAGGCTGTCAGGTTGACGTTGGGATAGAAGTCCGCCTCTGCCGCCCTGACCCCCTGGGAGGCGGCCTCGACCTGTGCCCGCGCTGCCGCTACGTCCGGGCGGCGCCCGAGAAGGTCGGCCGGCAGCACCGCCGGCAGCGCCATGTTCGCCGGCGCTGCGAGTCGCGGCCGCTTCAGCTGCTGCCCGCGGTCGGGTCCGGCCCCCACCAGGTCGGCCAGCTGATTGCGGGCCAGGTCGATGTTGGCTTGCACCGCGACGACCGCCGCGCGGGTCAGCGCGCGCTGACCCTCCGACTGCTTGACGCGGGCGGTGTTCTCCAACCCCGCGCTGACGCGCTGCTGCGTCAGCTCGAGGATCATCGTCTGCTGCTGCAGGTTGTCATTGGTCACATCCAGCAGCGCGTACTGCAGATCGAGCTGGATGTAGGCGCGCACCACCGCCACGGCCAGCGCCAGGCGTGCCGCCGCCTGACCGGCCAGTGCCGCCTGCTCGCCCGAGCGCGCCGCGGACTGCAGTGCGCGATTGTGTCCCCAGAAGTCGAGGTCGTAGCGCAGATCGAGCGCCGCGCGTGCGTCAGTGATGTAACTACCGGCGAATGGCGGCGGGAACAGGTAGTGCTGCGGATATCGCTGGCGGGTCGCCTCCGCATCCAGCGCGCCCTGGGGGAAACGTGCGCCGCCGGCTGCGACCACCTGCGCCTGGGCGGCCCGCAGCCGCGCCTGTGCGGTTTCGAGCGTCGGACTTCCGGCCACAGCTTGGTCGACCAGCTCATCCAGTTGCGGATCGCCGTAACTGCGCCACCAGGCCGCGGCCGGCCAGGACGCAGCATCGACCTTGGCGCCCTGCAGCGTGCGGCTGGCCTCGAGCGCTTGCGGTGCGAGCTGCGGCGCCGGCTTCCAGTCGCCGCGATCGACGCAACCTGCGGCGAGGGCGAGCGCCGCAGGCAGTGCGAGCCAGGACGTGCGGGGGATCATGATTTACCGCCTGGAAGAAACGCTCGATTGTCGCCTTGTCGCTGCCCGTTATCGATCATCCGTCCGAGGTAGGCCTTGAGGGTGTCGATCTCTGCCGGAGTGAAGCCGGCGAGGTGCGCCTCGAGCACCCGGGTTCCGACCAACATCAGGCGCGGCAGCTGCGCGCGGCCCCCCGCCGCAATGCGCAGCAAAACCATGCGCCGGTCCTCGTGGCCGCGCTCGCGGCGCACCAGCCCTTTCTGCTCGAGCCGGTCGAGGATGCGGGTCATGGCGCCGGTGTCGTGGTGCATGCAGCGGCACAGCTCGGCGGCGGTGTGCGCCGTGCCTTCCGCCAGAAATTTCAACACCGCGAACTGCATGCCGCTCAGCCCGAAGGGCTCGAGCTCGCGGTCGAGGCTCGAAAGGAGCGAGGCGCGCGCCCGGCCCATCAGATGCCCGACACTCAGCCCCTCCGCGGGGGCGCGCGGCAGCGCACGCGGCTCGGCTTTCAAAGCGGCTCTGCGGCTCATGGGGTGGTCGGAGGCAAGTTACTGCCGACGATATTACTGCCTCGGCAGCTATCTATCCAGCCGGGTCGCGGTGGTGAATACGTCGGCGCCGAAGATATTGAGATCGCGCTCCGCCGCGTAGCCCAGGTAGGACAGCGCGAAGATCGCCTCCACGGTGCGCAGCAGCGAGTAGTGGTTATAGGGAACTGCCGAGACGGTTCCGGGCTTCACGAAGGGCGAGAGCGCCAGCGCCCCGACCCGGCCGCCCCCCGGACCGCCGATGCCCGGCGGGTACTTCGCCCCCGGGAGCGCGCGCTCGCCGCAGCAGGCGCGCGAACCCTCCGGTCCGCTTCCGTTCGACTCGTCGAAGGTGATGACGAGCAGCCCGTTGGCGCGGAACGCGGGCGAGCCCTCGATCAGCGGCACCCATTTCTTCAGGAAGCTGTCGATGGCGGCGAGTCCGCCGCGCCGGCCATCGAGACACGGATCGTCGTGTCCGTCGTTGCAGAGGTTCGGCGTGATGAACACGTAGTTGGGCGTCGTGGCGCTGGCGGACAGATCCTGCGGCAGGCGCTCGAGATTGACCACGTGCGCATCGCAGCGCGCCTGATCGTCGATGATCGAATGAAAGTACACGAACGGGTCGTGCTTCGCGGCGTACTGATCCGACACTCTTGCCATCAGCGTGTTGTCGGGTTCCCCGAGCGGCACGTGCCCGCAGGTGGCGGCTTCGCTGCGGGGATCCTTGCCCATATCCTCCATGTAGCCCCTCCAGGTGAGGCCGGCGGCCTCCAGCTGATCGGGCAGCGTTTTCACCATGGCCGGATACACGCACCCGGATCCCGGGAGCTGGCCGTGTGCATCGAGCCGCGCGGCGGTCGGCGCGAAGTCCACCAGGGTCGGACAGTCGAGCTGAGTGGCCTCGTTCGGCGCCTGGCCGCTCACTAGCGCCACGTAGTTGCCGAGACTCGCATGGCCGATGGCATAGTAGTGGGTGAGCAGCGCTCCGCGCGCAGGAAGCGTGTGTGCCAGATACGCCGCGGGCGAGGCCCGGGCGAAGCTGATGTCGTAGGACTGATTCTCCAGCAGCAGCAGAAACACGTGGCGGATGGGCGGCAACGCCTGCGCCGCTGGCGCCGGCGCGGCTATGCTGACGCGTGCGGTGAGCGCGAGCAACCACGCACAGGCGATGGCAACGCGCGGCGCCATTCACACCTCCGGTGCCACGGAGGTGCGGCGCGCGAGTGCAGAGTGCGGCGCAAGGCGCAGCGCTCGCATGAACAGGGTCGCGCAGCCTGCAGTGAGGCCGGCGGCGGTGAGGAAGGCAGCGCCTGGAAAATACACCGGCGCAGCGCGCGAGGAGAAGTAGCCGAACACCTGCGTCATGAGCGGCGGACCCACGATCGCGCTCAGGCTGTAGAGGCAGGCGACGGCGCCCTGCAGCTCGCCTTGCGCGTTGGCGGGGATCTGCTGCGAGGCCAGCGCGTTCATCGAGGGGTAGGTGAGCGCGAAGATGAACGTGCTGAGCGACACCACGTACATCATCCAGCCGTGGGGCACCAGAGCATACCCGAGGTAGGCGACGATAGCCGCCGCCATGCCGGCGAGCGCGGCGCGCCGTTCCCCGCCGATCCACGGAATGAGCACCCGTGTCAGCACGCCCTGCGCCACGGCCATCAGCAGCCCGACCCAGGCGAGCGAGTAGCCGACCTCGGCGCTCGTCCAGTGGAACTTGGAGATGGTATAGAACGCCCAGGTGCTGGGGAGCACCTGATGGGCCACTTGCCACAGGAACAGCGCCCCGAGCAACAGCAACACGACCGGATACCTGCGCATCTGCGTCAGCGTGCCGAGCGGATTGGCGCGCGCCCAGTGGAACGGGCGGCGCCGCTCGGGGGGCAGTGATTCGGGCAGCGCGAAGTAGCCGAGCGTCACGTTGATGAGCGCCACGGCGCCGGCGGTGAAAAAGGGTGCCCGCGGACCTAAGCCGCCGAGCAGCCCGCCGATCGCAGGACCGACGATGAAACCGATGCCGAACGCCGCGCTCATGAGACCGAAGCTCTGCGCGCGCCGGGCGGGCTCGGTGATATCCGCGACGTACGCGTAGGCCGGGGTGAACGAAGCACCAGCGATCCCCGCGATCAGGCGCCCGGCGAACAGCCACGCGATCGTCGGCGCCAGGCCCATGATCAGATAGTCGCACCCCAGGGCCAGCAGCGCGAAGAGCAGCACCGGGCGGCGGCCGAAGCGGTCACTCAGGTTTCCCAGCACCGGCGCGCAGAAGAACTGCATCAGCGCGTACACGAACGACAGCCACCCGCCGTAAGCCGCCGCTCGGTCCACGGTCACGCCGGTGAGCTGCATGATCAGGCGCGGCAGCACCGGCAGAATGATTCCGAAGCCGATCGAGTCGAGCAGCACCGCGATGAAGATGAAGACGAAGGCAGCGTTGCCGGCTTTGCGAGCGCTCATGGGGGGTCACACCTCGGGGGTGCGTATCTTAATACGACGCGCCCCGCCGGCCGCGGGAGGCTTTTACCCTAGGCCGCCCGACGCCTGAACAGCAGCACCGCGGCGACGGTGGTGCACAGCGCGATTTCCACGAGCTTCAGCAGGTCCGGCGCCAGCGAGGCGACGGAGGCGCCCTTGAGGAACAGCCCCTGCATGAGGCGCAGCATGTGGGCGAGCGGATTGATGGTGGTGACGAACTGCAGCCACCAGGGCATGTTTTCCACGGGCGTCGCAAAACCCGACAGCAGTGCAAACGGCAGCAGCACGGCGAACGCTCCGAGGAATGCCTGTTGCTGGGTGCGCACCAGCGAGGAGATGAACAGCCCCACCCCGGCGCAGGCTTCCGCAAAGGTCAGCACCGCCGCATAGAAGACCAGCAGGTTGCCGCGAAACGGCACACCGAACAGCAGCGTCACGATGAGCAGGTAGAGCGTCGCCTGCACGGCGGCGACCAGCAGCGGCGGCAGCAGCTTACCGAGCGCGATCTCGACCGGCGTGGCTGGCGAGACCAGCGTCTGATCGAAGGTGCCGAGCTCGCGCTCACGCGCGACCGAGAGAGCGGTGATCATGAGCGCGACACCGAGGCTCAGCATGCCGACCAGGTTCGGCAGCATGTACCACTTGTAGTCGAGATTCGGATTGAACCAGTTGTCGATGACGATGTCTGCGTTCGGCACGGGCGCAAGAGCGGATGCGCCGGCCCGCGTACCAGGGGCGTCGGGCGGTGCACCCGTGATCCCGCCTGACTCGCTCGCCACGATGGTATTGACGTACTGCGCGGTGATCTGCGCCGCGTTCGAGCGCCGCCCGTCGAGCAGCAGTTGCGCACTCGCCGGCCGGCCCGCGGCAAGATCGGCGGAGAAGCCGCTCTGCAGCACCAGCATGCCGATGACTTCCTCGCGCTCCAGGGCGCCGCGCGCCGCCGCGACGCTCGGGTAGCGCGGCAGCCGCGTGAAGCTGGGCGAGCCGCGCAGGCGCTGCTCGATGTCAGCGGCGTACGGTCCGCGGTCGAGATCCACTATGGCCAGACTCACGTTCTTCACCTCCATGGTGGCGGCGGAGGAGAAGATGAACAGCTGGATGATGGGCGGCAGCAGCAGCGACCAGCGAGCGCGCGGATCGCGCAGCATGGTGATGAGTTCCTTGCGGATGATGGCCAGCAGGCGCTGCAGCACGGTATGCGCCCTTCAGTCGAGACGCTTGTGCAGGCGCCGCCAGGTGAGGCCGAAGAACAGCGCACCGACGATCAGCATGAACAGCATGTTGGGGATCAGCACCGCCCACAGGTCTCCGGCGAGAAACACCGTCTGCAGCGAGATGTTCATGTAGCGGGCCGGAATGATGAGGGTGACGAGCCGCAGCCACGGCGGCATGGAATGGATGTCGAACAGGAACCCCGACAGCATCATCGCCGGCAGATACCCGGTCATCAGACCGAGCTGCGCCGCCGCCATCTGCGACCTCATGGTCACCGAGATCAGCAGGCCCTGCCCGAGCGCCGGCACGAGGAACGTCGCCGACACCAGGCCGAGCGTGAGCAGCGAGCCGCGCAGCGGCAGCTGGAACAGCAGCAGTGCGGTCAGCACGCACACCGCCATCGACACCATTGCCAGCAGGAAGTACGGCAGGGTCTTGCCGATCAGCACCTGGCCACGTGTCAGCGGCGTGGCGTACAGCGCTTCCAGGGTGCCGCGCTCGTACTCGCGCGCGATCACCAGCGAAGTCAGCAGCGTGCCGAGCAGCGTCATGATCACGGTCATCGAGCCGGGAATCAGGAACCAGCGGCTGACCGCATTGGCGTTGTACCAGTAGCGCGTCTCGAGGTTGACCGGCAGCGCGAGCGGCGCGCCCTGCTGCACGCCCCGCGCGGCGAGAAAGCCGCTCCAGATCGCGCCGATGTAACCATGCACGTAGCTGGCGGTGTTGGGCTCCGCACCGTCCACCAGCACCTGCGCCTGCGCGGTCGTGCTCTGCGCGTCGAGAAGGCTGCCAAAGGCCGCAGGTATGATCACCACCGCCTTGACGGTCTGGTCCTGCAGCAGACGCTCGCCGGAGCGGCGGTCGACCGCCGGCACTACCAGGAACCACTTCGAGCTGCTGAGCGCGCCGGCAAACTGATGTGCATCGCGGCCGTCGTCCTCGCGCACCACGGCGATCTTCACGACGGTGGTGTCTAGCGAGATGCCGTAGCCGAACAGGAACAGAAAGGTAAGCGGCAGCACCACCACGATGATCCAGCTCGAGGGATCACGCCGGATCTGCTTGGCCTCCTTGATCATGATGGCGGCGAGCTGCTGCCACCAGGAGCGTGCGCGCCTGAGCCGGGCACTCATGCCATCTCGCCTTCGATGAGCGCGATGAAGGCGTCTTCCAGCGTCGGCTCGGGATGCTGCGGGCTGCGCACCCGCGATTTGAGCTCATCGGGAGTGCCTTCGGCGATCTTTCTGCCGCGCCAGATGAGTCCGATGCGATCGCAATACTCCGCCTCCTCCATGAAGTGCGTCGTCACGACGACCGCCACGCCGCGCGCGGTGAGGGCATTGATGTGGTGCCAGAACTCGCGCCGCATGAGGGGGTCGACGCCGCTCGTGGGCTCATCGAGAAACAGCACCGCCGGGGCGTGCAGCGTCGCGCAGGCCAGCGCCAGGCGTTGCTTGAAGCCGAGTGGCAGCAGCGCGGCATTCTCCTGCAGATGCGTAGCGAGCTCGAACATCTCGATCATCGCCGGCACGCGCTCGCGCTTGGCGGCGCGCGTGAGGCCGTAGATGTCGGCGAAATAATCCAGGTTCTGTGCGACCGACAGGTCCCCGTAGAGCGAGAACTTCTGCGCCATATAGCCGAGGCGAGCGCGTGCGCGGCTCGGCGCGCGCATCAGGTTCACACCCGCGACCTGCGCCTCCCCCGCGCTCGGCTTGAGCAGCCCGCACAGCATGCGAAAGGTCGTCGACTTGCCCGCGCCGTTCGGCCCGAGCAGCCCGTAGATCTCCCCGGCATGCACCTCGAAGCCGATGCTGTCGGCGGCGACGAAGTCCCCGAAACGGCGGGTCAGCGCACGGGCTTGCACCAGCACGCCATCGCCCGCCGCGCGCGGCGGCCTCGAGGTCGCTGCGGAACTGGGAGGCGCCTCCTGGCGCGCGTCCGGCCAGCCCTGCGCCAGGAGGCTCTCGCCTTTGCGCGCCCCGCCCAGGAGCTCCACGTACGCATCCTCGAGCCGTGGCGGTACCGGCTGGTATTCCTTGCCCTGGAATTCTCCAGCGCTCTCAGACCTCGCGACCACGCGCACGCTCGCGCCCTGGATTACGGCATCGAGCACGGCGGCGCGCTCGAGTTCCTCTTCGGCGGCCTGGCGTGCCCGGCCGCCCTCGACACGGCGGCGGAACACGCGCCCGCGCACGCGCTCGCTTAACTCGCGCGGCGGCCCGTCGTACAACAGCCGTCCGGCATCGAGCAGCCAGATGTGCGCGCATCGCTCGGCCTCCTCGAGGTAGGCGGTGGACCACAGCACCGTGACGCCGCCCGCGACCAGCTCGTTGACCATGCGCCACAGCTCGCGCCGCGACAGCGGGTCGACACCCACACCCGGCTCATCGAGCAGCAGCAGTCGCGGGCGGCCGAGCAGCGCGCACGCGAGTCCGAGCTTCTGCTTCATCCCGCCCGACAGCTGCCCCGCCAGGCGGCCGGTAAAGGGCGCCAGGTCCGTGAACCTGAGCAGTTCCGCAAAGCGCTCGCGGCGCTCCTCGCGGTCGAGGGCGCGCAGGTTGGCGTACAGGTTCAGGTTGTCGAGCACCGAGAGATCTTCGTACAGCCCGAAGCGCTGCGGCATGTAGCCGGTCTCGGCCTGTGTGGTGCCCCCTTCCGCCCGTGGCGTGCGCCCGAGCACCTCGACAGTTCCTGCGCTGGGCTCCATGAGACCCGCGAACAGGCGCATCAGCGTCGTCTTGCCCGCGCCGTCCGGCCCGACCAGACCCAGGATCATCCCGCGCGGCAGCTGCGCGCTGATTCCATTCAGGGCGCAGGTCGCGCCGAACCTCTTCACCAGCGAGCTGACCTTCGCCGCCGGCTGCGCCGCTGTTGCCGGACTCACTTGCCGGACTCCTGCCCCTCAATGCGCCGCCGGGCGGGCGGCGGCCACCAGCACCGTGACCGGCATGCCCTGGCGAAACACGTCGTCGGGATCGCTCGCGATCACGCGCACGCGGTACACCAGGTCATCGCGGACCTGCTGGGTCTGCACCATCTTCGGGGTGAACTCGGCATCCGGCGAGATGAAGCCGACCGTGCCCTGGTATCGCTTGCCCGGCATCGAGTCGATGGTGATCCCGACCGTCATCCCCGGCTTGATGCGCCCGAGCCGCGGCTGCGGCACGTAGGCGCGGATCCACACCGGATCGTTCAGGGTGAGCGTGTAGACCGTCTGTCCCGCCTGCACGATCGCGCCGGCCTCGCGCGCCCGCACGGAAATGATGCCGGCGCTGGGCGCGAGCAGGGTGGTATCCGACAGCGCGGTCTGTGCCTTCTCGAGGCGCGCCTGGGCGGAAGCCAGCATGGCCTTCTGGGTTTCGATGTCCTCGATGCGCGAGCCGCGCAATTCCAGGGTCAGCTGATCACGCGCGCCGGCGAGCTGCGCTTCGCTCATGCGCACGCGCGTCTCGGCGTCGTCGATCTGTTGGTGAGTGACCAGGCCGGCCGCCACCAGCTGCTGCTGGCGCTGCAGCGACACGCGCGCGTTGTCGAGATCGGCGGCGCGCTGCGCCACGGTAGCGCGCGCCTGGGCAATCTCCTCCACGCGGTAGCCGTGCTCGGTCTTGTCCAGCTGCGCCTGCGCCTGCGCGACGTCGGCCTTGGCGGCGGCGACGTCGGTCGCAAACGGCACGCGGTCCAGTTGTCCGAGCGTTTCGCCCGCGCTCACCTGGCCGCCCTCCTGCAGGTTCATCTCCGAGATCCTGCCGGTCACGCGGAAGGCCAACTCCACCTGGTGCACGTCCACATTGCCCGACAGCGTGAGCGCGGCGTTCGGGTCGTCCGCGCCGCGCACCCGCCACAGATACCATCCCAGCGCCGCCAGCACGAGAGCGACTGCGGCCGCGACCACCCGCACGCGACGGTTCACGCCACACGCTCCAGGTGCGGCCCGCGCCGGTCGTGGATTGTTGTTGCGCCGCTACCCACCGCTCGCTCCTCCAGGAACGATATTGTGCTTGGGTTCACTGTCGCGCGCGCAGTGCCGGCCATGAACGGCTGAAGAATTAGCGCCCGCGCGCGAACTTGGCGCGCAGCCAGTACACCGGCGCGCCCGCCATAATGATGAGCAGGGTAACACCGGTGTTGCGCGGATCGGTGAACAGCGCGTTGAGCACCATCAGGCCCGAAGCGAGCAGGAACACCGCCGGCACCAGCGGGTAGCCCCACACCCGGTACGGCCGCGGCAGCTCGGGGCGCCGGCGCCGCAACACGAACACGCCCGCCACCGCCAGTGCGTAGAAGGGCCAGATGCCGAGGATGAACTTGTCGGCCAGCTGCGCGAAGTCATTCTCGAGTACGTAAGCGCCACCCAGCGCCGTGGCCAGCCAGAGGGCGACCGCCGGGCTGTTGAAACGCGGCGATACGCGCGCCGCGGCGCGAAAGAACCGACCGCGCTCGGCCATGGCGAAAAACACGCGCGCCCCG
>DASZHQ010000051.1:0-2320 GCA_035937715.1 Steroidobacteraceae bacterium | reverse complement strand
CGCGCGGATTCGAACCTGTTGGGTGTCGCGAGCCGCCTGCCTGAGCCGCTCGCCAAGGCCGCGAACACGCCCCTGCCGCTGCGCGTGGAAGTGCAGGGGCAGGACGCGGACGCCCAGCTGCACATCAGTCTCGGGGAGCGTCTGCAGGGACTCGCGGCGCTCGAGCGCAGCGGCGACAGCTGGCGCATCGGACGCGGCGCGCTGCGCCTCGCCGCCAACACACCGACGCTGCCGGCAACGGCGGTGCTCGCGCTCGAGGGTCGCGTGAGCCAGCTCGATCTGCCGGCGTATCTTGCCCTGTGGCAGCAGGCCGCACGCTCACCCATGCTGCCGGCGCTCGAAGCGCATCTGAGTGCCGCCGAGCTCAGCGCCGGCACGCGCGTGTTTCATGAAGTGGCGCTCGTCGCGCGTACCGCAGGCGGTGACGGGCAGCTGGACCTTCAGTCCCCGGATATCACCGCCACGCTGCGGTGGCCGGCGCAGGTTGATGGCGCACACCCGGTGCTCGTGCACCTGGTGGGCTTTGACGCCGGGCGCGCGGGCGATGTTGCGCTGCCCGCCGCGCTGACAGAGCTACTCGGTCCTGTCGTGCAGCTCGCCGTCGATGACTTCTCCTGGCAGGGTCGCTCGCTCGGGCGCCTGAGCGCGGGCCTCAGCCGGCGCTCTGAGGCCCTCGTGCTGAGCGATCTGCGTCTGAGCGCCCCCCATCAGGAGCTGCACGCGGCCGGGCAGTGTGGGGGTGAGGAGCGCTGCAGCGCGCAGTTCTCTCTCAACAGCACCGATCTTGCGCAGACGCTCGCCGCCTACGGCTTTCGCCCGGACGTGGCCGCGCAGCGCGCGCACCTGCAGGGTGAGCTTGAGTGGCCGCAGGCGGCCCCCGCGGCCCTTGCAACCCTAAGCGGACACCTCCATATGCAGCTCGAAGAGGGCACCACACGAGCGCAGGGACTGCCCGGCGAAGGGGTGCCTTTTGCGCTCCTGGTGGTGCCGGCCCTGATCAGTGGGCTTGAGCCTGAGCCCGCCGCTGCCGCGGCGCCGGATCTGCGCTTCGGGCAGCTCACCGCGGATTTCGAGCTGCGCGAGGGCTGGGCGAGCACGGCCAACCTGCACCTCGACGGTGACGCCGAGATCCTGGTGCGCGGGCGCGTGGGACTCCTGGGGCAGGACTACGACGCCGAGGCCTTCATCCTGCGCGGCGAGGAACGCCTGCCCTCGGCCGTGCGGCGCCTGGGACCGACCCCGAAGGTGGCCGCGCTGTGGCTGTCGTTGCGCGAATGGTTTGCAGGAACGGCGGCGGAAAACGCCCGCGCGGGGCTGCGTTTGCGGGGTACGTGGAACGACCCCATAGTGATGCCCGCGGAGTGACACGAGCGATGAGGAGCGCATGAAAGCAGCGGCCGTACAGATGACCTCCGGCCCCGAGGTGGCGCAGAACCTCGAGCAGGCACGCGTCCTGATCGAGGAGGCAGCCGCCCGCGGCGCGCGCCTGGTGGCGCTGCCGGAGAATTTCTCTTTCATGGGCCTCAAGGATGTGGACAAGCGCGCCGTGGCCGAGGTTGACGGCGCCGGCCCGGTGCAGGATTTTCTGGCCGCCACCGCGGCGCGCCTGAAGCTGTGGCTGGTCGGTGGCACCGTGCCGCTGCGCGCCGGCGCCGACGGACGCGTGGCCGCCGCCTCGCTCGTGTACGACGCGGACGGGCGCCGCGTGGCGCGCTACGACAAGATTCACCTGTTTGATGTGGACATTCCGGGGCGTAGCGAGAGCTATCGCGAATCCGCGCACGTCGCCCCCGGTTCGCGCGCGGTAGTCATCGACACGCCCGTCGGACGGCTCGGGCTCTCGGTGTGCTACGACGTGCGCTTCCCGGAGCTGTACCGGCACTTGAGCGCCGCGGGCGCGCAGCTGCTCGTGGTGCCCTCAGCCTTCACCAGTCCCACCGGGCGCGCGCACTGGGAGACGCTGCTGCGCGCCCGGGCGATCGAGAATCTCTGTTATGTTATTGCGCCGGCGCAGTCAGGTTTCCATCCCAGCGGACGGGAAACCTACGGCGACAGCATGATCGTCGATTTCTGGGGAAGGATCCTGCAGCGCGTGCCGCGCGGCACCGGCTGCGCCGTCGCCGAGCTTGATCTGCAGCGCCAGTCCGGGGTGCGCGAAACCTTCCCCGCGCTCGTCCACCGTGTCTTTGCCGAGGAAATACCCACCCATGAGTGAGACCGTCGTTGCTGACCCGCTGAGCCTGGCGCGGGATCTGATCCTGCGTCCGAGCGGCCTGGATGATCGGCGGCTCGACAAGGTGTTCGGCGAGGTGCTGACCCA
>DASZHQ010000050.1:0-34643 GCA_035937715.1 Steroidobacteraceae bacterium | reverse complement strand
ATCTGGAACCGCCGTTATCAGAACGCGCTGTTCTACGGGCTCATCGGCTTTGAGGTCGGCGGCGCGCTCTGGGAGGGCGGCGAGACGCGCTTCGGCCGCACGCTGTGGCAGTCGGTGGATGCGTCCGCCGCGGCAGGCGTCGTGTCGCTCGGCATGAAGTACGCCTTCTCGCGGGTGCGGCCGGCCGCCAGCAACAACGATCCGAACCTCTGGTTCAAGGGTCATGGCAACCAGAGCTTTCCGAGCGGTGAGGTCACCGGGGTGAGCGCGATCATCACGCCGCTGGTGCTCGAGTATGGCCACGACCATCCCTGGACCTACGCGCTCGAGCTGCTGCCGGTGTACGACGGGCTTGCGCGCATCAAGGTGCAGGCGCATTGGCAGTCGGACGTCCTCGTCGGCCTTGCGCTCGGCACCGGGATGGGGTGGGTCATGCATCGCAATCCGAGCACACCGTTTATTCTCAGCGTGATGCCGCACGGGATCTACGTCGGCATCGGCAAGCGCTTCTAGCGGCGCGACCAACACGCCGGCAGCGCGAATGCGACGTATTCGCGCGGTGGGCTCATGATTGATAGTATGAGAGGTCCTTGAAGCTCACCGCTGACTCGCTCGCGAAGCACCTCCGGGAACGCCTGCTGCCGGCGTATCTGATCTCCGGCGACGAGCCGCTGCTCGCCGGCGAAGCGGCCGATGCCGTGCGCGCACGCGCACGCGCGGCGGGCTTCACCGAGCGCGAAGTGCATTTCATCGAGCGCGCCGCGGAATGGGACGACGTGCGCGCCTCGGCCGCGAACCTGTCGCTGTTTGGCGCCCGGCGGGTCGTGGAGATCCGTCTCGCCAGCGGCAGGCCGGGGGCGGGCGCCGACGCAACCCTGGGGAAGCTGCTCGCGGCGCGCGATCCAGACATGCTGCTGCTCATTCTCGCTCCGCGCCTCGAGCGCGACGCGCAGGCGGCCGATTGGGTGCGCTCACTGGAGACGCACGGCGCCTGGGTGCAGATCTGGCCGGTGGACGGCACGCGGCTTGCGGCATGGCTCGCAGCGCGCGGCCGCAAGCTCGGCCTCGAGGTGAGCGAGGAGGCGCTCGAGCTGCTCGCCGCGCGCACCGAGGGGAACCTGCTCGCCGCGCACCAGGAGCTGAGCAAGCTGACGCTGCTTGCGCCCGGCGGCCGCGTGTCGGCGCAGACGGTGCTGGAGAGCGTTGCGGACAGTGCGCGCTTTGATGCGTTTCAGCTTCACGAGGCGGCGCTCGGCGGGGAAGCCGCTCGGACGCTGCGCGTGCTCGCGGGGCTGCGCGCCGAAGGGAGCGAGGCGACACTCGCGCTGTGGGCTCTGGCGCGCGCGCTGCGCGATCTGTGGAGTGTGCGGGCGGGCGCCGCCAGCGCCTCGCCCTGGCAGCGCCAGGGCGCCGCTCTCGCCCGGGCGGCGAGGCGCGCGCCGCGCCTGCCGTATGCCGCGCTCACGCTGCGCGCCGCGCGCGCAGATCGTATGATCAAGGGGCGCCTGCCCGGCGATGCCTGGGAGGAGATGGCGCTGCTCGCGGCGGAGCTGTGTGGTCGAGCGGTCCTGGGCGCTCCCGCGCTGCCGCTGCGCTAGGCCTGACGTATGCAACCGATCGGCGTCTTCGGCGGCACCTTCGACCCGATCCACTGCGGGCATCTGCGCACGGCATTCGAGCTGTGGCAGGAGTTGAAGCTCGCCGAGGTGCGCTTCCTGCCGACCGGCAGTCCGCCGCATCGCGACAACCTCTATGCGAGCGCCGAGCAGCGCCTGAAGATGGTGCAGGCGGCGGTCGCCGATCAGCCGAGCTTCGTGGTCGACGATCGCGAGGTTCGCCGCAGCGGTGTCTCCTACTCCGTGGACACGCTGACGGAGCTGCGCGGCGAGTATCCGCAACGCTCGCTGTGCCTGCTGCTGGGGATGGATGCCTTTCTCGGCCTGCCTAACTGGCACCGCTGGCGCGAGCTCCTGCAGCTGGCGCACATCGTGGTGGCGCACCGCCCCGGTTGGCGCGCCCCCACTACCGGTCCGCTCGGTGAGGTGATGGTGGACTACGGCACCGGCTCGATCCGCGTGCTGCACGAAGAACCTGCCGGCCGCGTGTACGTGCGCGCAGTGACGCAGCTGGAGATTTCCTCGACCGAGCTGCGCGCGCTGATCGTTGCCGGCCGCGACCCGCGCTACCTTGTCCCCGACTCTGTGAGGCAGTTCATTCTGGAGACGAGGTGCTATGCTGCGCAGCAGGATGCACCCCGCCCGATGACGCCCGGCGCCCCAGGAGAACCCGCTTAAGCACATGATCACCCGCACCCGCCTGCGCCCCAGGGAGGAGCGCGTCTCGCCGTTGCAACAGGCCGTGGCCAGCGCGCTCGATGACATGAAAGCCGTGAACGTCAGGGTGCTGGATGTGCGAGGGCTGACCGATATCGCCGACACCATGGTCATCGCCTCCGGCAACTCCGACCGCCACGTGCGCTCGATCGCCGAACGCGTGGTGGAGCAGGCCAAGGCGGCGGGCTTCCGGCCGCTCGGTACCGAGGGTGCGCGCGAGGGGGAGTGGGTGCTGGTGGACCTGCAGGACATCCTGGTGCACGTCATGCTGCCGCGCGTGCGTGAGTTCTACGGGCTCGAGCGGCTGTGGGATGGCGGCGCAGGTGTGCCCGCGGTCGCCACCGCGGTCGTGTCCCGAGCGCCTGCGCGGCGGCGGCGCCCGGTGCGATAGCGCGGCTGATGCGCGTGCGCGTGATCGCCGTGGGCGCGCGCATGCCTGCCTGGGTGCGCAGCGCCTGCCACGAATACCTGACCCGACTCGAGCGCGGCCTGCCCGTCGCGCTGAGCGAGATCGAGCCGGCGGCGCGCCGCTCCGGTGGCACCGTGCAGCAGGCGCTGGCACTCGAGGGGGAGCGGCTGCTCGGGGCGCTGCGCCCGGCCGATCACGTGGTCGCCCTCGATGAGCGCGGGACGCAGTTCTCCACGCGCGAGTTCGCCGAGTGGCTCAGCGCGCGCATGCACTCGGGCGAGGACCTGACTTTCGTCATCGGCGGACCCGACGGGCTCGCCCGCGAGGTGCTGACCCGCAGCCAGCTGGCGCTGTCGCTCTCGCGCCTCACGCTGCCGCATGCCCTGGTGCGGGTGCTGCTCGCCGAGCAGCTCTATCGGGCGCATTCGCTTCTCCGCAATCATCCGTATCATCGCGACTGATGCAGCCCCAGCCCTCGCAAGCGCCGCTCGTGTGTCTCGCCTCGATGTCGCCGCGGCGCCGCGCGCTGCTCGAGCAGATCGGGGTGCCGCATGTGCTGGCGGTTCCCAACATCGATGAGGCGGTGCTCCCCGGGGAGCCGGCCGCCGATTACGTGGTGCGCATGGCGCGCACCAAGGCGTGCAGCATTCACGCCCACGGCGCGGCTCTGCCGGTGCTCGCCGCCGACACCATCGTGGTCGTCGATGAGCGCATCTGCGGCAAGCCGGCCGACGCGCAGCAAGGCATCGCCATGCTGCTGCAGCTCTCCGGGCGCAGCCACCGCGTGTTGACCGCGGTGGCGCTCGCGACCGCCGCGCAGGTGGCGCACCGCCTGAGCACGAGCGAGGTGCGCTTTCGCCCGCTCTCCCGCGCGGAATGCATCGCCTACTGGAACAGCGGCGAGCCGCGCGACAAGGCGGGCGGCTACGCCGTGCAGGGACGCGGCGCGGCTTTCATCGAGCACCTGAGCGGCAGCTACTCCGGTGTGATGGGCTTGCCGCTGTTCGAGACCGCGCAGCTGCTCGAGGCAGCGGGCGTGCCGCTCTGGCCACAGGGCGCGTCTGCGGACGCTGCGCGGTGAGCATCGAGATCCTGGTCAACGTCGCGCCGCGCGAGACGCGCGCCGCCATTCTCGAGAATGGCGTGGTGCAGGAGCTGCACATTGAGCGCACCAGTCGCCGCGGGCTGGTGAGCAATCTATACAAGGGACGTGTGTCGCGCGTGCTGCCGGGCATGCAGGCGGCCTTCGTGGAGATCGGGCTCGAGCGCACCGCCTTCCTGCACGCCGCCGATATCGCCCGCAGCGCCTCCGAGGACACCGTGCTGAGCGCGCCGGCGGCGGCCGAGCCGGTGGAGGACATCCGCCGCCTGGTGAACGCCGGTGATGACATCCTGGTGCAGGTCATCAAGGATCCGATCGGCACCAAAGGCGCACGTCTCACCACCTTCATAGCGCTCCCCTCGCGCTATCTGGTGTACATGCCGCGCGGCGAGGCGGTCGGCGTGTCGGCGCGCATTGAGGACGAGGCCGAGCGCACGCGCCTGAAGTCGCTGCTCGCGCAACTGGCGGCCGAGGGTGCCGGTGGCGGCTACATCGTGCGCACCGCGGCACAGGGCGCAGCGGCGGAGAGTCTGCGCGAGGACATGAGCTACCTGGCCAGACTCTGGGAGCACGTGCGCACGCGCGCCGCGCAGGTTCCGCCCGGCACCGTGGTGCACGAGGATCTGCCGCTCACCCTGCGGGTGTTGCGCGACGAGCTCGCCCGCGGCGTGAGTCGCGTGGTGGTCGATTCGCCGCGCGAGCATGCGCGCATGCTGGAGTTTGCCGCCGCCTTCATGCCCGGGAGCGCGCCGACGATCGAGCTGTATCCCGGTCCCCGGCCGCTGTTCGACCTGAACGGCGTCGAGGAGGAAATCGTGCGGGCGCTCGATCGCAAGGTGCCGCTGAAGTCCGGCGGACACCTGGTCATCGACCAGACCGAGGCGATGACCACCATCGATGTGAACACCGGCGCGTATGTTGGCCACCGCAACCTCGAGGAAACCATCTTCCGCACCAACCTCGAGGCGGCAGTCAGCATCGCGCGGCAGCTGCGGCTGCGTAATCTCGGCGGGATCATCATCATCGACTTCATCGACATGCGCGACGAGCCGCACCGGCGCGCCGTGCTGAGTGCGCTCGAGCGCGCGTTGAATGGCGATCGCGCCCAGACTCACATCGTGAGCCTCTCGCCCCTGGGGCTGGTGGAGATGACCCGCAAGCGTACCCGCGAGAGCCTGGAACACCTGCTGTGTGAGCCGTGTCGAAGCTGCGAAGGTCGCGGCTTCGTCCGCACGCCCGAAACGGTCTGCAACGAGATTTTTCGGGAAATTGTGCGACAGAGCCGACAGTTTGCCAGTCGTGAGCTGCTGATACTCGCCCATCAGGACGTCGTGGACCGGCTGCTGGACGAGGAGTCCAGCACGCTCGGAGAGCTCGAGGCCCAGGTCGGCCGGCCGATCCGCCTGCAGGTCGAGGCGCTCTACGGCGTCGACCAGTACGACGTCGTACTCGTTTAGGCTACCGAACATGCGTGTGACGCCAGCACAGCCCGCTGCCGGGCCGGCCGCTCCTGCCGCCGCGGGCGGCGTGCCGCGGCCGAACGCCGCGCGCTCGCACCTGCGCGCGGCACTGGTCGCGCTCGGCGCCGCACTCGTGCTGTGCGTGGTGGTGGTGCTCGCCTGGCAGCTGGCCGCGGCACGCGTGCCGCAGCAGCGCGCCGCGCTCGAGGAGTTGATCCGTCACGAGACCGGGCTCGAGGTGGGCTTCAGCGAGCTCTCGGTGCGCTGGGGCTGGCACGGCCCGGAGGCCGTATTCCACGGCGTCATGCTCGGCGAGCGCAGCGGCAGGGCGGTGCTGCGCGCCTCGCGGCTGATCATCGCTCTGGATCTGTGGCGCATGGCGCGCAGCGGCCACCTGGAGGCCGGGCGCATCACGCTCGAAAAGGCGGACATCGATCTGGGCGCGCAAGGCGCAGCCGCCGGCAAGGCCGGCGCAGCGCTGCCGGAGGCAGCGTCGCGCGGCGGAACGTGGAGCGCCGGCGCGCGCCTCCTCTCCCGCTGGCGCGGCGGCCGTATCGAGATCGACGCAGGGACGCTGCGCGGGATCGGGCCGCGCGGCGCGCCCGCCGTTCTCGCGATCACGCATGCACAGCTGCGCCGCCTCGGGGCCGACTGGAGTGCCGACGCCCGCGTGCTGCTGCCGGAGAGCATGGGCGAGAGCGCGCACCTGGCGTTGCAGATGAGCGGCGACCCGGCACAGCCGCAAGGCGCGAGCGGCACGCTCGGCTTCGAGGGGCGCCGGCTGGAGTTCGCCGGCTGGCATGACGTCGCGTCCTACCCGGGTGTTGCGCGTTACCTGCCGCAGGCGGGCCGCGGCAACCTCGAGCTGCAGGTCAGATTCGCCCGCGGACGCGTGCTCGAGGCGCACGGCAGCCTTTACGCCGAGGCGCTCGAGTGGGGTGTACCCTCGACCTCCGCGGCGCCGCTCGCCCTCGAAGGGCTGCGCGGCAAGTGGCGGCTGGCGCGACGCGGCGGCGAATGGCACCTCCTGGTCGAGGGGCTGGAAGCGGGCACCCGGGGAATGCCGGTCACCGCGGCGGCATTCGTGCCGGCGAGCCTCATCCTCGATGCTGCCGCGGATGGAACTTACGTGCGCGGCCGCGCACACCACGCACCGCTTGCGGCGCTTGCGTTCCTCGCACGCTGGTGCGCGGCGCAGGTTCCGCTGCAGGAAGTGGCCGTGGGCGGGGAGGCGCGCGAGCTGAGCTTCGACTGGAGCGCGCAGCGCCGCGCCGGCGCGCGCCTCATCACCGCCGCCGAGTTTCAGGACCTCACCCTCGCCACGCCCGCGCGCGAGGTGCTGCTCCGCGGCCTCTCCGGACATCTCGCAGGGACTGACGAGGGGCTGGTGGCGGACCTGCAGGCGCACAGCGCGCAGCTCACCGTCGCACGCGCCGACGCCGAGCCGCTCATTCTCGACGGCCTGGAGGTCGCCGCACGGCTCCTCGTGACGGGTGCGGGGGACGGCTGGCAACTGCGTACCGATGATCTGCAGGCGCGGCGTGCGGGCACGAGCCTGACGGTGAGCGGTGCGATCGGCGCGTCGGCGGCGGGCGCCACTCCGCGCATGAGCGTGCACCTCGCGCTGAAGGACGCCGACGTTGCGTTGCTCGCGCGGCTTCTGGGGGAGGGCGCCGTCCGCACGCTCGGGGCGGGGGCGGCTCATGTGACGGCCGGGCGGGTCGAGAGCGCGGACATTGCCTGGCGTGGAGCGCTCACGGGCGACCCACCGTGGGATGTCCCGGGGGCGGACTTCACTGGCGCGCTTACCCTGCGTGCGGCGAGCCTCGGCGGGGATGAGCTGTGGCCGGACGCCGACGGCATCGATGCGCGCATCGACTGGCGCGGCCCGCGCGTGCATGCCGTGATCGATCATGCGCACAGCGGCACGTTCCAACTCGGTTCGGCGAGCGCGGATTGGGACGTGCACGGCGCGCATCCATTGCACTTCACAGCGCGCCTCGCCGGCAGTGCCGCGGAGGCGCTCGCCTGGCTGCGGGTGCACCCGCAGCTGCTGTCCGAATCGGCGGACGCCGCGGCCATCGACCTGCGCGGCGATACGCTGCTCGATGTCGATCTCACCCTGCCGCCGGCCGCGACCGGGCGCACCCGCGCTCGGGCGCCGCGTGTGCGCATCGCCGCGATGCTCGAGGGCGCGCAGCTGCGCCCGCTCCCGGGTCTGCCCCCGATCGAGGCGCTGCGCGGCACGCTGGCGTTTGCGGGCGGTTCCCTGCAGCGCTCCACGTTCACTGGACAATGGCTCGGCGGGCCCGTGAGCCTCGGCGTCGGCGAGCGCCGCGAGCGCGGCGCCGCCGTGCTCGCGATTTCCGGCCGCGGCGTCATCGACGCGCAGCAGGCGCTGCAGGCTGCCGGAGGCGAGACGGGGCGGGCGCAGCTCGCGGGTAACGCCGAGTGGAGCGCGGTGCTCGCGTTCCTGTCCGCCGCCGATGGGCGCGGCGCGCGCTGGCAGCTGCACGCCGACTCGAGTCTCGTCGGCGTGACGAGTCATCTGCCCGAGCCCTTTGCCAAGAGCTCGGGCGCCGCACTGCCGCTGCAGGTGGAGGTACAGGGCGGGAGCGACGCCGGGCAGCTGCGCGTGAGCCTCGGCGAGCGGTTGCGTGCGCTGGCCGCGCTCACGCGCCGCGGCGAGGGCTGGCGCATCGAGCGTGGCGCGGTGCGTCTCGCCTCCACGGCTCCTGCGCTGCCGGCCGAACCGGTGCTGTGGCTCGACGGGCGGCTGAGCCGGCTCGAGCTGGCAGGCGCCCTTGCCCTGTGGCGCCAGGCAGGGCGGGATGCGGCGCTGCCGGAGTTGCGCGCGCGCCTTTCCACAACGGTGCTGCTGGCCGGCAACGCCAGCTACGCGGACGTCGCCCTCGCGGGGCGCCTCACGCGCGGCGGCGGGGCGCTGCAGCTGCAGTCCGCGGATCTTATGGCGAGCGCTCACTGGCCGGCGGTGATCGACGCCGAACATCCGGCCGTCGTGCACCTGGTCAGCTTCAATATCGCGCAGCCGGCCGACACAGCCCTCGCCGCGTCGCTGGCGGCGGCACTGGCTCCCGCCGCCGAGCTCTCCGTCGACGATCTGCAATGGCAGGGGCGCAGCCTCGGCAGTTTCGGGGCATTACTCGCCTTGCGCGGCGACACGCTCGAGATCACCGGCGCGCGCCTCTCCGGCCCCGCGGGCGACGCCCGCGCCAGCGCGCAGTGCGCGAGCGCCGGGTGCCGCGCCACCTTCGGGCTGGAAAGCGCGGATGCCGCCGCCACGCTGGCGGCCTTCGGACTGCGTCCCGAAGTGAGCGCGGGCCGCGCCCGTCTCGAGGGCGAGCTGCAATGGGCGCCCCAGGAGCCCGCCACCCTTGTAACGCTCGGTGGCCACCTCCACATGCAGCTCGAGGACGGCCTGGCTCAGGCTGGGCGGGCGGCCGGGACGCCCTTCGCGCTGCTGTCAGTGCCGGCGCTGATTGCGGGCACGACCCCGCCAGGGGAGGCTGGCGTCGGGCAGGGGCTGCGCTTCGCGCGACTGACCGCCGACTTCGAGCTGCAGGACGGCCAGGCACGCACCCGCGACCTGCATTTCGACGGCGATGCCGAGATCCTGGTGCGCGGTCGGGTGGGGCTCGCCACCAGCGACTACGACGAGCAGGCCTGGATCCTGCGCGGGGAAGAGCGTCTGCCCGCCGCGGTGCGCCGTCTCGGGCCCACCCCGAAAGTGGCGGCGGTGTGGCTTTCGCTGCGGGAATTGTTTACCGGCGCCGTCGCGGATCGCTCGCGTGGCGCACTGCGTTTGCGGGGCACGTGGGACGACCCCATAGTGACCCTGGCCGAATGAGGTAACGCATGAAGGTTGCAGCGATACAGATGACCTCCGGTCCCGAGGTGGCGGCGAATCTCGAGCAGGCGCGTAGGCTGCTGGAGGCTGCGGCCGCCCAGGGCGCGCGGCTCGCGGCATTGCCGGAGAATTTCTCCTTCATGGGGCTGAAGGACGCCGACAAGCGCGCGGTGGCGGAAGCCGACGGCAGCGGCCCCGCCCAGGATTTCCTCGCCGCCACCGCGCGGCGGCTGCGACTGTGGATCGTCGGGGGCACCGTGCCGCTGGTCGCCGGCCCCGACGGGCGCGTCGCAGCCGCATCGCTCGTCTACGACAGCGACGGCGGGCGCGTGGCGCGCTACGACAAGATTCACCTCTTTGATGTCGATCTTCCCGGACGCAGCGAGACCTACCGCGAGTCCGCGCACGTCGCCCCGGGGGCCGCCGCCACGGTGCTTGACACGCCCGTCGGACGCGTCGGCCTGTCGGTGTGTTACGACGTGAGATTTCCCGAGCTGTACCGGCACCTGGTCGCCGCGGGCGCACAGATCTTCACCGTGCCCTCGGCCTTCACCGGTCCAACCGGGCGGGCGCACTGGGAGACGCTGTTGCGGGCGCGGGCGATCGAGAATCTCTGTTATGTTGTGGCGCCGGCGCAGTCCGGCTTCCATCCGAGCGGACGTGAGACCTACGGGGACAGCATGATTGTCGACTACTGGGGACGGGTGCTGCAGCGCGTGCCGCGCGGCCGCGGTTGCATCGTGGCGGAAGTGGACCTGGCACGCCAGGCGGGCGTGCGCGAGAGCTTCCCGGCGCTCGTTCACCGCGCGTTCGCGCTGCCGGCCGGCGCCGGAAGCTGACATGACCCACGAAGCTGACATGACCCAGCTCGCGGCGGCCGATCCGCTGACGATCGCGCGCGATCTCATCCTGCGGCCGAGCGGGCTCGACGATCGTCGCCTCGACCGCGTGTTCGGAGAAGTGCTGACGCACTCGGTGGACTTCGCCGACCTGTATTTTCAGCTCACGCACCAGGAGTCCTGGTCACTCGAGGACGGCATGGTCAAGGACGGCAGTGCCAGCATCGAGCAGGGCGTAGGAGTGCGGGCGCTGGCCGGAGAGAAGACCGGGTTTGCGTACTCGGACGAGATCGTGCTGCCGGCGCTCACGGAAGCCTCGCGCGCTGCGCGCGCCATCGCCGTGCACGGCGGCGAGCGGCGCCTGAGCGCCTGGCGCAACCGCTCCGGGCACCGCCTCTATCTGCCGGCCGATCCGGCGCTCGCGCTCGCGACCGAAGACAAGGTGGCCTGGCTCGAGCGGGTCGACCGCGAGGCGCGCCGCATCGATCCGCGCGTCGTGCACGTCACCGCCAGTGTCGTGGCAGTGCACGAGGTGGTGCTGATCGCCACCAGCGAGGGGGAGCTGGCCGCGGACGTGCGGCCTCTGGTGCGCTTCAACGTCTCGGTGCTGGTGGAGCAGGGCGGGCGGCGTGAGCAGGGCTACGCCGGCGCCGGCGGTCGATTCTCGCTCGCCGAGCTCGTCGGCGGCGAGCGGCCGCTCGCGCTCGCGCGCGAAGCGACGCGCCAGGCGCTGGTCAATCTCGAGGCGCGCCCGGCCCCCGCCGGCACCATGACGGTAGTGCTGGGACCGGGCTGGCCGGGAATCCTGCTGCACGAGGCGATCGGCCACGGGCTGGAGGGCGATTTCAACCGCAAAGGAACCTCCGCGTTCGCCAACCGTATCGGCGAGCAGGTGGCCGCCCCCGAGTGCACCGTGGTCGATGACGGCACCCTGGCGCGGCGTCGTGGCTCGCTCAACATCGATGACGAGGGGGTTCCCACCCAGTGCACCACGCTCATCGAGAACGGCGTGCTGCGCGGCTACATGCAGGACCGTCTCAACGCGCGCCTGATGGGTGCGCGCCCCACCGGCAACGGGCGGCGCGAGTCGTTCGCCCACATGACGCTGCCGCGCATGACCAACACCTACATGCGTCCCGGGCCGCACGCGCCCGAGGAGATCATGCGCTCGGTCAAGCGCGGCATCTACGCGGTGAACTTCGGTGGGGGCCAGGTCGACATCACTTCCGGCAAGTTCGTGTTCTCCGCCAGCGAGGCGTACGCGATCGAGAACGGCCGCGTGGGCGCGCCGCTCAAGGGGGCGACGCTGATCGGCAACGGCCCGGACGTGCTGACGCGCGTCTCCATGGTCGGCAACGACCTCAAGCTCGACGATGGCGTCGGCACCTGCGGCAAGGACGGCCAGAACGTGCCCGTCGGCGTGGGACAGCCCACGCTCAAGATTGACGCGCTCACCGTCGGCGGCACCGCCTGAGGTTGCAGGATGCGTGCCGCGGCGCGCGTTCCCGCCAGGACATCCGCGCGTCACGCGGCTGTCTTCACTGCGACATAATCATGCACTACGCTCAGGCTGTGAGGCCCCACACGCCGGCCGCGCGCGCCAGCACTTAACGTGGCTCCCCGGCGCGACCGGTTCACGCCCAAAGGAACGCCCATGCTCTCCGACGAAATCACCACCGAGGTTCCTCAGCTCGATCTGCCGCCGGATCTGCTGGCTGAAGTCAACCGCCGCCACGCCCCGCAGACCGACTTGCACGTCGAGGCCCTGAAACCCTCCCTCCTCGAGCGGCTCGCGCGCATGTTGGGCCTCGGCTGAGCACGGTCGACGCCGATTCCAACTCGCAGCCTCCTCGCGCTACGATGCACGGCATGTCGCGCCGTGGTCCGCACTTTTCCCGACCCGTCTACGAAGGCCTGCCCTGGGTTTACATAATCTGCGGCGTCGCGGCGCTCATCGCCAGCTACCTGTTCGCCTCCCGCAGAGCTTTGAGTCTCGGCGTGGGGCTGCTGGGATTGTCGGCGGTGCTGGCCGGGATCGTGGTGCTGCTGCGGCGACGCGATTACCGCGCATTGCGCTCGCAGTACGCGGATCCGGAGTCGCTCACCGGCAACGACGAGAGTTGAAGCCCTGGGGCGCCCGCTGAGGGGCCCAGGGCGCTGAACGCTCAGGCGGACGGCGCGGCGGCGTCTTCGTCAGCCTCATCCTCCTCGTCCGCTTCGGACTCGCGCATCGCGGCTTTCGCTGCGCGCGCCGCATCGGGAGTCGTATCGATGTGCGGGGCGCGGCTGCGCGGGGCGCGCTCATTCACGTAGAGCAGCTCGTGCTTTCCGATCAGCACCACGTCGCCGTCATTGAGGTAGTGGCGTCGTACGCGGTTCGACTTCACGTAGATGCCGTTGGTGCTGTTGAGATCCTCGATCACGCAGTAGTTGACCGTGGTGGTCACCTGGCAGTGGTGGCGGCTGATGAAACGGCTGTCGATCTGCACGTCGTTGTCGGGAGTGCGGCCGACGATGAGGCGTCCGAGCCGCAGCGGCACCTCCTGCACTGTGCGGCCGTCGGTCGCCACCAGCAGGTGCCCGAGCGAGCGCGCGCTACCGTGGCGCGTGGCGCGCGGCGCGACGGGCTGCACGGTCGGCGCCCCACCGATCGGCCCGTACTGATGCGGGCGCGCTTCGTACGGCTGCCAGCGCAGCTCCTCGACCGCGGCGGCAATGTCGCGGCGCGTGACCAGGGCGCGATCGGCCGTGAACGCGGCCATCATGGCGGTGTCGCACAGGGTGTTGATCAGGCGCGGCACGCCGCCGCAGTAGCGGAAAATCTCCGCGTAGGTGTCGGGATTGAACAGCTCGCGGTCGCCCGCGCCGGCGACATCGAGGCGGTGCCGGATGTAGGCCCGGCTCTCGGTCTCCGACAGCGTCTGCAGGTGAAAGCGCAGCCGCACGCGCTGCGTGAGCTGCTCGAGCTCGGGGGCGTCGAGCTTGTTGCTGAGCTCGGGCTGGCCGGCGAGAATGATGCGCAGCACCTTCTCCTTGGTGGTCTCGACCCCCGACAGCATGCGGATCTCCTCCAGCACACGCATGGAGAGGTTCTGCGCTTCGTCGACGATCAGCAGCACCTTGCGCCCGGCGGCGTACTGCTCGATGAGGAAGTTGTTGAGCGTGCTGATGAGCTCCCCCTTGCGCATCTTGAAGGGCGAGAAGCCAAACTGCACCAGCACCGTCTGCAGGAAATCGATCGCCGAGACCTGGGTCTGGTTGATCTGCGCGACCACCACGTCCGCGGGGACCTCTTTCAGGAAGGACTCGATGAGCGTCGTCTTGCCCGAGCCGATCTCCCCGGTGATCACCACGAAGCCGTCGGTGAACCAGATGGTCGATTCCATGTACGCCTTGGCGCGGGCGTGTTGTTTCGACAGGTACAGGAACTGCGGGTCCGGGCTTAAACGGAACGGCAACTCCTTGAGTTTGAAGGGTTCGAGGTACATGGATGTGGCCCGCAACCGATGTTACGGGATGCGAACGCCGACGGCCAAATCCTTGAGGAGCCGGCGCACGCGGGCATCGCGGGCGGCGGCAGTCGGCTCGACCACGGTGCAATGGCCGACCTTGCGCCCGGGGCGCGGCTGTTTGCCGTAGGCGTGCAGGTGCACGCCTTCCAGCGCCAGAAGCGCCGCGCGCGGCGGCAGGCGGCCGATGAGGTTGATCATGGCGCTGAAGCCGCGCGCGGTGGTGGCGCCGAGCGGCAGGTCGAGGATGGCGCGCAGGTGATTCTCAAACTGGCTGGTCGCTGCACCCTCGATGGTCCAGTGCCCGGAGTTATGTACGCGCGGGGCCATCTCGTTGGCGATGAGCCTGCCGGCGCGCACGAAGAACTCGAGGGTGAGAATGCCGGTGTAGCGGAAGTGCGTGAGCACGCGCCTCAGGTAGCTCGCGGCGAGACGCTGCCAGCGCGAGCGCCCGTAGGGCGCGCAGGTGAGCCGCAGGACACCCGCGCCATGGACATTGCCGCACAGGGGGTAGACGGCGATCTCGCCGCTGACGCTGCGCGCGCCGATGATCGAAACCTCGCAATCGAACGGGATCCACTCCTCGTACAGCAGCGGCACGTGACCGAGGGTGCGCAGGGCGCGCTCGGCGTCCGCCGGCGTGCGGATCAGCGCCTGGCCCTTGCCGTCGTAACCGAGTCGGCGGGTCTTGAGCACCCCGGGAAGCCCGACCTCAGCGATGGCGCGCACCAGCCCGGCGCGTGAGTCGACCGCGCGCCAGCGGGTGGTCGGGATCGCGAGCCGCCCGAACAGACGCTTCTCCGCCACCCGGTCCTGGCCGACGGCGAGCGCGGCGATGGGCGGGCAGATGCGTGCATGGTGCCCGCGCGCCAGGACGCAGAGAGAGGCCGCCGGCACGTTTTCCCAGTCGAACGTGATGACCTCGCACTTGCGCGCCAGGCGGGCGAGGAGCCGGCGGTCGGAGAAAGCCCCGTGCAGCAACGGCGCAACCTGTCCCGCCGGGGCGTCGCGCGCCGGATCCAGGCACAAAAAATCCAGCCCGAGCGGATAACCCGCCAAAGCGAGCATGCGGCCGAGCTGGCCGGCGCCCACGATGCCGACGGTCATGTGCGCGAGGGTGCGCGCGGATCGGGATGGCCGAGGACGCCGGCGGTCTGGCGTTCGCGAAAAGCCTCGAGCGCGCTCGCGATGGCCGGGTGCTTGTTGGCGAGAATCGCCGCGGCACACAGCGCCGCGTTGCTCGCCCCCGCCGCGCCGATCGCGAAGGTCGCCACCGGCACTCCCGCGGGCATCTGCACGATTGACAGCAGCGAATCGAGGCCGCCGAGCGATTTGGACTGCACCGGTACACCGAGCACCGGAAGGGTCGTCTTGGCGGCGGTCATGCCGGGCAGATGCGCTGCGCCGCCGGCGCCGGCGATCAACACCTCGAGTCCGCGCCCGCGGGCGCCGGAGGCGTATTCAAACAGCAGGTCGGGAGTGCGGTGCGCAGACACCACGCGCACCTCGTAGGGAATCGCGAGTTTGTCCAACTGCTCGGCGGCGGCCTGCATCGTCTCCCAGTCGGAAGCCGAGCCCATGATGATGCCGACCAGCGCCTTCATCATGGCATTGTAGCGAACAATGCGCGCAGAGCGCGAAACAGCTCCCGGGCCGCGCCGCCGCCGCCGTGCGCGCGCTCGGCGCGGGCGGCGGCGATGCGCGCCGCCCAGGCGTCGCGGTCGATGTCCGGATGCCAGCGCGCGAGCTCCGCGAGCGCCGGCGGCCCCTGTGCGATCAGCCGCTCGCGCCAGTTCTCGATGCGTTTGAAACGCTCGCTCTCGCGTGCATCGCGCTCGCTGCGGGCCGCGAGCGCCGCCTGGATCGGAGCGAGGTCCAGCGCGCGCATCAGCTTGCCGATGTACTGGCGCTGACGCGCGAGCGCGGCGCGACTGTTGATGCGGCGCGCCGCGCGGATCGCCTCGGCAAGCTGCGGCGGCAGCGCGAGCGCCTCGAGCTCGGCATCGGGGAGAGCCACGAGTGTCTCGCCCAGATGCTGCGCCGCCTGCGCGGCGCGCTTGCGCGCGCTCTTGCTGGGACGCTCGGAGCGCTGCGACTCCCGGGTGTCCTCGTGTGAATCGGCGCTCACCTGCACGGCCCTCGCTTTGTCAGCGCCGGTGCACCGGAGAGCGTGCGGCGGCTGCTACAATTTAAGCTCAAACACCAGCGCGAATCACCCCCGATGCACCCAACCGCCGCCTCCGGCACGACCGCTCCGCTCAGCGATGTCGCGAGCCTCGCGCTCGAGGAGGCGCGCCGCCTGGGCGCCTCGCAGTACGAGGCGGACGTCTCTCTCAGCCAGGGACTGGCGACCAGCGTGCGCATGCGCGAGGTCGACACCGTCGAGTACCAGCGCGATCGCGGGCTTGGGGTCACGGTGTATTTCGACAAGCGCAAGGGCTCCGCCAGCACGGCCGACCTCACCGCGCAGGCGGTGCGCGAAACCGTTGCCAAGGCGTGCGCCATCGCCCGCTACACGGCCGGGGACCCCTACGCGGGCCTGGTGGAGGCCGAAGCCCTGGCGCGCGACATCCCCGATCTCGATCTCGATCACCCCTGGGAAGTCACTCCCGAGCGCGCTATCGAGCTGGCGCGCGAGTGCGAAGCGGCCGGGCTCGCGCTCGATGCGCGCCTCACCAACTCCGAGGGCGCGGCCGTGAACAGCAACCGGCACAGCGGCGTCTACGGCAACTCGCTCGGCTTTCTCGCCGGCTACTCCTCCACCAGCCACTCGGTGAGCTGCTCGCTCATCGCCCAGGCGGGCGAGGACATGCAGCGCGATTACTGGTACAGCATCGCGCGCGACCAGGGCGAGCTCGCACCGGCCGAGGACATCGGCCGCACCGCCGGGCAGCGCGCGCTCGCGCGTCTCGGCGCGCGCCGCCTGACGACGCGCAAGGCGCCGGTGGCTTTCACCCCCGACATGGCGCGCGGGCTGTTCCGGCACTTCGTCGGCGCGATCAGCGGCACCAGCCAGTACCGCAAGTCCTCCTTCCTGCTGAACGCCGCGGGTGAGCAGGTATTTCCGGCATTCCTCACCATGCACGAGCGGCCGCACATCCCCAAGGGGCTCGCCAGCAGCCCCTTCGACCAGGAAGGCGCCGCCACGCACGACCGCGAGCTGGTGCGCGCGGGGGTCCTCGCCGGATACGTCCTCGGCAGCTATTCGGCGCGGCGGCTGGGACTGAAGAGCACCGGCAACGCCGGTGGCATCCACAATCTCCTCGTGACCACCGCCGAGGGCGGCCTGGATGCGCCAGCGTTCCTGCAGCGCCTGCACACCGGGCTCCTGGTGACCGAGCTCATGGGACAGGGCGTCAACGGCGTGACCGGTGATTACTCCCGCGGCGCGAGCGGTTTCTGGGTCGAGAACGGCGCCATCGCCTACCCGGTGCACGAGATCACCATCGCCGGCAACTTGAGGAGCATGTACCACGACATCGTCGCGCTCGGCAGCGACATCGACGCGCGCGGCGGTATCCGCACCGGCTCGGTGCTGATCAGCGAGATGACGATTGCCGGGGAGTGAACTGCAGCGCCGGCCGCGGCGCCTCCTCGGCCAGCTCGCGCAGGGTGAGCTCGCCGCAGCCCTTGCGGCGCGCCTCATCGAGAGCCGCCACCACCCGGTCAACCGGGGGCACGGGGAGGTTGCGCGGGGCCACGTGGCCGCTGCGCTGGCTGCGCGCGATCTGCAGGATCTCATACACGCCGATGCGCGAGATGTCGCGCGCCGGCAGCAGCTCGTCGTCGTCGGTGACGATGAGAAGTCCGGCGCGCTCCAGGGTTGCCGCCATCTGCGCCACGGCGACGCCGGGGAGGCCGAGCTCGTCGGCCAGACGGTTGACGCTCCAGCGTCGCCCCCCGGCGACGTGCGTGCGGCCGACGAAATACATGAGCT
Organism: Steroidobacteraceae bacterium; assembly: GCA_035937715.1. Classification (GTDB taxonomy): domain Bacteria; phylum Pseudomonadota; class Gammaproteobacteria; order Steroidobacterales; family Steroidobacteraceae; genus 13-2-20CM-66-19. The sequence goes on along the minus strand of DASZHQ010000050.1, from coordinate 17,186 downwards.
TGAGCGCCAGTTGCTCGAGCTCCTCGCCCGAGAGGCGCAGCTGCTGGAGTCCCAGGCGCAGATAGACGGGGTTCTGCACGTAGAAGGAGAGCTGTGCGCCCGCGAGCAGGATCAGCCAGCCGAAGTAGGTCCACACCAGCGCCGTCACTACGAACGCGAAGCCCGCGTACACGATGGTGAGCCGCGCGGAGTACACGACGAAGGCGGTGAACATCTTGCCGATCGCCGCCCACAGGATCCCCGCGGCCACCGCCCCGGTGAGCGCCGCGCGCCACTGCACTCGGGTGTTGGGGACCATCATGTAGAGCGCGGTGAAGAACGCCGTGACCATCACGTAGGGCGCAAGGATGATGCTGCTGCCACGCAGGCGCTGCAGCAGCGGCAGGTGCACGACCTCCTGCACCGGCGCGCTGTTGAGCGCAGCGTGCGACAGGCCGATGAACCCGACCAGCAGCACCGGCCCGGCGATCAGGAGCGTTGAGTACTCGGCGACCCGGCGCGCGAAGCTGCGCGGCTGCTCCACGTGCCATAGGAAATTGAAGCTGTCTTCGACTTTCTTGATGGTCCCCAGCAGCGTCCAGGCGAGCAGCGCCAGGCCCACCGAGCCCACCACGCCGCTGCTGACGTGGTTGGCGAACTGCACCACGCGCGCGGTCAGCTCGGTGGCGGCGGCGCCACCGACCGGGCGGAAGAACTCGTAGACGATCGGCTCGAGGTCGCGATGTCCGCCGAAGCTCTTGAGGATGGCGAAGCTGAAGGCGAGCAGCGGAATGAGCGAGAGGAGCGTGGTGTATACAAGTCCCATGGCGCGCAGATTGATTTCCCCGCGCGCCAGGTCGCGGACCACGGCGTAGGGATAGCGCAGCAGGCGCAGCAGCGCCCCGGGCGCGCCGGGACGCTCGGAGACGGGCCCGAAGAAGCACCAGTCGAGGAAGGCCCAGATGCGCATCCACATGCCTTAAGGATACAGTGCTACAAGCGAGGTTGCGGTGTTCCATGACTTCGAATTCAGGATTTGCCCAACGCATCGTCTGCCTCACCGAGGAGACGACCGAGACGCTATACCTGCTGGGCGAGGACTGGCGCATCGTGGGCATTTCCGGCTTTACGGTGCGGCCGCCGCGCGCGCGCCGCGAGAAGCCGCGCGTGTCGGCGTTCACCAGCGCGCGCCTGGACCGCATCATCGCGCTCGAGCCCGACCTGGTGCTGGGCTTCTCCGACCTGCAGGCGGACATCGCCGCGGCGCTGGTGCGCGCGGGTCTCGAGGTGCACGTGTTCAACCATCGCAGCATCGCCGAGATCCTGCGCATGATCCGCACCCTCGGCGGCATGATCGGCTGCGAGGGGAGGGCACGCGCGCTCGCCGATGAGCTGAGCGCGGGACTCGCGCTGGTGCGCGCGCGGGCGGCGGCACTAACGCGCCGTCCCCGTGTGTACTTCGAGGAGTGGGACGCACCGCTCATCAGCGGCATCCGCTGGGTGTCGGAGCTCATCGAGCTCGCCGGGGGCGAGGAGTGCTTCCCGGAGCTCTCGCGCCGGCCGCTCGGGCGCGATCGCATCATCGCCGATCCACTGGAGGTGGCGCGGCGCGCCCCCGACATCGTGCTCGGCTCGTGGTGCGGGAAGAAATTCCAGCCGCAGCGCGTGGCCGCACGTGCTGGGTGGAGCGCTGTGCCGGCGGTGCGCGAGGGCTACCTGCGCGAGATCAAGTCCTCGCTCATCCTGCAGCCTGGCCCCGCGGCGCTGACCGACGGCGTGCGGGCGATCCAGAGCATCATCGAGGAGTGGGCGCAACGCCACTAGCGCGCGGCGGCCGCGCTCTAACGCAGCCCGCGCCGCTCGCGCACCAGCTCCCAGGCTTCGATGATCTGCTGCGTACGCTGCTTGGCGTGCGCCAGCATCGACTCGGGCAGCCCGTTTGCCTTCAGCTTGTCGGGATGGTGGCGCTGCAGCTGACGGCGATAGGCTTTCGCGACTTCCTCATCGCTCGCCGTGGAGCTGGTTTCGAGCACGCGATAGGCCTCATCCAGCGCGCGGTCGCGCGCCGCACCCAGTGGGCGCCCGGTCCCCTGGGCGCGAGCGCCGCGCTGGATGCGCAGTACCGTCTCGATGTGGACGAACTCGAACGCCGAGACCCCGAGCGCTGCGGCGACGTGGTTCATGAGCGCGCGCACCGGGCCTTCGAGGTTGTTGCCCGCAAGCGCGGCACGCACCTGGATCTCGAGGAACACGCGCGAGAGGTCCGGCCGACCCTGGCAGGCCTCGGCGAGTGCCCCGAGCTCGGCCTCCAGGTCGAATTGCGGCTGCTTGCCCGCGGTGAAACACGCGATGGCCTCGCGCACCTGCGCGCTATTCAGGCGCAGCTCTTCCATCACCGCGCGCGCGGCAAAGATCTCCAGTTCCGAGACCCGGCCGTCGGCCTTGGCGAGATAGCCCATGACACGGAAAGTGGCGCGGAAGAAGCGCGCGCCGATGGCGGCGAGCTCCTCGGCCGTGGGGGGCGGCTCGCTCGCGGCGCTCTGCTCGTCGAACTGGTGACCGAGCAGCACCCCGAGCGCAGCGCCGATCGGCCCGAGCGCCAGCGCGCCCAGCAGGCCGCCCGCGATCTTGCCGATCCATTTCATGCCCATGCGTGTCGGCTATAGTAGCAAGGGCATGCCGGCCCCCATCGTCTACCGCACCGAGCTGCGCGGCCTCACCCGCCTGCACGAGGGCAAGGTGCGCGACATTTACGCACTGGACGATGAGAGCCTCCTCATCGTGACCACCGACCGCTTGTCGGCGTTCGATGTGGTGCTGCCCGATCCCATCCCCGACAAGGGGGTCGTGCTCAACAGCATTTCCAACTTCTGGTTCGCCCGCACGCGCCACCTGGTGCCCAATCACCTCACCGGTCGCGAGCCCGCTGAAGTCGTCCGCGACGCGCACGAGCGTGCGCTGCTCGCAGGACGGGCGGTGATCGTGCGGCGGCTGAAGGCGCTGCCGCTCGAGGCGGTGGTGCGCGGCTATCTCATCGGCTCGGGCTGGAAGGACTACCGCTCGAGCGGGCGGCTGTGCGGGATCGCCCTGCCGCCCGGACTGGAGCTGGCGGCGCGGCTGCCCGAGCCGCTGTTCACGCCGGCGACCAAGGCGCGGCCCGGGGCTCACGACGAGAACATCCCCTTCGGCGAGGTGGCCGCGCTTATCGGGCCGGAGCTGGCCGCGGCGGTACGCGACACGGCGCTCGCCCTGTATCGCTTCGCCGCCGCTCACGCGCTCGAGCGCGGCATCATCATCGCCGACACCAAGTTCGAGTTCGGCATCGATGCTGGCGGCACGCTCACGCTGATCGACGAGGTGCTGACGCCGGACTCCTCGCGCTTCTGGCCGGCAGACACCTACCGCGTGGGCGAGAGTCCCCCGAGCTTCGACAAGCAGTTCGTGCGCGATTATCTGGAGACGCTCGACTGGAACAAGCGCGCCCCCGGACCGCGCCTGCCGGCCGAGGTCATCGCCGCTACCGCCGACAAGTACCGCGAGGCGCTGGCGCGGCTGACGAGTTGACGTTCACGAAAGTCGCAGGCGCCGGCGGCGCAGCCGGATCGCCGTGGGGTAGACTGTGGCCATGTCCCCCGCCTGGATAGCCCCGTCGATCTTGTCGGCCGACTTCGCGCGCCTCGGCGAGGAGGTCGATGCGGTGCTCTCCGCCGGTGCCGACCTCATTCACTTCGACGTGATGGACAACCACTACGTACCGAATCTCACCGTCGGCCCGTTGGTGTGCGAGGCGCTGCGCCGGCACGGGGTGCAGGCGCCGATCGACGTGCACCTGATGATCCGCCCGGTCGACCGTATCGTGCCGGACTTCGCCGCGGCGGGCGCCACCTACATCACCTTCCACCCGGAAGCTTCCGAGCACATCGATCGCACCATCGCGTTGATCCGCGAGCATGGCTGCCGGCCGGGGCTGGTGTTCAACCCGGCGACCCCGCTCGATTACCTCGACTACACCCTGGAGCTCATCGACCTGGTGCTCATCATGTCGGTGAATCCCGGCTTCGGCGGGCAGCAGTTCATTCCGACCAGCCTGCGCAAGCTCGCCGACGCGCGGCGGCGCATCGAGGCGGGTGGCCGGGCGGTGCGCCTGGAGGTCGACGGCGGCATCAAGGTGGACAACATCCGCGCGGCGGCGCAGGCCGGGGCGGATACCTTCGTGGCGGGATCAGCGATCTTCGGCAGCCGCGACTACGGCGAGACCATTCGTGAGATGCGCAAGCAGATCGCCGCGCCGGCGCAGATGGCGGGTCAGGCGCGCGGGCGCGCAGGTTAACGCCTACTGGTCCTCGTCCTCATCGTCCTCGTCATCGTCGTCATCCTCGACCTGGCTGGTGGCGCGTGCCGTGGCCGCGCCGGGGGCGGTGGGCTTCGCCGGCACGATGACCGGTCGGGTCTTCATCTTAGGCCGCGCATTGAACACCACGATGGTCTTGCCGGTGGCGCGCAGCAGGCCTTGTTCCTCGAGCACTTTCAGCACGCGTCCGGCCATCTCGCGCGAGCAGCCGACCAGGCGCGAGAGCTCCTGGCGGCTCACCTTGATCTGCATGCCCTCCGGGTGCGTCATGGCGTCGGGTTCCCCGCACAGGTCCATGATGGCGTGCGCCACGCGCCCGGTGACGTCGACGAAAGCGAGATCCCCCAGCTTGCGGTTGGTGCGGTCGAGGCGGGTCGCCAGCTGTGTCGCGAGCTCGAACACGAGCCCCGGGCTCTCGGCCGCGATCTGCCGGAAGCGCGGATAGGTCATCTCGGCGAGCTCACACTGGTTGCGGGTGCGCACCCAGGCGCTGCGCGTGGGCTGCTCATAGAACAGTCCCATTTCGCCGAAGAACTGGCCGCGGTTGAGATAGGCCAGCACCATTTCGTTGCCTTCCTCGTCCTCGATCATCACCTCCACCGAGCCGCTGATGATGTAGTAGAGAACGTCGGGCAGGTCGCCGGCGTGGATGACGACCGTCTTGGAGGGCACGGCGCGGATGCGGCAGTAACTCAGGAAGCGGTTGATGGCGGGAATCTCGCTCAGCGGCTTGATGTTCTCTTCCATACCGGCTCCCTCGAAAGACCCGCTAATATACAACCATCCCCGAGACTCAAAGCCAGAAAGCCGTGGCGGTCATGACGCGCGCCATGCGCCGCATCAGCTCGCCGACCGGCGCCGGCAGCGGCGTGCCGCCTGCGGCTGCGGCACTCGCACCGTGAGCGATCTCTTCGGCTCTCATGGCTTCAAGTATGGCACGGCTGCGGGCATCGCTCGCCGGCAGCCTGCCGAGGTGCTCATCGAGGTGGCCCTCCACCTGACGCTCCGTCTCCACGACGAAGCTGAGACTGGCGCGGTCACCCATGAGGGCGGCCAATGCGCCGATGGCGAAGGAGCCGGCGTACCAGAGCGGGTTGAGCAGGCTCGGCCGCGCGCCGAGCTCCCCGAGGCGCGTCTCGCACCAGGCGAGATGATCGGATTCCGAGCGCGCCGCGGCCAGCAGCATGCGGCGCGTGGCGTCCGAGCGGGCCGCGAGGGCCTGGCCGTGATACAACGCCTGCGCGGCGAGCTCGCCCGAGTGGTTGACGCGCATCAGTGCGGCGCTGGCGCGGCGTTCGGCGTCGCTGAGCGGCGCGGGCGGCTCGGCGGGGCTGCGCGGGACGGGACGGGCGGCTCGGGCCGGTGCGAACACGGACCGCAGGGCGCGATCGACGGCGGCGATGGCAGAGTCGATGGAGCGGCCGGAGCCCATAATTTTCCTGTCTCTATTATAGGGGGCAATTCAGGGGGCGGGGCGTCCTGAGCTGGCCGCCTTTGCATTGGTGCACCCGCTTCAGTACACTTCCCCGCCTTTTTTGGCCCCGCCACCTATGAAGACCGTATTCGCCAAGCCCGCCGCCGTCCGCGGCGATTGGTTCATCGTTGACGCCAGCGACAAGACGCTCGGGCGGCTGGCCTCGCAGATTGCCCATCGCCTCAAGGGCAAGCACAAGGCCGACTACAGTCCGCACGTGGACATGGGCGATCACATCGTGGTGCTGAACGCGCAGAAGATCCGTGTCACCGGCCGCAAGCTCAGCGACAAGATCTACTACCACCATACCGGGCATATCGGCGGCATCAAGTCGATCGCGCTCGAGAAGCTGCTCGCCGAGCATCCCGAGCGGGTGATCGAGTTCGCGGTGAAGGGCATGTTGCCGAAGAACCCGCTCGGCCGGCGCATGTTCCGCAAGCTGCACGTGTTTGCCGGCGGCAAGCACCCACATCAGGCGCAGCAGCCCAAGCCGCTCGAGATTTAACAGGACCGCACCGCATGCCAGCGACCCCGCAGAATCATTACGGCACCGGCCGGCGCAAGACCGCCACGGCACGCGTGTATCTCAAGCCCGGCAGCGGACGCATCACGGTGAACGAGCGCACGCTCGATGAGTTCTTCGGCCGCGAGACCGGGCGCATGATCGTGCGCCAGCCGCTGGAAGCGGTGCAGCTGCTCAGCAAGTTCGACATCGCGGTCAAGGTCGCCGGCGGTGGCATCACCGGCCAGGCGGGCGCGATCCGCCACGGCATCACGCGTGCCCTCATCGAGTACGATGAGGCGCTGCGCAAGCCCTTGCGCGATGCCGGCTTCGTCACGCGTGATGCGCGCGAGGTCGAGCGCAAGAAGGTCGGACGTCGCAAGGCCCGCCGCGGCCCGCAGTACTCGAAGCGTTAGAATAGGCGGCGGATCCCGCCAATACCGGGCCCCGCGACATCGAGCGTCTTGATTGACGCTGTCGGCCATTTGGGCATGATAAAGCTCGATTTCGTGGGTGGTTTTTGGGGGATCGTCTAGTGGTAGGACAACGGACTCTGACTCCGTTTACCTAGGTTCGAATCCTAGTCCCCCAGCCAAATGAAGAGGCCCGTGAGCTGTGACGGGCCTCTTCCCTCATCCGGCGAGATTCGCCGTGACGAAGTCCCAGTTCACCAGCGGCCAGAACTGCTTGAGGTAGGCACCGCGGTCGTTGCGATGGTCGATGTAGTAGGCGTGCTCCCACACGTCGCAGGCGAGCAGCGCGATCTGCCCCTCGCGCGCGGGGGTGTTGGCGTTGGAGCTGGTGACGATCTTCAGGGCGCCCCCGGTATCCTTGATCAGCCACGTCCAGCCTGAGCCGAAAAGATCGATGGCTGCCTTGTCGAACTGCGCCTGAAAGGCCTCGAGGCCGCCCAGGCTCTCAAGCGCCTTGCTGAGCTGCGTGCCCGGCTTCTTGCGCTGCGGTGACAGGCACTTCCAGAAGAAGTTGTGGTTCCACACCTGCGCGGCGTTGTCGAACAGCGTCCCGGCGGACTGCGCGACCAGCTCCTCGAGCGATGCACCCTGGAACTCAGTGCCGCTGATCATGCTGTTCAGCTTGTCGACATAGCCCTTGTGGTGCTTGCCGTAGTGATAATCGAGCGTCTCGCGCGACATGAGCGGCTCGAGGGCATTGCGCGCGTAAGGCAGCTCAGGCAGGGCAATCGCCGATTGAGTGGTCGCCATATTTCAATCCTCCGGATGGGCATGACTCTCATTCCGACCGCCCGTCGCCGGCGAAGTGCCGCGGCGCAACAGCCGTGGGCGTAGCCGCAGCCTGGCGCGTACGCGGCGCTCGGCTGACGGCAGCGCAGCTCGCGCGAGCCTCGCGATTCAGCGCGTCTCGACGCCCCTGGCGGTGCCGACCAGCAGCACGTCCGCCGGGCGCGCCGCGAACAGCCCGACGGTGACTACCCCGGTGATCTGGTTGAGGTCGCGCTCGAGGGCTACCGGATCGGCGATGGTGAGGCCATGGACGTCGAGGATGTGGTTGCCGTTGTCGGTGACGAATCCCTCGCGCCAGCGCGGCCGGCCGCCACGGGCGGCGAGCTGGCGGGCTACGAGCGAGCGCGCCATGGGGATCACTTCCACCGGCAGGGGGAAGCCGCCGAGTGCGGCGACCATCTTGCTGTCGTCGATGATGCACACGAAGCGCCGCGCCGCCGCGGCGATGATCTTCTCGCGCGTGAGGGCGCCTCCGCCCCCCTTGATGAGGTGCCGCGCCGCGGTCGCCTGGTCCGCACCGTCGATGTAGAGATCCAGGTCTGCGAGATCGTTCAGGTCCACGAGCGCAATGCCCGCGGCGCGCAGGCGCGCACCGCTGGCCTGGGAACTGGCGACGGCGCTTGTGACGCGGCCGGGGTCGGCGGCGAGGGCATCGATGAGGAAATTCACCGTGGAACCTGTGCCGACGCCGATGGTGCTGCCGTTCGCGACCAGCTCCAGCGCCGCGAGCGCCGCGCGCCGCTTCTTTGCATCGCTGTTCGCCGCCATCGTCACCCCCGCACGCCCTCAGCGTGCGCCAGAAACGACTGTGCCCGCATCGGTCGCGGGCACAGTCCTCGAATTCGACTCGGCGACCACTTGCGTAGCCGCCGAGTTAAGGCCTATTTCTTCTTGCTAGCTTTCTTCTTGGCCTTCTTCTTTGCCTTCGCCATGTTGGCTCTCCAATTGACGGGTTAGTCCGGGGTCCGAGTATATACACGCGAATCGAAATTACAAGCGAGCACACCGCGAAGTGTGCTAGGCAAGAGCGCATCGCGATTCGCGCACGTGCGCTCGATCGGCGTGGCGCGCGTCACTCGAGCGAGAGGATGAACTTCCAGTGCGCGCTTTCCACCGGCGTCACCGACAGTCGGTTGCCCGGTCGCAGCAGCACCATCCCCTTGAGCTCCTTGTGCGCATGCGCGCGCAGATCTTCGAGCGTGATGGTGCGCGCGAGGCGGCGTTTCAGCTGCACGTCGACCATGAACCAGCGCGGATCGTCGCGCTTGCTGCCGGGATCGTAGTGGTGGTGCTTGCGATCGAAGGCGGTGGGGTCGGGGTAGCTTTCCTTCACGATCTGCATGATGGCGACGACGCCGGGAACCTCGCAGCTGGAGTAGTACAGAAACGCCTGATCGCCCTTTTTGATCTGGTCGCGCAGCATGTTGCGCGCCTGGTAATTGCGCACGCCGTCCCAGGCGGTGGTGCGGCGGGGGGCGGCGGCGAAATCCTCGAGGCTGAAGCTCGTGGGCTCGGTTTTCATCAGCCAGTGGTGCATCGGACGATCCCCTCTTCGGTCACTACCGCGTCCATGAGCACGTCGTGCGCAGCGGCGCTGATGCGCTCGACCTGCTGGAAGGCGTAGGCCAGCCCCACCAGCCGTGGTGCATGCCAGGCGCAGCGCCAGCGACGGAAGGCGAAGGCACGATCGTAAAAGCCGCCGCCGGTTCCCAGACGAACGCCGCGCCGGTCGAACCCCACGAGCGGCAGAAACACCACATCGAGCCAGCGCGCTCCGAGGGTCTCGGCTCCTTCGGGCTCGCTGATACCGAGGCGATTGCGCCGCCAGGCGCCGTTCATCGGCACGAAGCGCATGCCGCGTGAGGCCTGCCTGCGATCGATGCGCGGCAGGTAGATTCGGCAGCCGCGGGCGGCGGCGAGTGCCATGAGGGGTCCCGCATCGAGCTCCCAGGGAAGTGCGGCGTAGAGCGCGATGCGCCAGTGCGCCTGCAGATGCAGCGCGCGGTCGGCGTTGCGCGCCACGAGCAGCGAGGCGCGCTCTCTCACGGCCGCGCTCACCAGGCGGCGCCGCGCACTGAGGCTCGCCCGCAACGACCGGCGGGCGGCACTCAGGGATGCGGAATCAGGTAGCGCCACCCGCATGTGCCGGTGCGGACCGTTGCTCTCGAACCAGAGCAACAAGTGGGACGAGCTGCGGCAGGTAAGGCTTTCCGCTCGGAGGCGGACTTGCACAGCGCTGCGCGCAAGCGTGAAGTCCCGAGGGTGTTTCAATTAGGGTCCGAGGTAACCCGGCCCGCTTATCGAACACCGCAGGCGACGCCACGAACACTCTACACCAATTGCGCGGCTCTTAGATGTCGAAGCGCGTCACAGCTCCAGCTGCTGACCCTTTTCCAGCGCCCCCTCGACGCGCTCGCGCAGCGCGCGCACGCGGTGGCCCACGCCACCGTCGAGCTTCGACTCGCGCTCCCGGCCTTGCAGGAACTCGTGCGCGAGATTGAGCGCCGCCATCACTGCGATGCGGTCGAGGCCGACGACCTTGCCGGTGTCGCGGATCTCGCGCATGCGCGCATTAAGGAACTCGGCGGCATCGAGCAGCGCCGAGCGTTCGTCGTACGGGCAGGCGACCACGAACTCCTTTTCCATGATACGTACGCTGACCCGTGCCTGGTCCTGGTGGCTCATGCGCCGTGCTCCAGGGTCTTCAGGCGCCCGATCATGGCCTCCACGCGCGTGCGCACCTGCTCGTTCTTGTGCATGAGCGAGGCGCGCTCGCCGGCGAGGGATTCGTGGCGTGCACGCAGCGCGCGATTCTCGTCCTTCAGGTGTTCCAGGATCGCAACCAGCTCCTCGATGCGTTTCGCCAGCCGCGTGAGTTCCAGCTCGAGTTGTGTTCTTGTGGTGTCGCTCATGTCGGGGACTATAGAGCCGCGCTCTTTGGCCGGTCAATTATAATGAGGGGCTTGCCATGATTCAGCCCGAATACAGCCACATCGAGCGGCTGCTCCTGCAGGAGCGCTCGCTCGCCGATGCCGCCGAGGCGCACGGCACACTCGCCGGTTGCCTGTGCGGCGCGACCGGCTATCGCTTAGAGGACTGGCTGCGCGAGATCCTGCCCGAGGGGCAGGCTGCGCCCGCCGCCGCTGCCACCCTCGCGGAGCTGTACGCGGCGACCGCTGGCGCGCTGCTGCAGCGGGACTTCGAGTTCGAGCTGCTGCTGCCCGAGGACGCGCAGCCGATCGATGCACGCACGGCGGCGCTTGCCCGCTGGTGTCAGGGCTTTCTCTATGGTCTCGGCGCCGGCGCCATCCGCGACGCGAGCGAGCTGCCGGGAGAGGTCGGCGAGATCGTGCGCGACTTCGTCGAGATCACGCACGCTGGAGTAGATGCGGAGCAGGGCGAGGAGTCGAACGAGAGCGCCTACGCGGAGCTCGTGGAATTCGTGCGGGTGGGCGTGCAGCTGCTGTTCGAAGAGCTCGCCACCGCGCGCCGGCCGCCGGGAGCGTCGCCGGCGCCGCTGCACTGAGTCAGGGACGACGCATGGCACGAGACGAGTTTGCGCGCCGCCGCCACCAGCTGATGCGTCTGATGGGGCGCGACTCCATCGCGGTGCTGCCGGCGGCTCCCGTGCGCCATCGCAACAATGACGTCGAATACGCCTACCGCCAGGACAGCGACTTCCACTACCTTACCGGGTTCGGTGAGCCCGAGGCCGTCGCCGTGCTGGCCCCCGGTCGGGCGCAGGCCGAGTACATCCTGTTCGTGCGCGAGCGCGATCCGGCGCGCGAGACCTGGGAGGGCCAGCGGGCAGGTCCCGCCGGCGCGGCGCGCGATTACGGGGCGGACGACGCCTTTCCCATCGCCGACCTGGACGACATCCTCCCGGGGCTGCTGGAGAACCGCGCGCGCGTGTTCTACACCATGGGCGTGTACGCGGATTTCGACCAGCGCGTGGTCGGCTGGGTCAACGGGCTGCGCACCCAGGCGCGCAACGGCCGCCACCCGCCCCAGGAGTTCGTGGCGCTCGATCACGTGCTGCACGATATGCGCCTGTATAAATCGCGGCACGAGCTGGCGCTGCTGCGCACCGCGGCGCGCATCGCCGCGCAGGCGCATCAGCGGGTCATGCGCTTCTGCCGCCCCGGCGCCACCGAGTATCAGGTGATGGCCGAGCTGCTGCACGAGTTCCACCGCCACAACGCCGACACCGCATATCAGCCGATCGTGGGCGGCGGCGCCAACAGCTGCATCCTGCACTACCGCGATAACGATCAGCCGCTCGCGAGCGGCGATCTGCTGCTGGTCGACGCCGGCTGCGAGTTCGAGTGCTATGCCTCCGACATCACGCGCACTTTCCCGGTGAACGGGCGCTTCAGCAGCGAGCAGCGCGCGGTATACGAGGTGGTGCTCGAGGCGAACCGCGCGGCGATCGCCCGCGTGCGCCCGGGCAATCATTGGAACGAGCCGCACGAGGCCGCGGTGCGTGTCATCACCCACGGACTGGTGAAGCTCGGGCTGCTGAAGGGCCGCCCCGCATCCCTCATTCGCAGCGGCGCCTACCGGCGCTTCTTCATGCACCGCACCGGCCATTGGCTCGGTCTCGACGTGCACGATGTCGGCGACTACAAGGTCGGCGACGAATGGCGCGTGCTCGAGCCCGGCATGGTGATGACCATCGAGCCGGGAATCTACCTTCCCGCCGGCGCCCGCGGCGTGCCCAAACGCTTCCGCAACATCGGCATACGCATCGAGGACGACGTGGTGGTCACGAGGCGCGGCGCCGAGGTCCTCACCGCGCGTGCGCCCAAGGACCCCGAGCAGATCGAAGCGCTCATGGCGCGTGCCTGAAGGCTCAAGGTGCAAGTCGACGTTGCCATCGTGGGCGGGGGCATGGTCGGGGCGAGTCTCGCGGCGGGTCTTGCCGGTAGCGGCAGGCGGGTGCTGCTGGTGGAGAGCGTCTCCTTCGGCGCGCACTCACAGCCGAGCTTCGACGAGCGCACCACAGCGCTCGGCAATGCCAGCCGTCGGATCTTCGAGAGCCTCGGCGTGTGGGGAGCGATCGCCCCCGAGGCAGCCGCCATCCGCGCGATTCACGTGTCGGAAGCCGGCGGTTTCGGCTTCTCGCGCCTCAGGGCCGAAGAGCAGGGCATCGAGGCCTTCGGCTATGTGGCGGCCAACCGGCGCATCGGGGCGGCGCTGTGGAGCCGCCTGGGCGCCTGCTCCGATCTGCTGCTGCGCGTGCCTGCCAGTGCCCGCGAGGTCGAGATTGCCCCCGAGGGCGTGCGCTTTGGCATCTCCGACGGCTCCGCCGGGGGCGAGCGCGTGGTGACGCGGTTGCTGGTGGCTGCGGATGGCGCGCAGTCGCAGATCCGCACCGCTGCAGGTATCGAGGCAGCCGTCGAGGATTACGACCAGGTGGCCGTGGTGGCGAACGTCGCCGCGGATCGCCCGCATGCGGGAGTGGCTTACGAGCGCTTCACGGCGCAGGGGCCCCTCGCCGTGCTGCCCCTGTACGACGGCACGCTTGCGGTGATCTGGGCCTGCCGCCCGCAGCGCGCGAGCGAGCTGCTCTCGCTCGACGAGGGCGCGTACCTCGGGCAACTGCAGCGGCAGTTCGGCTGGCGCGCTGGGCGCTTCGTGCGTGCCAGCCGCCGCGGCTCGTATCCATTGAAGCTGACGCGTGCCGCGACGACGGTCGGCACCCGCACGGTGCTGATCGGCAACGCTGCCCAGGCGCTGCACCCGGTCGCAGGGCAGGGATTCAATCTCGGGCTACGTGATGCCGCGACGCTCGCGGAGGTGATCGCCGCTGCGCCGGGCGATGCCGGTGCGCCCGAGCTGCTGCAGCGATTCGCCGCGTGGCGCGCGCGCGATCGCCGCGGCGTCGTGGGCTTCACCGATGGCCTGGTGAAGTTGTTCGCCGACACGCGCACCGGCGTGGGGCTGCTGCGCAATCTGGGACTCCTGCTCTTCGATCTCGCGCCGCCGGCGAAGAGCGCGCTGGCGCGCGTGAGCGCCGGCTTCGGCGGACCGACGCCGCGACTCGCGCGCGGCCTGCCGGTGCAGCGTGTTTGACGTCGTCATCGTCGGCGGCGGCCCGGTAGGGGCGTGCGCGGGGGTATTGCTCGCCCGCGGAGCGCGCGGCGCCGGGGGTCTTGCGGTGGCCGTGCTCGAGCCGCGCCCGCCGGCACCGCTCCCGGCCGATGCGCCGCTCGAGGCGCGGGTGGTCGCTCTGTCGCGCGCCAGCGAGCGGGTGCTCTCGCGCGCGGGCGCCTGGGCACGCCTTTGCGGCCCGCGCCTCGCGCCGTACGAGCGCATGCGCATCTGGCACGAGAGCGTGGCGGCGACCAGCGATGCGGTGCTGGTGTTCGATGCCGCCGACGTGGGCGAGCCGAACCTCGGCTACATGGTGGAGAACCGCCTGCTGCAGAGCGCGCTGCTCGAGGCCTTCGCGCACGCCGGCGGGCACATCGAGGCCGCGCCGCTCGCGGCCCTCGAGATCGGCGAGGAGAGCGTGAGAGTGAGCACCCCGCGCGGCACGCTCACCGCGCGGCTCGTGGTCGGCGCCGACGGGGCGCAGTCCGCGCTGCGCGAGGCGGCCGGGCTCACTGCCGAAGTTCGCGCGTACGGGCAGACCGCGATCGTTGCGAGCGTGGCGACCGCGAAGCCGCACGAGTCGACGGCCTGGCAGCGCTTCCTGAAGGATGGCACCCTGGCCTTCCTGCCGCTCGCCGATGGCACCAGCTCGATCGTGTGGTCGGCCGACGATGAGGTGGCGGCCGCGCTGGCGACACTGGACGCCGCAGGCTTCGCCGGCGAGCTCGATCGCGCTTCCGATCTTGCGCTCGGAGCCACCCGGCTGGTGAGCGAGCGGGCCACGTTCCCCCTCAACAAGGTATCCGCGCACCGCTACGTCGCGCAGCGCGTGGCGCTGATCGGCGATGCCGCTCACGTCGTGCACCCCCTCGCAGGCCAGGGGGTGAATCTGGGGCTGCTGGATGCGGCGGCGCTCGCCCAGGTGGTGCTCGCCGGCGTCGCAGGGCGCGAGGACCCGGGCGCACTCGGCCTGCTGCGCGCCTACGAGCGCTGGCGCAAGAGCGAAGTCGCGGCCATGAGCACGGCGATCGATGCCTTCGACCGGCTGCTCGCCCATGGCGCAGGGCCGGCCGCGCGCCTGGCACAACGGGGCCTGTCCTGGGTCAACCGCGCCCCTGAGCTGCGGCGCTTTTTCATCCGCCGCGCGCTCGGCCTCAGCGGGGAGCTCCCCGAGGCGGCCAGGCGCGCGTAGCTAAGGGTTCCGAGGGGGCGCGTATCACACCTCTTTTTGCAGATAGTTAGGTCTTGACCTAACTATCGCGCCGCGTGCCCCTAGAGTACGCCCGTGCTGAACTATCGTTCTTTGGACGTTATATTCAGGGCGCTGGCCGACCCGACGCGCCGCCTCATCATCGAGCACCTCTGCGACGAGGAGGCCGCGGTGAGCTGTATCGCCGAGCCGTTGCCGATATCGCTCGGCGAGGTGTTACGACACCTACGGACGCTCGAGGCAGGGGGCCTGATCCGCACGCAGAAGAGCGGGCGGGTGCGCACGTGCTCCGTCGAGCCTCAGGCTCTTCGTTTGCTCGATCAATGGATTACGCAGCGCCGCAGCCGCTGGGAGCGACGTCAGCCGCACGCCTGAGCGCCCGCGGCCGGCGCGCGGCAACTAAGCCGCACGCCCGCGTCAATTCAGGGGTATCAGGTCCAGCTTCGCAGCGCACACGAAGTCGTTCTCCGAGAGGCCGCCGATCGCGTGCGTGGTGAAGGTGACGTGGCAGTAGTTGTAGCTCACCTCGAGGTCCGGATGGTGGTCCTCGATGTTGGCAATATGCGCGAGCGCGTTGACGAAGCTCATGGTGCGGTAGAAGTCGCGGAAGCTGAGCTCGCGGCGGATGGCGCGACCGTCTTCGCTGAGCACCCAGGAGCGCGAGATCTGCGCCAGCAGCTGCTCGGCTGCGGCGCGTGTCAACGGGGCGATACCCCCCTCGCAGGGCTTGCACTTGCGCGTGGCGAGCTCGTTCATCCGTCACCCCAGGCGCGCATAACGGCGCGCCACGTACCGTTCAACGATTTCCTGGAACTCTTCGGCAATGCGCTCGCCCTTGAGGGTGACGGTCTTCTCGCCATCCTCGTAGACCGGCGCCACCGGGCGTTCACCGGTGCCGGGAAGGCTGATGCCGATGTTGGCGTGCTTGCTCTCGCCGGGTCCGTTCACGACGCAGCCCATGACGGCGACGGTCATGTCCTCCACCCCGGCGTACTCGCGCCGCCACTGCGGCATGCGCGCGCGCAGGTGGGACTGGATACTGGCGGCGAGCTCCTGGAAGAAAGTGCTCGTGGTGCGGCCGCAACCCGGACACGCCACTACCAGCGGCGTGAACGCCCGCAGTCCCATGGTCTGGAGGATCTCCTGCGCGACGATGACTTCCTGGGTGCGATCACCATCGGGCTCCGGGGTGAGCGATGCTCGGATGGTGTCGCCGATGCCTTCCTGCAGCAGCACCGCCATCCCCGCGGTCGAGGCGACGATGCCCTTCGAGCCCATGCCAGCCTCAGTCAGGCCCAGGTGCAGCGGGTAGTCGCAGCGCGCGGCCAGGTCGCGGTAGATGGCGATCAGGTCCTGCACGCCACTCACCTTGGCGGAGAGGACGATGCGCTCGTGTGCCAGCCCGAGCTCTTCGGCGCGCTGCGCGCTCTGCAACGCTGACAGCACGACGGCGTTGCGCGTCACCTGTTGCGCATCCAGCGGCTCGGCGCGCCCGGAGTTCTCATCCATCATCCGCGTCAGCAGATCCGTGTCCAGGCTTCCCCAGTTGACGCCGATGCGCACCGGCTTCTCATAACGGCAGGCCGTCTCGATCATCTCCGCGAACTGCGGATCGCGCTTGCTGCCGCGGCCGACGTTGCCGGGATTGATGCGGTACTTGTCGAGCGCCGCGGCGCACTCGGGGTGCTCACGCAGCAGCTTGTGGCCGTTGAAGTGGAAGTCGCCGATGAGGGGCACGTTGACGCCGGCGCGCTCGAGCCGCTCGCGGATCGGCGCCACCGCGGCGGCGGCCTCGGCCGTGTTCACGGTGATGCGCACCAGCTCCGAGCCGGCACGCGCCAGCGACTGCACCTGGCGCACTGTCGCCTCGACATCGGCCGTGTCGGTATTGGTCATCGACTGCACCGCGATCGGCGCGCCGCCGCCGACGCCGACGCGGACCTTGCCGATGATGACCTGCACTGATGAACGACGGGTGATGCTCATACGTGTGCGATTCTACCGTCGCCGCGCTTGGGCGGCACCGACCGGGGCTGCTATCATGGCGCGCCCGAATCGGTCTGTCCGGAGAGAGTCCGGCGAGAGCCGGAACGCCGAAGGCGCAATTCCGCCCGGAAACGCTCAGGCACAGCAACGGCAGACGGCGGAAGCATCGGCGCTTCCGCGGGGTTTCTGGAGAGCGGTGGATTGCGCGAGCGGATCCGCCCACCGAAGGGGAGCGGCGGCTGAACGGCGCCTGATCTCTCAGGTCACAGGACAGAAGGGCGGCCGGCCTCGCGTCAGGGCGGACGGGAGGCGGGGCCGCCCTTTTT
>DASZHQ010000049.1:0-15305 GCA_035937715.1 Steroidobacteraceae bacterium | reverse complement strand
ACCCGTGCGGCGAGGAGCGTCGTGTGGTTCGACTTTGCGGCGCTGTGCTCGACTCCGCGCAGTCCGGAGGACTACATCGAGATCGCCCGCGAGTACCAGTCGGTGATCGTGTCCGGCGTGCCGGTGTTGCATGCCGCGCAGGAGGATGAGGCGCGGCGCTTCATCGCGCTCATCGACGAGCTCTACGATCGCAACGTCAATCTTATCGTCTCGGCGGCCGCGCCGCCCGCCGCGCTCTACCGCGGTGAGCGCCTGCGGGAGCTGTTCGCGCGCACCGCGAGCCGCCTGGCCGAGATGCAGAGCGTGGAGTACCTGGCGCGCGAGCACCGCCCCTGACGTCGCGCCAGCGCCGCAACCGGCGCCGGAACCGGCCAGCTAGATCACGCCGCGCCGAATCTGGTCCTGCTCGATCGACTCGAACAGCGCGCGGAAGTTACCCTCGCCGAAACCCTCGTTGCCCTAGCGCTGGATGATCTCGAAGAAGATCGGTCCGATGACGTTTTGCGTGAAGATCTGCAGCAGCACCCCCTCGCCGCGCTCGGGGTTGCCGTCGATCAGGATCCTGCGCGAGCGCAGCTCCGTGAGCGATTCGCGATGCCCGGGGACGCGCGCGGCAATACCCTCGTAGTACGTGTCAGGGGTGTCCTGGAAGGCCACGCCGTGGCGGCGCAGCACGTCCACCGTGCGGTAGATGTCGGCGGTGGCGAGCGCAATGTGCTGGATGCCCTCGCCGTGGTACTCGCGCAGGTATTCCTCTATCTGGCTCTTGTCGTCCTGCGATTCGTTGATGGGAATGCGGATCTTGCCGCAGGGACTGGTCATGGCGCGCGACAGCAACCCGGTGAGCTTGCCCTCGATGTCGAAGTAGCGGATCTCACGGAAGTTGAACAGCTTCTGGTAGAAACCGGCCCACACGTCCATGCGGCCGCGGCCGACGTTGTGCGTGAGATGATCGATCAGCACCAGGCCCGCCGCTTCCGTGGAGGCGACGCCCTGCACCGGGCGGAAATCCACATCGTAGATCGAGCGCTCGCCGTAGCGGTCGACGAGGTAGATGAGCGAGCCGCCGATGCCTTCGATGCACGGAATGTTGAGCTCCATCGGACCGGCGCTCTGCGGACCAGGCTTGGCGCCGAGCGCGAGCGCGCGCGCGTAGGCGCCGGCGGCATCGCGCACCCGGAACGCCATGGCGCATGCCGACGGGCCGTGCGCTCGGGCGAACGCCTGGGCGAAGGACTCGGCTTCCGCATTGATGACGAAGTTGATCTCACCCTGCCGATGCAGGGTCACGTTCTTGGAGCGATGGCGCGCCACTACCGGGAAGCCGAGCCGTTCAAACAACGTGCGCAGCTGCTGCGGGTCGGGCGCAGTGTATTCGACAAATTCGAACCCATCCGTGCCCATCGGGTTGTCGGGTGCGTCGCTCAACAGCTCACCTTCTGCTCCTGCGGGAGCCAGGAACCGCGCAATCCGCGAGCATTATAGCCGCCCCCGCGGGGCGGTACCGCGCAGCCGCCCGCGCTCGGCCGTGCGCTACACGCAAGCGGGAGGTCGGCCGCGGCATGTATAATCGCGCGCCATCGCGGGATCTGCGGCCGCGCCGTTACAGCACAAGATGCGCCACGCGCACGCGGCACCGCCGCTTCCCGACCAGGATGATTGGGCATGCACGCGCCAGTTGCGGTTGAAGATAACGGGCTGCTCCGCAGCATCCCCGCGGCACGTGTCGCGCTGATCGAGCGCATTGCCCGCGCGGCTGCCGACAGCAGTGGCGGTCGCAATGCGCTCCTGCAACGCTTCCTGCGCGCCTACTTCCGCGGCGTGGCGGAGGAGGATCTCGCCGAGCGTGCCCCGCGGCATCTTGCCAGGGCGGCGCTGGCGCATTTCGCTTTCGCGGCGCGGCGCCCTCCCGGCCGCTCGCTGGTGCGCGTGCTCAATCCCGACCCGCACACGGATGGCTTCGAGACGGCGCACACCCTGGTGCTCTCGGTCACCGACGACATGCCCTTCCTGGTCGATTCGCTCGGCATGGCCTTCGGCCGCGCCGACCTCGCGGTCCACCTGATCGTGCACCCGGTGCTGCAGGTGCGCCGTGACCGCCGCGGGCAGCTCATCGATATCGGCGCCAACGGCGCACATGCCGCGCACCCGGAGTCATGGCAGCTGTACGAGATCGACCGCGTCACCGATCCCGAGCAGCTGCGCAGGCTGCAGCAAGATCTGGAGAGCACGCTGGGCGACGTGCGCGCCGCGGTCACCGACTGGCGGGCGATGCGCGAGCGGGTGCGCGAGATCATCACGCGCCTGGAGAGCGATCCTCCCCCGCTGCCGCCCACCGAGGTGAGCGAGGCGGCCCACCTGCTCGACTGGATGGAGGCGCGCCACTTCGTGTTCCTCGGCTACCGCCACTACCGCCTGCAGCGCGGCCGATCCGAGGATCGCCTGGTGCCGGACCTCAACTCGGGGTTGGGCATCCTGCGCGCCGGGCGCCGGAGCGGGCAGCGCCCGCGCGTCACGCTGCTGCGCGCGGACCTACGTGCGCGCGCACGTGAGCCGGAGTCCCTGGTCGTGACCAAGGCGAACTCGAGCGCCACGGTGCACCGCCCGGAGCTGCTCGACTACGTCGGAGTCAAGACCTTCGACAGCCGCGGGCGCGTCGACGGCGAGCATCGCTTCCTCGGGCTCTGGACCTCGACCGCATACCACGGCAGCCCGCGGGATATTCCGGTGCTGCGCCGAAAGGTCGAGCGGGTCATCGAGCACTTCGGCCTCGATCCCGCCAGCCACGACGGCAAGGCGGTGCTGAACGTCCTCGAGACCTACCCGCGCGACGAGTTGTTCCAGGCAGGCGTGCCCGACCTGATCCGCATCGTGCGCGGGGTGGTCAACCTCTATGAGCGCCGTACCGTGCGGCTGCTGGTGCGGCGTGATCCCTATCACCGCTTTTACTCGTGCCTGGTGTACGTGCCGCGCGATCGCTACAACACCGAGGTGCGCCAGCGCATCGAGCGGATTGCGCTCGAGGGCTTCGCCGGCACCAGTGTCGAGAGCCAGGCGCAGATCTCCGGCTCGAGCCACGCACGCGTGCACGTGGTAGTGCGCACCGATCCGGGCCAGCGTCACAAGCCCGACTTTGCCGCGATCGAGCATCGCATCGCCGAAGCGGCCCTCACCTGGGCCGACAGGCTGCGCGAGGTGCTCATCGGCCAACGCGGGGAGGCGGCGGGACTGGCGCTCGTGGCGCGCTACCGGCACACCTTTCCGCTCGCCTACCAGGAAGACGTACCCCCGGAGGAGGTGCTCGAGGACCTGCGCGACCTCGAGGCGCTGCGCCAGCAGCCGCGCACCCTGCAGCTGAGTCTGCACCGTCCCGCCGCACAGCGCCCCCAGCGCGTGCATCTGAAGATCGTGCGGCTCGCCGACCCGGTGCCGATCTCGGACGTGCTGCCGATGCTGGAGAACTTCGGCCTGCGGGTGATATCCGAGCATCCCTACGAGCTCGCCTGGCCGGAAGGCGGAGCGGCCTGGATGCAGGACTTCGAGCTTGAGCATCGCGACGGCCTCATCGTCGACATCGCGCACGTCGAGGCGAACTTCCGCGAGGGCTTCGCCGCGGCCTGGAGCAGCGAGATCGAGAACGACGGCTTCAACCGCCTGCTGCTCGGCGCCGATCTCACCACGCGCCAGATCGTGGTGCTGCGCGCCTGCTGCCGCTACCTGCTGCAGACCGGCGTGCCGTTCAGCCAGACCTCCATGGAGCGCGCCCTCGGCGCCAACGCCGCCATCGCCAGAAGTCTGGTGCGGCTGTTTCAGGCGCGTTTCCAGCCGGCGGCCGGCCGCAGTCCCCGCGGCCGCGAGCGTGAGGCGGACGGCATCATCGAACAGATCCGTACCGCCCTCGATGCGGTGGCGAGCCTCGACGACGATCGGATCCTGCGTGCCTACCTGACACTCATTCAGGCGACGCTGCGCACCAACTTCTACCAGCTCGGCGCGGATGGGCAGCCGAAGCGCTACCTGTCCTTCAAGCTCGACCCCGCGAGGATCCCGGACCTACCGCTGCCGAAGCCGAAATTCGAGATCTTCGTCTACAGCCCGCGGGTCGAGGGCGTGCATCTGCGCATGGGCGAGGTCGCGCGCGGGGGCATCCGCTGGTCTGACCGGCGTGAGGATTTTCGCACCGAAGTCCTCGGCCTGATGAAAGCGCAGAACGTCAAGAACACCCTCATCGTCCCGGTCGGCGCCAAGGGCGGTTTCGTGCCCAAACGTCTGCCCGCCACCGGTACACGCGAGGAGGTGCAGGCGGAGGTGGTCGCCTGCTACCAGACCTTTATCCGCGGGCTGCTCGATCTCACCGACAACATCGTCGCCGGGCGCATCGTGCCGCCCGCGCAGGTGGTGCGGCGCGACGGTGACGACCCCTACCTGGTGGTGGCGGCGGACAAGGGCACGGCCACGTTCTCCGACATCGCCAACGCCATCTCCGCCGAATACGGCTTCTGGCTGGGCGATGCGTTCGCCTCGGGCGGCTCCGCCGGATACGACCACAAGAAGATGGCCATCACGGCGCGCGGCGCGTGGGAGTGCGTCAAGCGCCACTTCCGCGAGATGGGCATCGACACGCAGAAGATGAACTTCACCGTCGCCGGCATCGGCGACATGTCCGGAGATGTCTTCGGCAACGGCATGCTGCTGTCGCGCCACATCCGCCTGCAGGCCGCCTTCGATCACCGCCATATCTTCCTCGACCCTGATCCGGATCCCGCGGTGAGCTTCGCCGAGCGCGCTCGCCTCTTCGCGTTGCCGCGCTCGAGCTGGGACGACTACGACCGCCGCAAGCTCTCCCGCGGCGGCGGCATATTCCCGCGTTCGGCGAAATCCATCGCGCTGTCGGCGGAGGCGCGCGCGCTGCTCGGAGTGGAGAGTGCCGCCGCCGCCCCCAACGACGTCATCCGCGCCATTCTGCGCATGCCGGTGGACCTGCTGTGGAACGGCGGCATCGGTACCTACGTCAAGGCGAGCGATGAGCGCAACGCGGAGGTCGGCGATCGCACCAACGATGGGGTGCGCATCAACGGCCGCGAGCTCAAAGCCAAGGTAGTTGGTGAGGGCGGCAATCTAGGCCTGTCGCAGCGCGGCCGCATCGAATATGCCCTCGCCAAGGGGCGCCTCAACACCGACTTCATCGACAACTCCGCGGGTGTCAACACCTCGGACGTCGAGGTGAACATCAAGATCCTGCTCAACCCGCTGGTAGCCGAGCACAAACTCTCCCGCGGCGAGCGCAACCGCCTGCTGGCGCGCCAGACCTCCGAAGTCGCAGCGCTCGTAGTGCGCAACAACTACCTGCAGAGCCAGGCGATCAGCACCCTGGAGCTGCAGGGTGCGGCACGGCTGCCTGAGTTTCAGCACCTCATCCGCTCGCTCGAGCGTTCCGGCGAACTCAACCGGGCGCTCGAGTTTCTGCCGAGCGACGACGAGCTCGCCGAGCGCCGCAAGAGCGGCGCCGGTCTCACGCGGCCGGAACTCGCCATCCTGCTCGCCTACAGCAAGATCTGGCTGAACAACCACCTGCTGGCCTCGGACGTTCCGGAGGATCCCTACCTGTCGACGGAGCTGGAGCGCTACTTCCCCGCGCAGGTGCGCCAGCGCTTCGCGCGCGCCATAACGCACCACCGGCTGCGGCGCGAGATCATCGCCACTGCGACCACCAACAGCCTGGTGAACCGCATGGGGCCGACATTCGTGCCGCGTGCCCAGGAAGACAGCGGCGCCGAGCCGGCCCAGGTGGCGCGAGCCTACACCGCGGCGCGCGAGATCTTCTCGATGCGCGAGGTGTGGGAGCAGATCGAGTCGCTCGACAACAAGATACCGGCGAAGCTGCAGTACGAGGCCGGCTTCCAGACCAGCCGCCTGCTGCGACACGTCACCTACTGGCTGCTCACCGCGCGCAGTAGCGGGCTGCAGGTGGATGCCGCGGTCGGCGAGTTCCGCGCCGGCGTGCAGCAGCTCGAGGCGGAAACGCCCGGGGTACTCACCGGGACCGAGCTGGCGCGTTTCGAGGAGGGACGGCGGCACTTCACCCAGGCTGGGCTGCCGCCGGCGCTGGCGGCACGCATCGCGAGTTTGGAAGCGCTCAACGCCGCGCTCGACATCGTCGAGATAGCGGCCAGCCACCGCGTCAGCGTCGCCGAGACCGCGCGCGTGTATTTCGAGGTCGGCACGCGCATCGGCTTTGACTGGCTGCGCGCGCGCATCGAGAAGCTCACCGTCGAGGGCCCGTGGCAGGCGATCGCCCGAACCGGGCTGCGCGATGCGGCGCTGCGCGTGCACCGCCGCCTGACCGAGCGCGTGCTGGCGCGCCGGGAACGCGGCAGCGCCCAGGCGCGCGTCACCGCCTGGGTCGAGTCCGCCGGCAAGGATCTCGCGCACTGGCAGCGCACGCTCGCGGACATGCGTGCCGCGGGCGCCGGCGACTTCGCCACGCTCACCGTGGGCGTCGAGTCGGTGCGCAAGCTGGCGAACTGACCGTGCCGGGCAAACTGATCCTGGTCCGCCACGGCCAAAGCACCTGGAACGTCGACAACCTGTTCACCGGCTGGACCGACGTCGACCTGTCGGCCGGCGGCCGCGGCGAAGCTGTGCAGGCCGCGCGCGAGCTGCTGCGGGAGAAGCTCACGGTCGACCTCGCCTTCACCTCGGTTCTGAAGCGGGCTATCCGCACGCTGTGGATCATGCTCGACGAGATGGACGGCATGTGGATTCCGGTGGAGCGCTCCTGGCGGCTCAACGAGCGCCACTACGGAGCGCTGCAGGGTCTCAGCAAGTCGCAAACGGTGGCGCAGCACGGGGAGGCGCAGGTAAAGATCTGGCGGCGCAGTTACGACATCGCGCCGCCGCCGCTGGGTGTCGATGACCCGCGCCATCCGCGTTTCGATCCGCGCTACGCCGCCCTTGATCCGCAGGATCTACCCGCAACCGAATCGCTCAAGGACACCCTGGCGCGCGTCCTGCCCTTCTGGCACGCGCGTATCGCCGCCGAGTTGCGCTCCGGCGCCACCGTGATGGTGGTGGCGCACGGCAACACCCTGCGCGCCATGGTCAAGATGCTCGACGATGTTCCCGAGAGCGAGATCACCGAGCTGAACATCCCGACCGGGGTGCCGCTGCTCTACGAGCTCGACGCTGATCTCAAGCCGCGCGGCAGCCGCTATCTCGGCGATCCGGCGGCCATCGCCGCCGCCGCGGAGGCCGTCAAACGCCAGACCGGGAAGCGCTGAGCGCGCGGACGCCCCCCCGGTCAAAACACAGACCTTTCGGGAACGCCGTGAACCCATCCCTGGGGGCTCCGGGAAAAACGTCCCTGTTTTTCACGGTCCCGAAAGCTCTGTGTTTCGCCCGTGGCGGGTAACCGCGGCCGTGAATGCTTACGCCGCCCAGCCGTCGTAGCGCCCTTTGAGCTCGGTGGCGATCGCGGTCAGCCGCCGGCTGATTTCCTGCATGTCCGGCACGACCAGCCGCATGGTCTTGCTGGCATGCAGACTGCAGCCGAGCTCGGGGTCGTTTTCCAGCGGTTTCACATCGACGCTGAACTCCGGCTCGAGCCGCGCCCGGGCCGCCCGGCAGGCCGTCTCGTCCGGCAGCGCGAGAAAGAAGTCCACGCGGTAGTCGTTGAACGGTGCATACCCCTGTGAGCGCAGCCGTCCGATGATCTGCTCGTCCCAGGTTTCAGCGCGTGATTTTTG
Organism: Steroidobacteraceae bacterium; assembly: GCA_035937715.1. Lineage (GTDB taxonomy): Bacteria > Pseudomonadota > Gammaproteobacteria > Steroidobacterales > Steroidobacteraceae > 13-2-20CM-66-19. The sequence goes on along the minus strand of DASZHQ010000049.1, from coordinate 7,560 downwards.
GGCGTCGCGCAGCTTGAAGTAGATGCGCAGCAGGATGAGGCCAAGCGCCGCCAGCAGTAGCAACAGGGTCCACGTCATGCCTGTGACTCAGCCGCTAACGCGAGCCCTTGTCGGGGAAGTGCGGCCGGCGCTTCTCCAGGAAAGCGCTGATGCCCTCGGTACCCTCCGACCCCACCGCGTGCGCGGCGATGGTCTCGCTCTCGAGCACCATTTGCGACTCCAGGGCGCCGAGGGAGTGTGCGATCAGCCGCTTGGTGGCACCGTAGGCGCCGCTCGGTCCTTGTGCCAGCTGCTCGGCAATCTCGAGGGCACGCTCGAGCAGCTGCTCATCACTCACCACTTCGTTGACGAGTCCCCAGGCGAGGGCCTCGGCCGCTGGCAGCGTGCGATTGAGCAGCAGCAGCTCCATCGTGCGCTTCACGCCCAGCATGCGTGGCAGCAGGAACGAGGTGCCGGCGTCGGGCGTGAGGCCGGCATTGGTATAGGCGAGGTTGAATTTCGAGCTGCGCCCGCACAGCGCGAGGTCGGCCATGGCAACCAGGCCGACCCCGGCGCCGGCCGCCGTGCCGTTGACGGCCGCGACCACCGGCGCGTCCATGCGCACGAAGTTGGAAATTCCCGCGTGCAGATAGGTGGTGAGCTCGCGGATGTAGTCGTCGCCGGCGGTATCGCGCGAGGCCATGGCGCGCAGGTCGCCGCCGAAGCAAAAGTTGCGCCCGGCGCCGCTGAGCACCACGGCGCGCACCCCGCTGTTGCGGCCGCAGGTCATGGAGGCTGCGAGCAGATCCATCGCCATCTGCAGGTTGAGTGCGTTGCCGCTGTCGGGACGGTTCAGCGTGACCAGCGCCACCGCGCCGCGCGTCTCGACCTGTACCGTAGGTGCGGCCACGGCTACTCGTCGGGCGCGATCCTGACGCGCAAGCCGGACAGCTCCGGGGTGAATTCCAGCTGACAGGACAGGCGCGAGTTTTCCTGGTAATGCGACAGCTCGGAGAGCAGCTCGCGCTCGTCCGACATCATCGCGGGTAGGCGCGCCTGCCACTCCGGATCGACATATACGTGACAGGTCGCGCAGGAGCACATGCCGCCGCAGATGGCCGCCACGCCGTAGTCGAGCTCGCGCAGATTCTCCATCACCTTCAGTCCCGTCTTGCCCTCCACCTCATGCTCGACTCCATCGCGATCCACCACACGCAACAGCGCCATGCTTCTGCACCCCGTGAGCCCCGGAAATTGTTTGCGGCGAATGCGTCCAGGGTCTGGTAGTTTGCCGCTTCGTCGCGCGGGCCGCCAGCGCGACGCGCCGGCGCGCCCGAAGACTCAGGCCGGCGGCAGGGGCCCGAGCACCTTCATCACGAACACGGCCTTGTCAGCACGATCTGCCGCCGCCTCGAACGTCGGGCGCAGCTCGCGGCGCAACGCCTCCATGACCTCGTCGTACGCCCCGAACACCTGGGTGCTCATACTGTTGGTCACTACCCGCAGACTCCCGTACGCGCTCAGGCGCTCGAGGAAGTCGCGGATGGCGGGAACGAAATCCGGCTGCAGCGGATACAGGCTGATCTCGACCCCGATATCCATGCATGTCACTCCGTCGCCGGCCGACACCAGTATGACACGCGCGCCGCACTCACGGTGCTGCGGCAATGATCGTCCCTACGGACTAGAATGGGCCGCTAACGGGGCGACACGACGGTTGCGCAGATGACGCGGAAGATCCAGGTTCATCAGGTCGACGCATTCACCCGCGAGCCCTTTACCGGCAACCCGACCGGGGTGGTGCTGAGTGCCGATGCGCTTTCCGAGGCGCAGATGCTCGCCATCGCGCGCGAGCTCAACAACGCGGAAACCGCCTTCATCCTCGCTCCCGACGCCGACGACCATACGGTGCGCGCGCGCTTCTTCACCCCGCGCAGCGAGGCCGGCTTCGTGGGCCACGCCACGGTCGCGGCGCAGTACGTGCTGTCGCGGCGGCACGATGCGCCGCGCTGGCAGCGGCAGAAATCCAAGGCGGGCATCGTGGACGTGGAGGTGCGCGGCAGCGACGCGGACCGCCGCATCGCCATTCGCCGCAACGCTCCACCGCTCGGGCGCGAGCTGAACGACCGCGAGCGGCTCGCCGTGCTCGACGCGCTCGCGCTCGCCACCGAGAGTCTCGACACCCGCATGCCACCGCGCATCGTGGGCGCGGCCGGCACGCGCTTGCTGATCGGGGTACGCGGCCCGGAACCGCTGAAGCACCTGAAACCCGATCTGGCGCGACTCACGACACTGTCGGCGCAGATCGGCGCCGCCGGCTACTTCGTTTTCACGCTCACCCCGGACGCCACCGACCACCTCACCGAGTCGCGCATGTTCTGCCCGGCGCTCGGAATCGCCGAGGATCCGGTGAGCGGCAACGCGCACGGGCTGCTTGGGGCCTACCTTGCGCACCTGGGAGTGCTCAGCCGCAGCGACAAGCGCGCCGGCTTCTGCGGCATACAGGGACATTCGCTGCACCGGCCCGGACGGGTCGAAATCGATCTGGAATTCAGCGGCACGGAGCTCGCCAGTGTGTGGATCAGCGGCCAGGCCGTGTCGATCTTCCAGACCGAGATCGAGTTGTAGCAGCCCATGGCGCAGTTCGAGGCGGTGCTGAAGCTCAGCGAGCTTCCGGCGGGGGGGATGCGCAGCCGTATCATCGGCGGTCGCGAGATCCTGATCTGCCACACGCGCGAGGGCCTATTCGCGCTCGACAACATCTGTACGCACGCGCATGCGCGGCTGTGCGAGGGACGGCTGCGGGCCACGCGGCTGGTCTGCCCGCTGCACGGCGCGTCGTTCGATGTCCGCGACGGCCGGGTCCTGGGGCCGCCCGCGGTACAGCCACTGCCTACCCATGCGGTGCGCGTCGTCGATGGCGCGATCGAGGTGGCAGTGAGTGCCGCCGCGGCTTAGGCGGGCGTGGCCTGCGACGCGCGCCGCAGCAGCCAAAGTCCTAATGCCCGGGCACGAGCGCCGACACGTCCGCGGGCGGCAGCCGTGAGCGCGGCCGCAGGTCGCGCACGGCGCCTACGATCAGGTTGGGAACACGGCTGTCACTCCAGGCGGCATCGCGGCCTGCAGGCGCGCCGGTACACAGGATCGCCAGCTGCAGCGAGGGCACGAGCCACAGGCGATTACCCCCCTCGCCTCCCACGAGGAAAAGATCGTCTGCGAGGTAGGGATCCTCCCCGGGCGCGAGGCTCGTTGCCAGCCGCAGGTAAGCGCCGTGGTGCGGGTCGGCCCGCGAAGGGGCGCGCAGCAGCGCCAGCCACCCGGGACGGATCACTTCATCGCCGCGGTAGTTGCCATCCCTGACCAGCAGCTCGCCGATGCGCATCCAGTCGCCCTGGCGGGCGAGCATGCAGCAGTCCGCGTGCGCCGCCCCGCCGGGGCGTTCGAGCCGCAACCAGGCATCGGCCGCGCCGATGCGTCGCCACAGGACCTGCGACAGGTAGCTGGCGTAGCGCTCTTTCGCGGCGCGCTCAATCACCAGCGCAAGGAGCTGCGGATCGGTGGCCTGCTCGGTGCGCGTGCCGCCCGGCGCTGTGGCCAGCGGAGTGCGCAGGAGCGGTGCGATGAGATCGGTGCCGCGTGGCGCTGGCTGCGGGCGCGCCAGCCCACTGCTTGACTGCAGGAGGTTGCGCACGGTGATGGCAGCGCGCGGGTCCTGGCGCCACTCGCCGATGAAGGCGCCCACGGGCTGATCCGGCCAGCCGATCAGGCGGTGCGAAATCGCCACTCCCACCGCCAGCGCCGCCAGCAGCCGCGTGAAGGACTGCGCATCGGCGAGCGTGTCGAAGCCGTTACCCTGCCAGTAGCGCTCGAACACGATGTGATCGTGGCGGCTGACGATCAGCGCGCGCGAGCCGTGCGCGCCGGCGTAGGCGGCAGCGGCCTCCAGGCCCGCACGATCGAGCGACTCGAGCTCCGGCGCCACACGCGGTGCCGGGGGTGAGTTGCCGCCGGGGACGAGCTCGCGCGGCTCGTAGCGAGGCTCCGCTGCGCGCTCAAGCCGCGGCGCGCTCGAGCGCTGCCACAGCTTTGGGCCGAGGAGCGCTGCGAGAAGCGCGAGCCCTGTGGCCGCAAGCCTCAGGCGCTTGAGGGAGCGTGCCTGCATTCGCCGCATTGGATCACAGTGGCCGCCGGGGATAGGTTATTCTCGCGCTCTAAGGCCTGCCCGCAGGCCTTAGGGGGTCCCATGCGATTGCGCCTGCTCGCGCCACGATATTGGGTCACGTGGGCCGGGCTCGGTTTGTTGCGGCTGCTGGCGTTGCTGCCCTACGCCGCCATCGTGCGGCTCGGGCGGCTGCTCGGGGCGGTGGTGCGCAGGCTGGCGCCCGGCTTCGTTCGCACCGCGCGACGCAATATCGAGTTGTGCCTTCCGGAGCTGTCTGCCGAGGGGCGCGAGCGGCTGCTCAATGCGCATTTCGCGAGCTTGGGTATCGCACTGCTGGAAACCCCGCTGGCCTGGTGGATCACACCGGCGCCGCTTGCCAAGCTCGTGCGCATCGAGGGGGCCGAGCATTTGCGAGCCGCGCTGGCGCGCAAGCGCGGCGTTATCGTTCTCACCGCCCACTTCACTTCGATGGAAATGGCCGGACGCACGCTCGTGTCCATCGCGCCGGCGGGCTTCCTGTATCGCGCGACTAAGAACGAAGTGCTCGCCTACGCGCTCGAGCGCTTTCGCACCGGCTACGGTGCCTATCCGATCCCGAAAGAGGACATCCGCGCCTTCATCTCCGCGCTCCGGCACGGCAGGTGTGTCTGGTATGCGCCCGACCAGAGCTATCGCAAGAAGGGCGCGGAAATGGTGCCGATGTTCGGCATTCCCGCCGCCACCAACACGCTCACCTCGCGCCTGGCTCGCATGTCGGGCGCCTCGGTACTGCCTTATTTCTTCGAGCGCCTGCCCGGAACACAGGGGTACCGCGCCGTCATCCATCCGCCGCTGGAGAACTTCCCGAGCGACTCGCCCGCGGAGGATACGGCGCGCTTCAACCGCATGATCGAAGCGCAGGTGCGGCGCGTGCCCGAGCAGTACCTGTGGATTCACCGCCGCTTCAAGGGGCTCTCCCCCGACTACCCCGACTATTACGGACGGCAGGCGCCGCGCCGGGCGTGAGCGCCGCACCCCCGGCAAGCTGCGACCTGCTGGTCGTTGGCGGAGGCGTCAACGGCACCGGTATTGCCCGCGATGCCGCCGGCAGGGGCCTGGCGGTGCTGCTGTGCGAACAGCACGACCTGGCCGCACATACCTCCTCCGCCAGTACCAAGCTGATCCACGGCGGCCTGCGCTATCTGGAGGAGTTTCATTTCTCGCTGGTGCGCAAGGCACTCAAGGAGCGCGAGGTGCTGCTGGGCGCCGCGCCGCACATCATGCGTCCGCTGCATTTCGTGATGCCCCACGCCGCACACTTGCGCCCGGCATGGATGATCCGCGCGGGACTGTTTCTCTACGATCACCTCGCCACCCGCGAGCGCCTCGCGGCTTCTTCCGCCATCGACCTGCGCACGCACATCGCCGGCGCGCCGCTCAAGGAGGGCTACCAGCGCGGGTTCGTGTACTCCGACGGGCAGACCGATGACGCGCGGCTCGTGGTCCTCAACGCGCTCGATGCGCAGGCACGCGGCGCGAGCATCCTCACCCGCACCCGCTGTGAGCGCCTCGCCCCGCAGCCGCGGGGCTGGCGCGCCACGCTGGCGGGAGCGGCCGGCAATTGCGTGGTCGAGGCACGCGCGGTGGTGAACGCAACCGGCCCGTGGGTGAGCCGCTTCGTCAGCGAGGCCACGCCGGTGCGGACGGCGCATCAGGTGCGTCTCGTCAAGGGCAGTCACGTTATTGTGCCGCGGCTGTTCACGCATCGCTTCGCCTACATCTTCCAGAACGAAGACCGGCGCATCGTGTTCGCGATCCCTTATGAGCACGACTTCACGCTCCTCGGCACCACCGACGTCGATTATCACGGCGACCCGGCCGCGGTCGGCATCGACGCCGCCGAGGCGTCCTACCTGTGCACACTCGCCAACCGCTACTTCAGGCAGCAGCTGACGCCGGCCGATGTGCTGTGGAGCTATTCCGGGGTGCGGCCGCTGCTGGCGGACGAGTCGAGCGACCCGATGAGCGTGACGCGTGACTACGCGCTCGAGCTCGAGCGCCATCCGGCGCCACTGCTGTCGGTGTTCGGCGGCAAGATCACCACCTACCGCCGCCTGGCGGAGGATGCGGTGAACATGCTGGCGCCCTTGCTCGGGGCGAGCACCTCGGCATGGACCGCGCACGCGAAGCTTCCGGGCGGAGATCTGCCGCAGGGAAGCCTGGCGGTGTTCCTGCGCACCCTCGAGCGGCGTTACCCCTGGCTGCCCGCCGCGCTGCGGCGGCGTTATGCGCATGCCTACGGCACGCGCCTCGAGCGCGTGCTCGGTGGCGCCGCGGCGCTCGCCGATCTGGGTGCGCAGATTCTGCCGCAACTGTACGAGAGTGAGCTCGAGTACCTGTGCCGCGAGGAGTTCGCGCGCAGCGCCGAGGATATCCTGTGGCGGCGCTCCAAGCTCGGCCTGCATCTGCTGAAGACGGACGTGAGCCCGCTCGAGCGCTGGCTGGCGGAAAACCGGGCCGAGAGGGGCGCGCGTCGCCCGGCGCCGACATGCGGCGTGTGACCCGCATCGCGTTTTTCCGCTTCCGGCGCGCGAGCACGGGCAACACCGCCGTGCCCCATGCTAGCGTGGCCGCCCGGAGCTTCTGGCCGCGCCATGCTGATGCCCGACTCAGTCCTAGCCGCCATCATCGCGGGAAGCGCGACGCTCTCCGCCTCGCTCCTGCAGCTTCGCTCCGCGCTGCTCAGGGAAGCGGCGGCCCGCAGTTCCTCGTCCGCCTCGCGCCGCAAGAGCCGTGTGCAGCTGATCCTCGTGCTCGTCATCGCCGGCGCGGCGGCGGTGTCGGGTTTTGCGCTCTCCCAATGGCTTACCAACGGTGAGCGGGCGGCGCAGGGGGTGATGCAACGCGAGCTGCAGGCGCGCGTGGCCGAGATCAGCCGCACCGCCAGCCAACTCGAGCTCACCCGCGGGAGCGAGCGCGCCGAGATCGAGAGCGGTGTGCTGCGCAGGATCGGCACCGACGGGGTGGTAGTCATGGCGACTGTGCCAGCGTGTCGGCCCGGGCTTGGGGTGAGCGCATCCGGCGCGGCCGCCCCCGCCGCGCTCACGGCGGACGTCGCGCCGACGCAGGCGTCGTCGCACACCTGCACCGAGGCCGAGGCGAGCCCGGTAACGCTCTGCGCCAGCATCCCCGGGAACGCCACGGTGAGCGAGATCGCCCTCTTCAGCCGCCCCGCCGACTCGGATGCATCCTGGAGCGCGAGCCGCTTCCTGCCGGGGCAGGAGTCGGGCCAGGCGCGGTTCGCGGAAAAATACTCCGAAGGCGCTCCCGCGGAGGGCGTGCGGCAGGTGTGCCAGGGATTCGCGCACTGGTCCGCCGAGCACGCCCGCGTGGTGCGCGTGATCGTGCGCTACTCTCTACAGGCGTGAACTGCGCATAAT
>DASZHQ010000048.1:0-1886 GCA_035937715.1 Steroidobacteraceae bacterium | reverse complement strand
GAATTCGCCGCGGATGTAGTTGTAGGCCACGGTGGTGTTAGTGGCGTAGCCGCCGATCGCCAGCCCCTCGATGACGGCGTGCGGGTTGTAGCGCAGGATGTCGCGATCGTGGCAGGTGCCCGGCTCGCTCTCATCGGAGTTGCACACCAGGTACTTCTGCACCGGGGAGTTGCGCGGCATGAAGCTCCACTTGGTGCCGGTCGGGAAACCGGCGCCGCCGCGGCCGCGCAGGCCCGAGGCCTTGACCTTGTCGATGATCTCTTCGCGCGGCGGCTTGTCCTTGAGGATCTGCTCCCACACCGTGTAGCCGCCGATCGAGCGGTAGGTGGCGAGCGTCCAGGGGCGCTCGAGCTTCAGCGGCTCGAACACCAGAAGATTCATCTTGTCGGCGTAGTCGCTCATTTGAGCGCGTCCAGGATCGCATCGAGCTTCTCGGGCGTTAAGTGCTCGTGAAACACGTGATCGACCATCATCATCGGCGCTCCGGTGCAGGCGGCGAGACACTCCTGCTCCTGCTTAAGAAAGATGCGTCCGTCGGGGGTGCTCTGGTTCAGCTTGATGCCGAGCCGCTTCTCCGCGTGCGCGACCAGCTCCTCGCCACCGTTCAGGAGGCAGGAGATGTTGGTGCAGATGCTCACGTGATGGCGCCCGCACGGATGGGTCTCGAACATCGAGTAGAAGCTGGCGACCTCGTACACCTGGATCGGGGCGAGCTTCAGGTACGCGGCGATGGCGTCCATGAGCTCAGGGGTGAGGAAGCCGTTGTTCTGCTCCTGCGCCGCGCGCAGCGCGGCGATGCATGCGGAGCGCTGCCGCCCGGGCGGGAACTTCGCCACCCAGTGATCGATCTCGCGCCTTGTCTCCTCGGAGAGCAGCGCGATCTTGCTGTGTGCGCCGGTGGCGCTGAGGCTCTCGGTGCTCACCGGTCAATTTCCCCGAACACGATGTCCTGTGTGCCGATGACGGCGACGACGTCCGCAAGCATGTGGCCGCGCGTCATCTCCTCGAGGGCCGCCAGGTGCGGGAAGCCCGGCGCCCGACACTTGAGCCGGTAGGGCTTATTGGCGCCGTCGGAGATCAGGTACACGCCGAACTCGCCCTTGGGCGCCTCGATCGCCGCGTACGTTTCCCCTGCGGGCACCTCATAGCCTTCGGTGAAGAACTTGAAGTGGTGGATGAGCGATTCCATGTCCTCTTTCATGTCCTCGCGCGAGGGCGGGCGCACTTTGCGGTCATCGATCATGACCGGACCCGGATGCGCGCGCAGCCACTCCACGCATTGGCGCACGATGCGGTTCGCCTGGCGCATCTCCTCCACCCGCACGAGGTAGCGGTCGTAGCAGTCCCCGTTTAGGCCCACCGGCACGTCAAAGTCCATGCGGTCGTACACCTCGTAGGGCTGCTTCTTGCGCAGGTCCCAGGCGATGCCCGAGCCGCGCAGCATGGGCCCGGAGAAGCCCAGCTGCAGCGCGCGCTCCGGACCCACGACACCGATATTGACGGTGCGCTGCTTCCAGATGCGGTTATCCGTGAGCAGCGTCTCGTAGTCATCTACGGCCGCGGGGAAGGTGTCGGTGAAGGCCTGGATGTAGTCGAGCATCGTGCCGGCGCGCGCCTCGTTCATGCGCGCGGCGTCCTTCGCCGAGCGCCACTTGGAAGCCTGGTACCGCGGCATCGAATCCGGCAGATCCCGGTAGACCCCGCCCGGGCGGTAGTAGGTCGCGTGCATGCGCGTACCGGACACTGCCTCATACACGTCCATGAGTTCCTCGCGCTGCTTAAAGCACAGCAGGAACACCGTCATCGCCCCGATGTCCAGCCCGTGAGAGCCGAGCCACATCAGATGGTTCAGGATGCGCGTGATCTCATCGAACATGACGCGCACG
>DASZHQ010000047.1:0-11458 GCA_035937715.1 Steroidobacteraceae bacterium | reverse complement strand
TCAGCGCTGCTTGAACTCCTCCGGCGTCAGCTGGTGTCGCGCGAGGAGCTTGTAGAAGTCGGTGCGGTTGCGCCGCGCGAGGCGCGCCGCCTGACTCACATTCCCGCCGGTGATCTGCAGGATCTGCGAGAGGTAGCTGCGCGTGAACTCATCGCGCGCTTCATCGAAGGAGGGCAGCCGGCCGGGCGTGCCGCCGAGCGACTGCTGCACCAGCTCCACCGGAATGATGGGCGTCTGCGACAGGGCCACGTTCTGGCGCACCACGTTCTGCAGCTGCCGGATGTTGCCGGGCCAGTCGGCGGTGGCGAGCAGCTCCACCGCCTCGGGCGCGTAGATCTTGCGCACGCCGCTCTCCTTGGCGATCTGCGCGAGAAAATGCGCCACCAGAAGCGGAATGTCCTCGCGGCGCCGGTTGAGCGAGGGCATCTCGATATGCACCACGTTCAGGCGGTAATAGAGGTCCTCACGGAACTGTCCGCCCGCCATGAGCTGCTGCAGATCGCGGTGCGTGGCGGAGATGACGCGCACGTTCACCGGGATGGCATCGGTGCTGCCCACCGGACGGATGACGTTCTCCTGCAGCACGCGCAGCAGCTTCACCTGCAGCCGCATCGGCATGTCGCCGATCTCATCGAGCATGAGGGTCCCGCCATCGGCTGCCATGAAGAGGCCGCGATGCGCACGCGTCGCGCCGGTGAAGGAGCCCTTCTCATGGCCGAAGAGCTCCGACTCCAGGAGGTTTTCCGCCATGGCGCTGCAGTTGATGGCCACGAAGGGCTTGTTGCGGCGCGGACTGCCGCGATGGATGGCGCGCGCCAGCAGCTCTTTGCCGGTGCCGCTCTCGCCGGTGACCAGCACGCGCGCGTCGGTCCCGGCCACCATGTGAGCCTGCGCGAGCTTCTCCTCCATCGCCGCGCTGCGCGTGATGATCTCCGCGCGCCAGTCCTCGTCCGAGGCGCCGAAGCCCGAGATGCGCAGCGCCTTTTGCACCTGGTCGAGCAGCTCCTGCTTGTCGACCGGCTTGGTGAGAAAGCCGAATGCGCCCATCTGCGTCGCCTGCACGGCATCGGGAATGGTGCCGTGGGCCGTGAGGATGATGACCTTCAGTCCCGGCCAGCGGGTCTGCAATTCCTTCAGCAGTCCGATACCGTCCATCTGGTCCATGCGCAGGTCAGTGATCACGAGATCGGGCCGGAAACGGCTCGATGCAGCGAGCGCCTGCGCGGCGCTCTCCACGGCCTCGACGTCGTAACTCTCCGCGCGCAGGCGGATGGTGAGGAGGCGCAGCAGCCCCGGATCATCGTCGACCACGAGAATACGCGCCTTGCGTTTACCAGTCTGGTTCAAGATCGTTTTCCTTGCTTACGGTTTACCGCCCCGTGTTACCGGGTTTGCGCTCATTCAGCGAGCGCTCGATGTTGGCGATGGCGTCGAGCTTAGCGCGTGCCTCCTCGAGGTCCTTGCGCAGCCGGGCGTTCTCATCCAACTCGGTCTGCAGACGGTGATTGGCGTTCGCCGTGCGCTCCCTGTCGGCCCGGACAACATCCGCCTGCAGCCTGCGATTTTCCCCCTCGAGCGTCAAATGGTCGTCGATTTGCGAGAGCTCCAGGAAGGCGAGCGCCCGCTCCGCGGGCAGGAGCATTTCCGGGTTCGCCAGCAGCTCGCGCAGCAGCGCCTGGGCCTTGGGCAGGCGGGCGGCGGGATGGCCGGGCGTGCCGAGAATCAGTGCCAGCTTCAGCTCACGGCTCGGGGTCGGCGCGGCGTCGTACTCTCGCTGTGCGCTGGCCACGATCTCCGCCTGTTCGGCCGGGGGGGCCTGCAACAGCCGCTGCAGCAGCTGCAGGTAGTCCGCGAGGACCGCCGCGCTCGCCCCGGCGGAGTTCACCACCGGCGCCGGCGCCCTGAGAGGCTGCTGGGACATCAGGGTGCACCCGGAAGCGGCCAGCACCGCCAGCGCAGCGACGGCGCCGGCCCGCCACGCACTGCGACGCCCCCCGCGGCTGCGGGTCGCGACCGCGCCGGGCGTCCGCACCTCAGGCCGCGTGCGCATGCGCCTTCGTTTCACTCTTGGCCGGGCGGTCGCCGCTCGTGGCGCGGATGGGCATGGTGATGCGGAAGTGCGCGCCGGGGTACTCACCGTCGATGATCTGCACAGTGCCACCATGCGCCGCCACGAACTCGAGCACCACCGAGAGCCCGATGCCTGTGCCCTTGACTGCCGTGCTCCGGGCCGCGCGGCCGGTGTAAAAGGCCTCGAACACGTGGGCGCGGTCTTCGACCGGGATGCCCGGACCGCTGTCGGCCACGTCGAGCACCAGATGCGGGCCCGCGGCGCGGGCCTGCAGATAAATGGTGCCCCCCTTGGGGGAGTACTTGACGGCGTTCGATACCAGATTCTCGAGGATCAGGCGGATCTTGCCGCGGTCGGCCACCAGCGTCAGGTCGTCGACGCGCACGTCGAGGCGTACGCGCTGGGAGAGGAGCGTCAGCTGCTGGTTCTCCAGGACCTGCTTCACCAGGGGGCGCAGTCGGAATTCGGTGGCCTCCAGACCCACGCTCGAGGTCTGCCAGGCGCTGAAGGACAGCAGATTCTCGATCATGCGCTGCAGCTTGATGCCGTTCTCGCGCAGGATCGCGGCGACCTCGCGCTGGTTGGAATCGAGCTCGCCCACCGCTCCGTCCATCAGCAGCTCCGTGCCTTCGCGGATGTTGGCGAGCGGCGTCTTGAGCTCGTGCGACATGTGACGCAGGAAGCGGTTGCGCTCGTGCGCGAGCTCGAGCAGGCGCTGGCGCAGCCATTCGAGCTGCCTCCCGAGCCGCTCCAGGTCGTGGGGTCCGCCGACGGCGATCGGATTGGTGAAGGTCCCCTCGCCGAGCTCGCTGATGCCGCGGTCGAGTTGCCGCAGCGGCCGGCCCACCCCGACGGTCAACACGAAAACCGCGATGACCGCTAGCGGCAGCAGCAGTGCCGCCTGCCATAGCAGGCGCCTGCGCGCGTCGAGCGTGCGCTCCTCGAGCGCGGCGACCTCGGCGTCCACCTGGGCGTTGCTCTGCTGCGCCACGCGCTCGACGAGCGCAGACAGCTGCGCGAAGCGCTCGGACAGGTCCGAGGCCAACGCGGCGCCCGTGCCGGCGGGGGTGCTCATGACCGTGGCCCGGATGCTCTCCTGCAACTGCCCGAGCTCCTGCAGGGTCTGGCGCGCCGGGCTGGTGGTGAGCCGCTGCAGCTGCTCGCGCGTGCCGCTCAGGCGCTCATCCTGCGTGCGGTAGAGGTCAAGGAGCTTCGGGTCGTTCAGCACCTCGTGGAGGCGTGCGGTGCGCTCGAGCGAGGCAATCTGACCGAACAGCGCCTGGCTGGCGCGGGCGCCGGTCACGCCCTGCAGGACGATTTTCTGGCCCGTCTCGGCGAGATCCCGGATCTGCAATACCGCGGTCAGGATGGCGACCAGCAGTGGCACGGCGATCAACGCCAGGCCGAGCAGCATCAGTCCGCTCAATGACTTGGGTCGGGCCCACTGCATTAAAGGGCCATTCTACCGGGCGAGCTCCCGACGCGTCTTACCATGCAACCTGCGCCGCTGGGGTTCACCATGGGTCGCGCAGCAGCCGCTGCTCCCAGACGTACGCGGTGCGCACGATAGTATCGAGGTCGTCGAGCCGTGGTTGCCAGCCGAGCTCGTGGCGTACGCGTTCGGCACGCGCCACCAGTGTGGGAGGGTCCCCGGGCCGGCGCGGCTCCTCGCGCACGGCGAGCTTTCTGCCCGACACCCGCTCCACGGCCGCCAGCACTTCACGCACACTGTAACCGTGCCCGTAGCCGACGTTGAGCGTGGTGGAGGGGCCGCCGCCGCGCAGGTAGGCGAGGGCATCCACGTGGGCGGCGGCCAGGTCCTCGACATGGATATAGTCGCGCACGCCAGTTCCGTCCGGGGTGGGGTAGTCGGTGCCAAAAATCGACATCTGTGCGCGCCGGCCAACGGCTACCTCGCAGGCGACCTTGACGAGAAGGGTTGCGTTGGGTGTCGCCTGGCCGATGCGACCGCGCGGGTCCGAGCCAGCCACGTTGAAATAGCGCAGGGCGGAGTAGGTGAGGGACGAGGCGTGCGCGACGCTCGCGAGCATCCACTCCGACATGAGCTTAGACGTGCCGTACGGATTTATCGGCGCAGTGGGTGTGTCCTCCGCGGCGACCCCGCCTGCGGGTATGCCGTACACGGCGGCGGTGGAGGAAAACACGAAATGCCGCACGCCGGCCTCGACGCAGCACTCGAGCAGCGAGCGGGTCGAGCAGGTGTTGTTGCCATAATACTTCAGGGGCTCGCTCACCGACTCCGGTACTATGGTGTAGGCGGCGAAGTGCATGACCGTATCGACGCCATGCTCCTTGAGCACCCGCATTACCGTGTCGCGGTCACCGACCTTGCCCACGACCAGCGGTGTGTCGAGCACTGCCTGGCGAAAGCCGCGCGACAGGTCATCGAGGATCACCACCCGTTCCTCGCGCGCGCGTAACTGCAGCACGACATGACTGCCGATGTAGCCCGCGCCCCCCGTGACTAATATGGTGCCGTGCTTCATGGGGCAGGGATGATAAACAAAACCCGCGGCAGCGACCTGCAGCCGTTCTCGGAACTGAGACCCGAGGTGGTGCTGGACGCCGCTGCGGCCTTCGGCCTCGAGCCCGACGGGCGGCTGTTCGCGCTCAACAGCTACGAAAACCGCGTCTACCAGATCGGCGCGGGCGAGCGTCAGCTGGTGCTCAAGTTCTACCGCCCGGCGCGCTGGAGCGATGCGCAGATCGGCGAGGAGCATCGCTTCACGCACGAGCTCGCGAGCGCAGAGCTGCCGGTGGCGGCCCCACTCACGATCGCCGGGCAGACCCTCTTTACGTACCGCGACTTTCGTTTCGCGGCCTTTCCCTGGATGCGCGGGCGTAGCCCCGAGCTCGATGCGCCCGCCGCGCGGCAGATCCTGGGGCGCACGCTGGCGCGCATGCACCAGATCGGCGCCACGCGCGCCTTCGCCGCGCGCCCGCATATCGGGGCGCAGCGCCTGGGTTGGGACGCACGCGCACAGGTGCTCTCGAGCGAGCTGCTGCCGGCGGCGCTGCGCGAGCGCTACTCCTCCGTGAGCGGGGCGCTGCTCGAGCGCGTCAGCGCCGCGTTCACGGCGGCGGCGGGCACGCGCGAGATCCGCCTGCACGGGGACTGCCACCTCGGGAATCTGCTATGGAACGAGCACGGCCCGGTATTCGTCGACCTCGACGACTGCGCCATGGGGGTGCGCGTGCAGGACCTGTGGATGTTGCTGGCGGGCCCGGCTGCCGAGCAGCAGCGCCAGTGGCAGGAGCTGCTCGAGGGCTATCGGCAGTTCGCCGACTTCGATTTCCTGGAGCTGACCCTGATCGAGCCGCTGCGCTCGCTGCGCATGCTGCACCATGCGGCCTGGGTGGTGCACCGCTGGAGTGACCCGGCCTTCCCGCGCGCATTTCCCTGGGCGGCCGAGCCGCGCTACTGGGAGGGTCACCTGCTCGATCTGCTGGAGCAGATCCCGGCCATCGACGACCCCCCGATCCTGCAGCGCTGAAGGCCGCACCTTGAAGCGAAATGCCGATTGCACACGTGCGCCGGGCCGCAAAGACGCGCTATTGTGCGTGCCGCGAATGTGCAACCGGGCCCGAAATCCCTTCGTGTGGCTCACTGCCGCCATCCTCTGCGCCTGCGGCTCGAAGGAGCCGGCCGGGACGACGCCCACGGTCGCGGCTCCGGCGCACAAGCCCGCCAGCCCCAGCGACACGCTCTCGCGCAACATGGTGAGCGCAGTCCCTGCGCACAAGCCCGCCGCGGTTCCCGTGCAGGTGAAATTTGAGCTGCACGGGCGCCCCGACCTTGCGCACCCGCTCGATATCGAGCTGGCGCTGGTACCCCTCTCCGCGAGCATCGACCGTGTCTCCGGCAAGATCGTGACTGAGGAGGGCCTCGAGCTGGTGGAAGGCGCGCAGATTCCGGCCACCGATCGGCCGGCGGAGGGCGCGACCATCAGGCACACCCTCAAGGTGCTTCCCCGCCGGGATGGCATCTTCATCCTCAGCGCCCTGCTCACGGTCGATTCGGCCGGCCAGGGCTCGAGTGAGACCTTCTCCATACCGCTGATCGCGGGGGCGGGACTCCCGGAGTCGCCCGCGAAGCCGCCTGCGGGCCGCCCTCGCGCGACTGCTGCGGCGCAATAGGCCCTTACCGCCGTCGCCTCGACGCGCGTCCCCACTCGACAGAATCGGGAGAGGCTTCACGGGGAAGCTTCGGGCCGGTCCGTATGATCTTTGCTGGGCCCCGATCGCCTTCTTATGTCAAATCCTCAGACGCTTCGGCCGCGTCCCGGTACTCAGGAAACTGCGGGAGGCGCCACCACTACGCTCGTAAGGGCTGAGCCGCGGCCGCAGGGCGAGCAGCCCCCGGAGCTGCACCCGCAGTTGCGCGCGCAGCTGCGGGAACTGCAGCTGCGCACGGGCCGGGCCGAGCCTGACGTTGCGATGCTGCTGCAGCTGGTCAACGACTACTACCACTCGCTCGACGGCGAGCGGCGCGGGATCGCCGAATCGATGCGCCTGATGGCGGATGAGGCGCGCGCGCTGGCGGTCGAGGCGCATGAGCAGAGCTCCGAGCAGCTGCAGGTCATCCTCGATCACATCAAGGATGTAGTGCTCGCGGTCGATGAGGAGGGGGTGGTTCGCACCTTCAACCCCACCGGCGAACGCGTGTTCGGCTATGACGAGGCGGAAGTGCTCGGGCAGCGCATCGATCTGCTGCTTCCGCAGATCGCGAGCAGCGGGGAAACGATTCCCGATGCGCTGCGGCGTCTCGCGGCAACGCTGGGCGACACCGCGCTCGATCTCGCCGCCTGCGAGCTGCAGGCGCGCCGCAAGAGCGGCGAAGCCTTCCCCGCGGAGATCGCGGTCAGCAAGGCGCCGTTGTCGCGCCGCGAAATGTTCGTGCTGTGCCTGCGCGATGTGACCGAGCGGCGCGAGGCCGAGCAGGCCGTGCGCGACAGCGAGGCACGCTATCGGCTGCTGGTCGATCACGCGCCGGACGCCATCGTGGTGCTCGATGTCGATACTGGCTGCTTCGTCGATGCGAACGACGTCGCGCAGAGACTCTTTGGACTCGAGCGCGCGCGCCTCCTCGAGCGCGGCCCATTCACCTTGAGCCCAGCGCTGCAGTCCGATGGTTCGCCTTCTGCGCAACGCGCGCACGGCTACATCCAGCAGGCGCTCGCCGGCGAGGTGCCGGTGTTCGAGTGGACCCATTGCGATGCCGCCGGCCAGGAGTTCATCTGCGAAGTTCGCCTGGTGCGCCTGCCCAGCGCCCACCGCCGCCTGGTACGCGGCAGCATCACCGACATCTCCGAGCGCAAGCGCGCCGAGCGGATCGCCGCTGCCGAACGCAAGGTATTCGAGCAGGTCACGCGTAACGCACCCCTTGCCGAGGTGCTGGGCTCGATCACGCGCCTGATTGAGTCCGCGGCGGCTGGCACGATCTCCTGTGTGAGTGTCCTGGCCGAGGATCGACAGGCCTTTTCCTACATGATCGCCCCGCAGCTACCGCAAGCGCTGCGCACTGCGCTCGAGCACGCCAGGATCGACATCCGTAACGGCTCCTGCGCCGCCGCGGTGTATCTAGACCGGCAGGTGCTGGTGCCCGACATTGGCACCGATCCCTTCTGGGCCGAGCAGCGCGCGGCGGCGCTCGCTGCGCAGCTGCGCGCGGCCTGGTCGACCCCGATCAAGGCCGCTGGCGGCAAGCTGCTGGGCGCGCTCGGCGTGTACCGCGAGGAAGTCGGGCTGCCGTCCGCGCCCGAAGCGCAGATCATGGCGCGCGCCGCGCAGCTTGCCGGCATCGCCATCGAGCGGCACCTCGCCGAGCAAGCGCTGCGCGGGAGCGAGGCCAAGTTCCGCGGCCTGTTCGAGAGCATCGCGGAGGGGGTCTACCAGAGCACGCGCGAGGGCCGCCTGCTCTCGGTCAACCCGGCGTTTGTTGCGATGCTCGGCTACTCGAGCGCGGAAGAGATGTACGCGCTTGCCTCGGCCGAGGTGCTCTACTGGAACCCGGCCGACCGCGCCGAGTTCACCCGGCGCGTGGAGGCGGAGGGGGAGATCCGCGACGCGGAATTCCTGCTGCGCACGCGTGATGGCCAGCAGCTGGTGACGCTGGAGAACGCGCGGCTGATCTGCGACGCGCACGGCCGCATCGCCGGCTACGAAGGCACTCTCGTCAACATCACCGAGCGCAAGCGCGCCGAGCAGGCGATCTTCGCCGAGAAAGAGCGCGCCCAGGTGACGCTCGAGTCCATCGGAGATGCGGTGATCAGCACCGATGCCGAGGGGTGCATCGAGTACATCAACCCGGTCGCGGAGAGCCTCACCGCCTGGAGTCTTGCCGAGGCGCGCGGGCAGCCGATCGGTGCGGTACTGAAGCTCGTCAACGAGCTCACCCGCGAGCCCATCGAGAACTCGCTCTCCGGCGCGCTCGGCCGCTCCGAGAGCGGCGCGCCGGCCGATCACGCGGTGCTCATCACGCGCTCCGGCCACGAAGTGGCGATCCAGGAATCCGCCGCGCCGATCTGTGACCGGGGCGGCCGCGTCATCGGCGCCGTCGTGGTCTTCCACGATGTCACTCGCGAGCGGCGCCTGAAGCGCGCGCTGTCCTATCAAGCCAGTCACGATGCGCTCACCGGCCTGATCAACCGACGCGAATTCGACACTCGGCTGCACGCGGCGTTGCTCTCGGCACAACGCGGTGCGGGTCCGCACGCATTGCTGTACATCGACCTCGACCAGTTCAAAGTGGTCAACGACACCTGCGGACACCAGGCCGGCGATCGGCTGCTGCGCGACGTGACGGGACTCCTGCAGACGCGTGTGCGGGCCTCGGACGTCATCGCGCGCCTCGGCGGGGATGAGTTCGGCGTGCTGCTCGAGAGCTGCTCGCTCGAGCAGGCGACCCGCATCGCCGAGGGGGTGCGCCTGGCAATCCGCGACTTTCGCTTCGTGTGGAGTGCGAGCACCCTGTCGGTGGGTGCCAGCATCGGCATCGTGCAGATCCGCGCCGAGACCGAAAACGTTGCCAACATCATGAGCGCGGCGGACATCGCCTGCTACGCTGCCAAGGACGCCGGGCGCAACCGCATTCACGTCTACGAAGCCGAGGGCGTACCCGACCGTCACCGTGAGATGCACTGGGTGGCGCGCGTCACGCGCGCGGTCGAGGACAAGCGTCTCGAACTGTTCTTCCAGCCGATTGTGGCGCTCGGCTCCTCGGGCGAGCGCGCCTTTCACGAGATCACGGTCCGGCTGCGCGACGACAACGGCGAGCTCGTGCCGCCGAGCGAGTTCCTCCCGGCAGCCGAGCGCTACAACGTCATGTCGGTCATCGATCGGCAGGTGGTGGGACAGGCGATCGAGCTGCTGCGCGAGCGGTTGCGGCGCGGGCTCTCCCTGCCGCTGCTGGCGGTGAACCTCTCGGGCGCCTCGCTCAATGAGCAGTCGTTCGTGGATTTCGCGCTGCAGAGCGTCGCGGAACCCTCGATCGCAAGCGCACTGTGCTTCGAGATCACCGAGACCGCGGCGGTCACGAGTCTCGCCAACGCGCGCTACGTCATGGGCGAGCTCAAGCGCCGCGGGTGCAAGTTCGCGCTCGATGACTTCGGCACCGGTGTGTCCTCGTTCCTGTACCTGAAGACGCTGCCGGTGAACTTCCTGAAAATCGACGGGCAATTCATCGGCCCCATCGCGCAGGAGCCGGTCAATCGCAGCATGGTGGAGGCGATCGCCAAGGTGGCGCGTGCTCTCAACATCGCGACGATCGCCGAGTGCGTCGAGAGCGAGGCGGTGCTCACCGACCTCAGGCGCCTCGGCGTGGATTTCGCACAGGGCTTCTATCTCGCGCAACCGCTGCCGATCGCGCAACTGCCGAAGTAGATGGTGGTCCGAATCTGACTGGTGCGCGCTGCGGCGCTTTACGTAGAATGCGCGCTCGCCAACAGGGAAGGAAGGGGCGCCCGTGCCTCACCCGCTTTGCGTTCCCGCCACCATCGGCCGCGCACTGAACCTCGCCGCCGCACTGCTGCTCTGTGCTGCGCCGCGTGCCATCGCCGCGACGCCCGCGCCTGAAGCCGTCGCCGCGCAGCTGCGCGATGCCGCGATGGCCGGACACACCATCGCCTATTCGTGGGTGAGCGAGCTCACCACCCGCTTCGGCCCGCGCCCGGCGGGTTCGCTCAGCGAGCAACAGGCCGCCGAGTGGGCGGTGGCGCGGCTCAAGGCGCTCGGCTTCGAGAATGTGCACATGGAAACCTTCCCGCTCACCGCCTGGGTGCGCGGCACGGAGAGCGCGCAGCTGATAGGCCCGCCCGCGCAGCCGCTGGTGGTTGCGGCGCTCGGCGAGACTCCGCCGACCCCGGCCGGCGGGCTCGAGGCTGAGGTGGCCATCTTCCCGACGCTGGAGGATCTCAAGGCCGCTCCTCCCGGCTCGCTCAGCGGCAGGATCGCGCTCGTGACGCAGCGCACGGTGCGCGCCCAGGACGGCGAGGGTTACGGCGCCGCGGTGCCGATCCGCACCGACGGGCCGGCGGAGGCCGCGCGGCGCGGAGCGATCGCGTTCCTGTTGCGCTCGGTGGGCACGGACAACCATCGCCTGGCGCACACGGGCACCGCGCGCTACGTGGACGGGCGGGTGCCGGTGCCGGCCTTCGCGCTCAGCAACCCCGATGCGGATCAGATCGAGCGCCTCGCCGCACTCGGGCTCGGCGTGCGCGTGCGGTTGTTCTCGGACGCCTCCTATGTACGGGACGCGCATTCACAGAACGTGATCGCCGAGGTGCGCGGCCGCGAGCGTCCGGAGGAAGTCGTGCTGCTGGGTGCGCACCTCGACAGCTGGGACCAGGGGACCGGTGCGACCGATGACGGCGCCGGCATGGCGATCATCACCGCGGCGGCGAAACTCATCCGCGACCTGCCGCACCGCCCGCGCCGCACGGTACGGGTCGTGCTTTTCGGCGCCGAGGAGGTGGCCCAGCCCGACCCGCCCGGCGGGGCGTTCGGCGGCAATTCCTATGTCCGCAATCATCAGGCGGAGCTGGCGAGTCACGTGCTCACCGGCGAGAGCGACTTCGGCACGGAACGCATCTACCGCCTCGCGCTGCCGCAGGCGGCAGCGGACAGTGAGTTTGCGAAAATGACGCTGCGGGTGTTGACGCCGATCGGCGTTCTGCTCGCGCCTCATCCCCCGCAGGAGGTGGGCGCCGACGTCGGCCCCTCGGCGAAGGCGGGCGTGCCGGCTTTTTTGCTGGGCCAGGACGGCACGCGCTACTTCGATATCCATCACACCGCCGACGACACCCTCGACAAGGTGGACCGGGCGCAGCTCGATCAGAACGTCGCCGCCTGGGCCGCGCTCGTGTGGCT